>CAIYAG010000044.1 GCA_903924075.1 uncultured Bacteroidota bacterium | reverse complement strand
GGAACACATGGTAAAACTACTGTTACCACCATGATCGCACATTTGTTGCGCCATTCTGGTTATGGATGTAATGCCTTTCTAGGAGGTATTGCTGCAAACTATCAAACTAATTTCTGGAGCAGCGAAAGAAATGTAGTGGTAGTAGAAGCGGATGAATACGATCGGAGTTTTTTGAAATTAGTTCCTGATGTAGCAGTGATCACTTCGATGGATCCAGATCATTTAGATATTTATGGAACCCCTGAAGCAGTGGAAGACGCGTTTGTGCAATTTTCTCAAAAAGTAAAACCCGGCGGTTGTTTGGTTACTAAATATGGTTTATCAAGAGCCAGTGAATTAAAAGCAGCACATCAGTTTAGTTACGATTATCAAGATCCCGCTGCTGCAGTACATGCAGAAAATAGGGTAACCAATAATGGAAGCTATCGTTTTGATGCGGTGAGTACAGCGTGGACTGTAACAGGCATTGAATTGCATATGGGTGGTTTGCATAATATTGAAAATGCCATTGCTGCGATCACCGTTGCAAAATATTTATCCATTAGTGATGACAGGATCCGTGCGGCGATCGCAGATTTTAAAGGAGTGAAGCGCAGGTTCGAATATATTATCAAGAACGAAGACCATATATTGATCGATGATTATGCACATCATCCCGAAGAATTACGTGCGTTGATTAGTGGGGTTAGAAGCTTGTTTACAGATCGCAAATTGGTATTGGTATTTCAACCGCATTTATTTAGCAGGACCAACGACCTGGCTGATGCATTTGCAGAAAGCCTAGATCTGGCAGATGAAGTGATCCTCTTGCCCATTTATCCTGCAAGGGAATTACCCATGGAGGGTGTGTCCAGTGAGATGCTTTTGAAAAGAATGAAACTGGCTAATAAACAAATTTTAGAAAAACCAGCGATGCTGGAATGGATCGCGAAACATCAACCCGCGTTAGTAGTGATGGCGGGTGCAGGAGATATTGATGCATTGGTGTTACCTGTAAAAGACTTGTTGAAATGAAAATGAACCTGAAAAATATACCTTGGAAGAAGCGCATTGTTCAATCAGTTTGGATACTGATTGGCATGGGCACCATGGTATTATTTGGAGGGGCCATGATGCAAAAGAGTTTGAAAAAGTGTGCGGGTATACAAGTTGAAATTGCTGGTGCTACGCAGAATATGTTTTTAGATGAGAAAGAGATCTTAGAGATTTTGAATTTGGCTGGGAAGCTGGAAGGCTCTCCAGTAGGTAAGATCAATCTGCGTGCTTTTGAAACTGTGTTGGAAAAAAACAGCTGGATCAAGAATGCAGAAATGTATTTTGATAATAACCAAGTGTTGCAGGTAAAAGTGTTGGAACGCCAACCGATTGCCCGAGTATTTGTAAATGGAGGCAGTAGTTTTTATGTGGATAGCACGTCTTTGAGATTGCCTTTGAGCGATAAATTATCTGCCCGTGTACCAGTGTTCACAAACTTCCCATCAGAAAAAGCCGCTTTAGCAAAACCGGATAGTATTCTTTTGTTTGGGATCGTAAAACTGGCAACTTATATCAATACAGATTCATTTTGGACTGCACAGATCGCGCAAATACACATCAATGGTGAATCGAAATTTGAAATGGTGCCCCTTATTGGTGATCAGTTGATCTTATTGGGCGATGCAGAGCAATTGGATAAAAAATTCAAACGTCTAAAAGCGTTTTATGAACAGGCATTAGTAGGGCAAGGTATTAATACCTATGAGAAACTTGATGTGCGTTTTGATAAACAAGTGGTGGCGGTAAGAAGGGGAACAGCGAATGCTCAAATAACCGAAAACATATTAGCAAAAAAACAATAAAAGGATTAATAAACCGTTAACGAATAATTAAAACAGAAACTATATGAGTCACAATGAATCACCGATCATTGTTGGTCTGGATATTGGAACAACTAAGATAGCAGCAATCGCAGGTAGAAAAAACGAGTTTGGCAAGTTGGAGATCCTGGGTTTTGGCTTAGCCAAGAGCAGTGGTGTACAACATGGACAAGTATTAAATATCGATCAAACGATCAAAGCCATACAAGCGGCCCTGGCTAATTGTTACGAAAGCAATCCTGATTTAGAAATATCGGAAGTATATGTAGGGATTGCTGGTCACCATATTAAGAGCTTGCAAACCAGGGGCGATATTGTTCGTCAGGACCCAGATGATGAGATTCAGTCTTCAGAGATCGATCAGCTCATCAACAATCAGCGCAAAACATTTATCCCGGCTGGCGATCAGATCATTGATGTGATCCCGCAGGATTTTCATGTAGATAATATTCAGAACATCAAAGATCCAGTTGGATTCAATGGTGTGAAAGTGGGAGCAAATTTCCATATCATCACAGGTGATAGAAATGCCATCAGAAATATTAATCGTGCGGTTGAAAGAAGCGGATTAAAAACGAAAGACTTGGTATTGCAGCCATTGGCATCTGCCAGTGCAGTAATGAGTGAAATAGATATGGAAGCAGGGGTGGCTATTTTAGACATTGGTGGTGGTACGTCTGACTTAGCTGTTTTTTATGAAGGCATCTTAAAACATACTGCAGTTATACCTTTCGGTGGTGAAAATATTACGAACGATATCCGTTTAGGATTGGGTGTCTTGAAAAGTCAGGCCGAAGCAATGAAAGTGCAGTTCGGAAGTGCCTTGGCTGATGAAGCAAAAGCAAATGCATACATCACCATCCCAGGATTAAAAGGTATGCCAGCAAAAGAGATCAGTGTAAAGAATTTAGCACAGATCATTCAGGCGCGTATGAGTGAGATCTTGGATTTTGTAAGCTATCATTTGAAGCAAGTAGGATTAGACAGCCGTGCATTGAATGGCGGTGTGATCCTTACTGGTGGCGGATCTCAATTGAAACACCTGATACAATTAACAGAATATACGACAGGTTTAAATGCAAGAATTGGTTTGCCAAACGAGCATTTAGCGCCTAACCATATTGATGAGTTGAAAAAGCCAATGTATTCTACTTGTATTGGTTTGATCTTGAAGGGGTATAGCGATTATGAGCACAACTATAAAGAGTTTGCTGAGAAATTCAAACCAGTTCATGTTCCATCAACACTTACCAATCCGAAAGTTGTTGTGGAAACAGTAGTTGCACCAGTTCCAGAACCAGCAATCGACAGCACACAGCGCAAAGAAAAGTTCTGGGATAAATTCAAGAACAACCTAATTGATATGTTTAAAGAAGAAGAAGATCAGATAATAAAATAAAGTCTTCGAATTTTCGTTAAGTAAGAATACCCCCCAAGGAACAGAATAGAACCAATCCATTAAACCGTATTTTATGATCCATTTTGATCTTCCAAAACAAAAATCTTCCATCATCAAAGTTCTTGGTGTTGGCGGAGGAGGAAGTAACGCAGTTAATTTCATGTTTGCCCAAGACATCGAAGGCGTTGACTTTATTATCTGTAACACAGATGCTAAAGCCATTGAACAAAGCAGGGTGCCAAACAAAATTCAACTCGGGCCACATCTTACGCAGGGTCTTGGAGCTGGAGCTAATCCGGAAGTTGGTAAAAAAGCAACCGAAGAATCTTTAGAAGAAATCAAACGCATATTGGAAGTAAATACCAAGATGGCGTTTATCTGTGCTGGAATGGGCGGTGGTACTGGTACTGGTGGGGCGCCGATTATTTCACAGATCTGTAAAGATTTGGGAATCTTAACGGTTGGGATCGTAACTACGCCTTTTGGTTTTGAGGGTCCGCGCAGAATGCAACAAGCAGAAGAAGGGATCCGTCAATTAAAACCTTATGTAGATACTTTACTGGTGATCAGCAACGATAAATTGCGCATGCAATATGGCAATCTTAAAATGAAAGAAGCATTTGGTAAAGCAGATAATGTGTTGGCAACTGCAGCTAAATGTATCACTGATATTATAAACAGCCGCGGCCATATTATTGTTGACTTTGCCGATGTGTGCACTGTTATGAAGAATGGTGGTGTAGCAATCCTGGGTAAGAGTGAAGTTGAAGGTGAAGACAGGGCACAGCGTGCCATTGAAGAAGCATTGTCTTCTCCATTGTTGAATGATAATGATATTAAAGGAGCTAAATGGATCCTGATCAATATTAATAGTGCAGAAGGCGATCATGAGTGCACGATGGATGAAGTGGAAGTGATCAATGATTATTTACGTATGCAGGCTGGCGAAGCCACAGATGTAATTGTTGGTATGGGCTATGATCCAACACTGGATAAGAAAATTGGGATCACATTGATTGCCACAGGATTTGAGCACAAAGATCCATTCTCAAAACCAACACCTGCAAAACAGGTAATGCCGAAGGAAGAAAAGATAGTGATGGTTTTGGGTGAAGAAGAAAAAATTGCAGCTCCTGTACCTATGCAACAACCCGTTGCAGAAGTTGTGAAAGATCCTTTTGAACCACATATGCAAGAGCCAGTTGTGGAAGCAGTAACCATTTCTGTGGAGCATTCAAGTACCATATTCTATTCTGAAGATGCTCCAGTAGTTGCAGAAACAGTCATTGATAATGAAGTGTTGCATTTTGAATTGAGTGTTGATCTGCCTGAAACAGTTGCAGTTGCTGAACCTGTGAAAGAAGCAGAACCAGAACCCACTCCCGTTGCAAAAACAGAATTGGAAGAGCTGAATATATTTACAGTAACTGAACAACCATCACAACCAGTAGTAAATCGTTTTGGTGGATTGAGCAAGCCTAGTAATATTTATGCGGTAACAGAAGAACCTGTAATAGAAAAGGCAGTAGCGCCAGTTGTACAGGTAGTTGTAGCACCTGCACCAATACCTACTCCAGCACCTGCTCCTCAGTTGATCGAAAAAGTAGAGGAAGAAATGCAATTGGTAATGCGTGAAGCTTATGTGCCTGAAGCACCAAAGCAAGCGATGCCAGTGCAAGCAGCATTTCCGCAGGAGGATGAATATCTTGATGAAGCTGAAGAACAAAAAAGAAGAGCTGCAGAACGCATTCAAAAATTGCGCAACCTTTCTTTCAATATGAATACTACTGATCCGAACAATGAGTTCGATTCAGTTCCAGCATATATACGCAGAAACATGGAATTGTTTGGAAGCACACTTACTTCTGTAGAGAATTTTTACAGTAAAGTAACTGTTGGTAAGGATTCCAACAATCAAACACAGATTTCTACCATCAATACTTTTTTGGATGGAAAAAAGCCTGATTAGTCATGTCCACAATACTTATCACCGGAGGAACTGGTATGATTGGTACCAGGTTGTCAGAAATATTGATTGAGAATGGTCATGATATTATTATTCTCTCTCGCAATCCATTACCAGCGGCGCAATTGCCAAAAGGGATCCGTCATGCTAAATGGGATCTCAACAAAAAATATATTGATCCGGAAGCATTTGCAGCTGCCGATCATATCATTCATTTAGCTGGAGCGGGTGTAGCTGATAAGCGATGGAATAAAAAAAGAAAAGAAGAGATCGTTAATAGCAGGGCTGAGAGTGGCGCCTTATTGGTACATGCTATGCAAACCATTCCTAATAAAATTCAATCGGTTCATAGTGCTTCTGGAATTGGATGGTATGGCGCAGACACGCAGAAATCTTTACAGAATGGATTTACAGAAGAAGCACCCGCCGACACTGAATTTTTAGGGGAGACCTGTAGAATCTGGGAAGAAAAAATTCAAGGTGTAAAAGCATTGGGGAAACGCCTAACCATTTTCAGGCTTGGAATTGTGTTGAGTAATACTGGCGGTGCATTGGTTGAATTTAAAAAGCCCATTCGTTTAGGATTTGCGGCCATTTTGGGAAATGGGAAACAAATCATAAGCTGGATCCATATAGACGACCTCTGCCATTTATTTCTAAAAGCAATGACAGATGATGCCATGCAAGGAGTATATAATGCAGTTGCCCCTGATACTGTTACAAACAAACAATTAACCTTATCACTTGCAAAGGCGATGCGGGGAAGGTTTTATATTCCCATACATGTTCCCGCTTTTTTATTAGAGTGGGTATTAGGTGAAATGAGTATCGAAGTTTTAAAAAGTGCCAAAGTGAATTCTTTTAAAACACAGGGCACGGGCTTTCAATATCAATACCCATTTCTTGCTGATGCAATTAAAGAATTGATACACCCTTAGAGATCTCTGCGTTTATGCAAATAATAACAGAATGCCCAAATGGCTGCTGTAAGAATTATTGTTAGAATTAAAAATTGTGGAATAGCTGAAACTGATTTGTCGTACCAATCTTTTGCATCTTTACCAAAACGGTTGGTAAAAGAAGGCCAGGGTATGATTCTATTCGAGATCTCTAATGGTAAGAAACGTCCGGTATCATGGGCATTAAACCTTAAATATTGCACTGCAATTTTTTCTAGTATAAGATCATAGAAAAGAAAAACGCCCAAAGCGATAAAAGCTTTTTTGATTAAGAAACCCATTAAAAAAGCAATGGTTAATTGGGCAAATGTTTGAATTAAGAAGAGTGGAATATATTGGAGTTGCTCAGCCCATCGATTAAGGTTATCGGGGTCTGCATAAAATCCGAAACCTGCTGCAACAACTGCATACATTAAAGTTGATACCAGAGAAATGATGATTACATCGGCCAATTTGCTTGATACAAATTGATTTCTACTCCAACCATCAATAATGTTCTGGCGATGCGTTTTGTAATTGTATTCGTTAGTTACCAGCATAATTACCAAAATGGAAGGAAGGATCACAAAAAAGGAAGACATAAATGCTACCGTATGCCAAGTTTCTGGAAATGCAAAAGGGTTTCCGAGAAACATTTTTGCCACATTGTTGGCCATTTCTTTTCCGCTAGTTGATTTGATGTACCCATAATAGAACATGGCATTGGTTCCAGGATAAGTAAGTGTTACAATACCAAGCATCCACCAGAATGCGGGATACTTTTTAATTTTCAACCACTCGATCTTTATTAAAGCAAACATGTCTGAATATTTTTAGTGTTAGTCGTTCGTGAGTTCAAAGAATTTAGCTTCGAGGCTTTTCTTTTTCAGGATTAATTGTTGGAGTACGATCCCATTGTCAAAGCAATAGCGGTTGATATCTTCCATGGGTGCTTTGCCAATCGGGAAATACAATTGGATCAGTTCTCCATTTTCTTTGATGCTACTATAGCCAGGAAAATTTGTCATTGCCGTTTTCAAATTCATTGGATTTGCCGATGCTAGTTCCACAATGTCTTCGTTGGCTAAAACTTCATCAACGGGTCCGGCAGCCAAAAGTTTGCCACGTTTCATGATAGCAACATGGGTACAAACTTTTTCAACCTCATCTAACAAATGGCTCGCCATAATAATAGTTTTTCCCTGTTTTGCCAGCTCTTTGATCAGTTCCCGGATCTCTGCGATACCCACCGGATCTAAGCCATTCGTGGGTTCATCAAACAAAAGTACTTCCGGATTTCCCAAAAGGGCCGCACCAATGGCAAGTCTTTGTTTCATGCCAAGGCTATAAGTGCTGAAGCGACTATTTTTACTTTCAAACAGCTTTACGATCTTCAAAACCTCATCGATCGATTGATCATTTCCCCTGCCACTGATGGCACTGGTAATTTTAAGATTATCAACTGCTGAGAGGTAGTGATAAAAATTGGGGGTCTCTAGTAAGGAACCAATTCTTTTTCTGGTTTCGGGCGACCCTGGTTTTCCAAACCAATTGAATGAACCTGTGTCTGCTTTTAAAATATCCAGGATAATGCTGAGCATGGTGGTTTTGCCACTGCCATTGGGGCCGAGCAGTCCGAATACAGCACCCTGTGGCACTTCATAACTTACATTTTGAAGTGCTTGAATGCTGCCATAGGATTTTGAAATGCCCTCGATCGAAAGAATGGGTTGCATAAAATTGAATTAAGTATTTGTGCAATTACTAGTTTCCGAAGTTAGAACCATCCCTATGAAATTCAGTACCGCTTATCCCGTGTTTTCTGCGAACCATCAAAGAAAAAAACGGTTTGAGAAGAAATTTTGATAGTTTTTTTTTGAATTTCTAATATTCGGGATAGTTTATACGTTTAGTTAAAAACTCAACTTGCCGATTGTCAGTAAAGTGGTAATAAAATGAGGTCTGTTTAGGTTTAATGGACTTAAATTCACCACTCATTGATGAACTAGTTGGACCCTTTGAAAAATGATTAATTATCATAAAATTCCTTACGTACATATTGCCCCTGAGCAGTATCAGGAGGAGATGGATAAGAATGGTACATTTTATTCAAATGTGGCCGTTTGGACAATCCTTTTCTCTCTGCCACTTTTCTGGGTGCTAGACCTTTTATTCTCTAAACCGCTCTGGGTAGAGTACATGTTTATTAGGATCGCTTGCTTTGCTTTTTCATATGTGATTTTCTGGTTTGGCAATCGAAGAAAATGGAACCACTTAGTTCACTTGAATTTGGTGGTGTTTTTGAATTTAGGACTTGGTGCATTTTCTTGTGGGGTTTTACCACTTTCTGAAGCACTTCCTTACTATATGGTTTTGTCTGTCATGGTACTTTTATTGAATACCATGGTTTTTTGGAAACCGATTTATTCGATCATGCATGTGGGTATCACTTATGTAATAGTGATTATGCTGTATTCTTTATCGGGAAGGGAAGATGGATATGCTGGTCTTGTAAAAAATGGTGGTGGTGTATATTTTTTAATTTCTGCCTTCTCTTGTCTGATTGCTCATAACCGTTACTTGATTGTTAAAAGAGAAATT
>CAIYAG010000043.1 GCA_903924075.1 uncultured Bacteroidota bacterium | reverse complement strand
GTTTCTCAGATCAGAGAAAGCGCAGGAGAATTTCAACGATTTGCAAAAGAAACTGGTACTCCAGTTTTTTTAATTGGTCATATTACCAAAGATGGTTCCATTGCGGGGCCAAAAGTTTTAGAACATTTAGTTGATACTGTACTTCAATTTGAAGGTGACAGACATTATGCTTATCGCATCTTAAGAACACAAAAAAATAGATTCGGTAGCACTTCTGAATTGGGGATCTATGAAATGACTGGCGAAGGAATGCGCATCGTTTCTAATCCTTCAGAAATTTTGATCGCACAAAGAGAAGAACAATTAAGTGGTAGTGCCATTGCTGCAACTTTGGAAGGAATTCGTCCATTATTGATAGAGGTTCAAGCCCTTGTTACACAAAGCGTCTACGGTACACCCCAACGTACCGTTACAGGATTTGATTTGAGAAGATTACAACTTTTATTGGCAGTTCTTGAAAAGAAAGGTGGTTTCCAATTTGGCACTAAAGATGTATTCGTAAATATTGCAGGTGGGATCAAAATAGAAGACCCTTCCATAGATCTTGCAGTGATCTGTGCATTGCTTTCTTCCTATGAAGATGTGCCACTTCCAAATCATATTTGCTTTGCTGGCGAAGTTGGATTGAATGGAGAAATTAGAGCAGTCAATAGAATAGAACAAAGAATTGCAGAAGCAGAAAAATTAGGATTCGAAAAAATCATTGTTTCTAAATACAACAAAAAAAGTTTTGATCCTAAGAACTATAAAATTCAAGTAGTGGCTTTATCAAAAGTGGATGAAGTGTACCAACAATTATTTTAGTTTCTTGCATTTTGGTTTTCTACTAGATATATTAGTAGATGCATTTGGAATTCAAAAATACAATTCAAGATTTTTCGAGATTGCTATTCCCTCACTATTGTGTGGGTTGTGGTAACAATTTAAATGATCGGAATACAGTGCTATGTTATCCTTGTCTATCAGCACTACCAGTCACCAATTTTTTTACCATCCCAAATAACCCTGTTGAAAGATCTTTTTATGGCAGACTCCATTTGCAAGCTGCTGCGGCTGCCTATTACTTCACGAAAGATTCATTGATGCAACTATTGATCGCAGAATTGAAATACAAACAAAATACTTCAGTGGGATTTTTTTTAGGGAGAATGATGGGCTATCAGTTGATGACATCAGAAAGATTTGCATCCATTGATGGCATCATCCCCATGCCATTGCATCCCAAAAAATTAAGATCAAGAGGATATAATCAAGCTGCCATTATTGCAAACGGAATACAATCAGTATGGAATAAACCTATTTATGAAAATATAATTTCAAGAACTATTTTTTCGATCAGTCAAACTACACAGGATCGAATTCACAGATGGGAAAATATGGAAGGAATTTTTGCATTAAAAAACGCGAACCAAATCCTTCAAAAACACCTGCTGTTGGTAGACGATGTAACCACTACCGGAGCCAGTATCGAAGCGCTTGGCTCGGTCCTGGAAACCCTGGATGGGGTGAAATTAAGCGTTGCTACAGCTGCTTATACCGTGTAAAAGGAGGATTTTTACCTTATTCGAAAGCCATTTATCATAATTTAATCAACCTTTTCTGCCATAAATCGTTACTTGTATCAAAATCACAACCATGAAATATTTTCTAAGTATTGCAGTCATTGCTATTATGAGCGCTTTCACTTTAAAAAGT
>CAIYAG010000042.1 GCA_903924075.1 uncultured Bacteroidota bacterium | reverse complement strand
CATACAAAAGCTGATGGAATTAGTACAATTATACCAAATAGCCAACAGCACTTTCTAATATAGAAAGTACCCATAAAATAAGTTTTAAATGATAAATGAAATTGCTTTAAATACTAAGCAATAGAAGGAGGCCCCCTTAGGAGTGTAGATAATTTAATCTTAGATATTAATCTTTGCTCATAGAAATGTCCCAATTTCTTAGGAGTATAATAGAACAAGCCAATTTCAATTACAGGAGCAATACAAACAGGAAAAGACTTCGGTTCAAACCTTTTGTTAAGGCGAATATTTGCTTTTGAAGAAACAGAAGCCTTTTGATAAAAAGCATGGGCTTGGGAACCAGTTTCTAGATTTTGATAGGCAACATTCTCTGAATTACTTTTTCTAGAATTGGCAAGGTCGAAATTGAAGAAAAGTTGAACTGCAAAAAAAGAAAGATAAAGACCTGATACCAGGAAAATTTTAAAAAATTTAAATATGTTCAATTTTGTCTTCATTAATTCCTTCTTAAGACAAAGTAATGATTATTTTCAACAATGCTCTAGTATTTATAACCGAATTCATGGGTAAAATTGTATTCAAATGATTCTAAGTAATTGAGAATGTGATATTTCTATTCTTCTACTAATCTTAAAAGATTCAACTCATTCTGATTTTAAATAACTTTGTGAACTCGATGATTCTGATAATTAATTGAAATCAATGTTTCAATAAACGAACATTATGTGTAAAAGAGTTTTTATTCCAGCATTAATTTTATTGAGCCTATCTAATCTTCAAGCTCAAAAAAAGAAATTGTCTTTAAAAGATTCTCTTGATGGAAAAATTGACCTCAGCAGTTATATCATCGATGCGCATGGATTTGTACCTGTTCCATCAATTATTACAGAACCTGCCTTAGGAAATTTTGGTGGGTTGATTGCCCCGCTTTTCATAAATAAACACAAACCTTATATTGATACCATCAAGGGAAAAGCAGTTTTTACTCCAGTATCACCTGATATAACAGGCGGCGCAGCCATGTATACTGCGAATAATAGTTGGGCCTTGGGTGTTGGACGTATGGGTACCATTACTAAATGGGGACTAAAATATAAAGCAATCTCCGGCTATGCCAATCTGAATCTCGATTTTTATAAGCAATTTCCGATTGTTGGGGAAACATGCAGGTGATGCTCCTTTTTATCTTTTACCAGGTGTAGACTTAAGAGGCGTTCCTAAAGCAAGGTATCAGGGCAATAACAGTTTGGTTACAGAAGCAGAATTCAGATGGGATTTTGTATACCGTTGGAGTGCTGTTTTTTATACTGGGATGGGTAAAGCTTTTAATGACGCAAATAGCTTTTCTGATGCTACATTGGCTTATAGTTACGGCACTGGTTTTCGTTACCTGATTGCAAGAAAACTAAAATTAAGAATGGGTATGGATTTTGCCAGAGGACCCGAAAACTGGGCCTATTATATTGTATTTGGAAGTGCCTGGTTCAGATAAGTTATGTTCTTTTATGATAACTTTATTCAAGACTTAACGTTGTACCTATCTTTATGAAATGGCTTATATAAATTCAAAACTATCACGACTACTTATCTGCATTTTTTTATTGGGCTGCCTAACCAATTGCAAAGGTCAAACGAAACAGGTTGCAGCTATTGACAATAGCGATAAGGTACCTTTCCAATTTTGGACTGATTTATTCAAAAAAACTTTTAATAAACTTAACTATACTAGTCAAAAAAGAAGAGAATACACATTAGCACAAATTTATGGCAGGACTATAAAAATTACGCATGAAGACACAACCTATAATCTAAAAGAAGCGCTTTTTACGCTAGACTCCATCATTGCAATCTATCCGAAAAGTTTAACCCCCTATCGTTGGAAAGTACAATATTTATGTAGGGAAGGAAAATATGATAGTGCTATCATTACTTGTTCTTCCTATATAAAATTGCATCCTGATGATTTTGAATTTTATAACAGTAGAGGTGAAATTTATTTCTTACTGGGAGATAAAATAAATAGTACCAATGATTTAAAAAAAGCGAAAAATATTTTAAATAATGCTTTAGATACGATACCTAAAAATGTGGATAAGAAAGTAAACATATACTTTCAAGAAGCAGTAAT
>CAIYAG010000041.1 GCA_903924075.1 uncultured Bacteroidota bacterium | reverse complement strand
CTTAAAGCCGTACCTTTGCAGCCTTAAAATTTTACATGGAAATAAGAAATATTGCTATCATCGCCCACGTAGATCATGGCAAAACAACATTAGTAGACCGTATTTTACAGACTACTAAGGTATTTAGAGACAACCAGGATACCGGCGACCTGATCATGGATAGCAACGATCTTGAAAGAGAAAGAGGTATTACCATCTTCAGTAAAAATGCTGCTGTTACCTATAACGGAGTAAAAATAAATGTAATTGATACCCCAGGTCACTCTGACTTTGGCGGTGAAGTTGAGCGTGTTTTGAAAATGGCTGATGGAGTTATCCTATTGGTGGATGCTTTTGAAGGACCAATGCCTCAAACACGTTTCGTATTACAGAAAGCCTTACATCTTAACCTTAAACCGATTGTTGTAATCAATAAAGTAGATAAAGCAAACTGTCGTCCTGATGAAGTGCACGATTCAGTATTTGAATTATTCTTTAACCTTGATGCAACTGAAGAGCAATTGAATTTCCCTACTTTCTATGGTAGCGGTAAAAACGGTTGGTTCAATGATACACTAACACAAACTGAAGATATCCTTCCATTAATGGATGGTATTATTAAGTATGTACCAGAACCAAAAATATCTGAAGGAACCTTGCAAATGCAGATCACTTCTTTAGATTATTCTTCTTTCTTGGGTAGAATTGCGATTGGAAAAGTAACGCGCGGTTTTATTAAAGAAGGTCAGACTATTGCATTAGTTCAAGGTGATGGCACTTTCAAAAGATGTAAAGTAAAAGAATTATACGTGTTTGAAGGAATGGGCAAACGTAAGGTAGCAGAAGTGTTATCTGGCGATTTGTGTGCGGTTGTTGGATTAGAAGATTTTAATATTGGTGATACCATTGCTGATATTGAAAACCCAGAACCATTACCGGTGATCAGTGTAGATGAGCCTACGATGAGTATGACTTTCAGCATTAACAACTCGCCATTCTTTGGTAAAGACGGAAAGTTTGTTACCTCTCGTCACTTACGTGATCGTTTGATGAAAGAAACTGAAAAGAATTTGGCATTGCGTGTAGAAGATACAGATAGTGCGGATAGTTTCTTAGTATTTGGTCGTGGTATCTTGCACCTAGGGATCTTGGTAGAAACCATGCGCCGTGAAGGTTACGAATTAACTGTTGGTAATCCTCAGGTTTTGGTGAAACAAATTGACGGTAAGAAACACGAACCATATGAGAATTTGGTAGTAGATGTACCCGCTGAATTTAGTGGTAAAGTGATCGATCTTGTTACCCAGCGTAAAGGTGAAATGCAGATCATGGAAAGCAAAGGTGAAATGCAACACTTGGAATTTGAAATTCCTTCTCGTGGATTGATCGGTTTACGTTCTCAAATGCTTACAAACACTGCTGGTGAAGCTGTAATGGCGCACCGCTTTATTGAATATAAGCCTTGGAAAGGACCAATTCCTGGAAGAAATAATGGTGTGTTGATCGCAAAATTTGGTGGTACAACAACTGCTTATTCGATCGATAAATTACAAGATCGCGGATCATTCTTTATTGAGCCAGGTGAAGAAGTTTATGCAGGACAAATTATTGCTGAGCACATTAAGCCAGGCGATTTGAATGTGAATGCAGTGGAAATGAAAAAGCTGACTAACCACCGTGCAAGCGGAAGTGACGACAGTGTTCGTATCGTTCCAAAATTGCAATTCACATTAGAAGAGTGTATGGAATATATTCAGCAAGATGAGTGTATTGAAGTTACACCTAAGAATATCCGTATGCGTAAAGTAGTGTTGAACGAAGAAGATAGAAAGAAGAGCTCTAAGAGCATGCAGAGTGAAGCAGTAGGATAATTTTAAAATTTATCGAATATGAATCCCCGGTATTAACCGGGGATTTTTTTTGCCATTTTGGCAAATAATTAATTAAATAATTGCCTCATATCTTAAGAACTTGCGTAATATTGGTTGTCTCAAAATGCAAATATTTACAATGAAAAAGTCACTTAATTTTTTATCGCTTTTATTGATTTTTGCCGCTGCGGTCTCTTGTCAAAAAACAGTATCTGAAACAAGCGCATATATTCGCTTAATTAATTTGTCGCCCAATGCAGGTGCAATGGATGTTTATGGAAATGGTGCACTAATTGTAGGAGGGGTAGGTTATGGCGCTGCTTCAAGTTATCAGAAGATCAATTCTGCCACACCTGCTTTATCGATAACCTTAACTGGTTCGTCCACTGTTCTTTTAAACGGATCTATTGGCTTAAGTGCAAATAACTATTATTCCACTATCCTATATGATTCTTTAGCATTTTTAAAGGGAGACATTTTCAAAGACGATCGTAGTTTACCACCTGCGGGTAAAACTTTTATTCGCTTCCTTGACTATGTAAGTGGAACTTCTTCTATTGATATTGTTGCGGGTCCTTCCTCAAATAAACTTTTCTCTGGAAGAACTTATTTAGATCATGACAATTCAGGAGCAAACTATACAAACTATACTGCATTTGATCCTGGTCCTTTCAATGTATCTGCAGTTGTTGCTGGTACCAATGTAGTTATTACACAACTGCCAAACTTTGAAGCTGCAGCAGGTAAATCATATACACTTGTTTTAAAAGGATTTTATACCGGCACAGGATCACAAGCTGTGTTTCTTGGCCCAATTACTGATCAGTAAAAAAAACTAATACTGCATTGAATTATCAATGCAGTATTATTTAAT
>CAIYAG010000040.1 GCA_903924075.1 uncultured Bacteroidota bacterium | reverse complement strand
TTCTCGGTTGGAGCTGCGGTTCTTAATCGGCCTTTGTCAACCTCTTCAATAACTGCTCTAACCGCATCGGTATATTTACTGTCTTTCAATAGTTCTCTATTATCCCATGCTTCTAGGATCAATGCTTGTAATGACATGTTTAATTTTTTGCAAACATAAGTTTCAAAGCTTAGAAATGAGCAACACTTGACGAGTCTTAAAAAAACATTAAAAATTGGATGTGTAAAACTTGCTTTTGTAGATAATTTTCGCCAACTTAATAGAACAAACAAGTATATGGCAAGGGTAATATTAGAAGTGCCTTTAGAAAAAATGAAGGCTTTTCTACAAGCAACAGTGAATTTAGGGATTGATCAAAGTACCATTCGATCAAAAGAGTTGAATCGTAGAAGAAGACAACGAAAAGGAACATTGTTCACACTCAATAAAATTGCTTCCAGTTTTATTTTATTTGATTGGGAGTTTTTTAGCAATGAACTAGAATACGAATAATTGCAAGCAGGTTGTAATGTTGAGCCAACAAAAATTATTGAGTAATTTTGCAGGATGCAAAAGATCCTAGTCATTCAAACCGCGTTTATAGGGGATGTAGTTTTAGCTACTGGGCTATTAGAGGATATGCATTTGCAATATCCCAATGCGGTGATTGATATTTTGGTTAGAAAGGGAAATGAATCTTTATTTAATGCGCATCCCTTTTTGCATGAAGTGTTGATCTGGCAAAAAAAAGAAGACAAATACAGCAATTTATGGAATGTGATCTGCCAGATCCGTCAAAATAAATATGATCAGGTGATCAACGTACAACGCTTTGCTGCAACGGGTTTGATCACTGTATTGTCAGGTGCTAAAGAAACGATAGGGTTCGATAAAAATCCGTTTAGTTTATTTTTTACGAAACGGATCAAACACATTTTTAGTAAAGGGGATCTTGCTTTACATGAAGTAGAACGAAATTTTCAACTACTTGAAATTAAGGAGGACGTTAAAGCAAGTAATCCTAAATTATATCCTTCATTAATTGATCAAGCAGCAATAGCAGCATATACCAATGAGCCGTTTGTTTGTATTGCACCAGCTTCTGTTTGGTTTACGAAACAATTTCCAGTTAGTAAATGGATTTCTTTTTTGCAAGTGCTTCCTAAAAAATATACGATTTATTTGTTGGGGGCACCATCAGACAATGCACTATGTAAAGAAATCGCAAATGCATTATCAGACCATCCATGTATCATATTGGCAGGGAAATTAACATTCCTGGAATCGGCTGCTTTGATGGAAAAAGCTGTGATGAATTTTGTAAATGATTCAGCTCCGATGCATTTTGCATCTGCAGTAAATGCGCCAGTAACCGCCATTTACTGCTCTACTATTCCGGCATTTGGCTATGGACCACTTTCCTCAAATAGCCATATTGTGGAAATAAAAGAACCCCTGAGTTGCCGCCCCTGCGGAATTCACGGCAAAAAAGCATGCCCAGAAACCCATTTCAATTGCGCTATGAAAATTACCAATGATCAGTTATTGGCTTCAATGCCCCATGATTAGCGCTTAAAGCTTATTACATTTGCAGCAGATGCAGATACCTTGTTCCACCATAGAAAGAGCCATTTTCGATAAAATCGCATTTGCTGCGGAAGAATTGCAGTTACCCACTTATTTAATTGGGGGATTTGTTCGAGATAAGATTATTGGTAGAAATACCAAGGACGCTGATATCGTTTGCTTAGGCGATGGGATTGCTTTGGCACATCGGGTGGCGGATTTGTTCGAACCCCGTCCGGCTGTAGCTTATTTTAAAAACTTTGGTACCGCTCAAATTAAGTTACCCGAATTTGAAATTGAATTTGTAGGTGCCCGCAAAGAGAGCTATCAACCCGATAGTAGAAAACCTAGGGTTGAAATCGGTTCTTTGGAAGATGATCAAAATCGGCGCGACTTTACCATCAATGCACTTGCCATTAGCCTCAATAAATCAGACTTTGGAACATTGATCGATCCCTTTGAGGGATTAAAAGCGATCGATGATAAACTGATCAAAACCCCATTGATCCCAGAACAAACCTTTAGTGATGATCCACTAAGAATGATGCGGGCTATTCGTTTCGCTGCTCAATTGAATTTTATAATTGTGCCTGAAACCTTGGAGGCAATTAAAGCCCAGGCAGATCGAATAAAGATCGTTTCACAAGAACGCATTACCGATGAGCTGAATAAGATCATGTTATGTGAGAAGCCTTCCATTGGGTGGGATTTATTATATCAATCAGGTTTACTATCCATCATTTTTCCTCAAATGGTTGAATTGCAGGGTGCAGAATATATTGATGGCAAGGGGCACAAGGATAATTTTTATCATACCCTTCAAGTAATTGATAATATTAGTGCAAACACAGACGACTTATGGTTGCGCTGGGCTGCACTTCTGCATGATATAGGAAAGCCAGCTACTAAACAGTATGAAGAGGGGCATGGATGGACCTTTCATGGTCATGAAACAGTGGGTGCTAGAATGGTTCCGAAAATATTTACTCGTTTGAAATTGCCTTTGAACGATAAAATGAAAATGGTGCAAAAATTAGTGGCTTTGCATCTAAGACCCATTAGTTTAACGAACGAGAATATCACAGACAGTGCCGTAAGAAGATTATTATTTGAAGCGGGTGAGGATATAGATTCGTTGATGCTTTTGTGCTCGGCTGATATTACCAGTAAGAATAAGTACAAAGTGAAGCGATACCTTCAAAATTTTGAAATGGTAAAGCAACGCATGAAGGAAGTTGAAGCAACCGACCAGATGCGGAACTGGCAGCCGCCAATCACTGGAAGTATGATCATGGAGCACTTCGCGTTAACGCCAGGCAAGAATGTGGGTATTATTAAAGAAGCGATCAGGGAAGCCATCTTGGATGGATTGATACCCAATGAATATGAAGCAGCTTTTAGTTATATGCTACAGAAAGCAGCCGAATTGGGTATAGCGGTACCGAATTAATCATAAATTCTTTCGGTTCTAAATGCTTACTTGCTTAATTTGCATACTTTCCGATCAAAAATATATACCCTAATTAATATTCAAACATACATGGCTGTTTTAAAATTTAGAATTTACTTAGAAGAAGATGATGCTGTATATAGGGATATCACTATCAAGCATACGCAGAATTTTCAGGATCTGCATTTTGCAATTCTGAAGTCGTATGAGTTTGATAGCAAACACCAGGCTACTTTTTTCAGAAGTAACGATATATGGCAACGTGGAAGAGAAATCAGTGTAGAAAAATACGATAAGAAATATCCCGTTGATCCATTGATCATGTCTGAAACAACTATTGGTAGCGAAATCAGGGATACCAATCAGAAGTTTGTATATGTATATGACTTTACAAAAAATTGGACCTTTTTAGTGGAACTCATCAATGTGAGTAAAGAGGAGAATAGTAAGATCAGTTATCCCTGTACTACAAGAACAGAAGGTATTGGGCCACAACAATATGGTACCAAGAGTTTATTAGGAGATAAGTTTGCCGATATAGAAGAGAAATATGATTTGTCTGAAGCAGCTGATGGATTTGGGGAAGAAGGAGATGAAGCAGATGCAACTGATCCGGATGAACAAGCTGAAGAAGAAGAAGGTCAGGACGAAGAGGCATTCTAAAGCACACAAAAAATATTTTTTCGGAAGACCAATCCCAACAAGGTTGGTCTTCTTTGTAAAAGGATAATGGAGCAATCAAGATGATCAAAACAGTGTACATTATTTGTGGCCCTACGGCAGTTGGCAAAACAAATTTTGCTATCGCTTTAGCGCAGCATTTACAAACAGAGATCATATCTGCAGATTCCAGACAGTGTTTTAGTGAATTGGGGATTGCGGTTGCAAAACCTAGTGAAGCAGAACTAAAAATGGTACCACATCATTTTATAGATTCACATTCAATTGAAGATGAAGTCAATGCAGGTAAGTTTGAAACCTATGCTTTAGAAAAAGTAGCGGCATTGTTTAAAGTACATGATGCGGTTGTAATGGTTGGAGGCACAGGTTTATACATTAAAGCATTTTGTGAAGGGATGGATGCAATGCCCAATATTGATGCAAGCATTCGTGTTAAAGTTGCACAAGAGTATGCATCAAATGGAATGAAATGGCTGCAAGATGAAGTTGCAAAAATTGATTCTGTTTTTTGGGCACAAGCCGAACAAGAAAACCCACAGCGCTTAATGCGTGCACTTGAAATGTTTCGAGCAACTGGGATCTCCATCACCAATTTTAGAAAATCAGAAAAAAAGCAACGCGATTTTAAAATTGTAAAAATTGGGTTGGAACTGCCAAGAGAATTATTAAACCAAAGAATTAATCTGCGCGTTGAACTGATGGTTGCAAAAGGTTTGCTTGATGAAGCGAAGAATTTATTAGTTCATAGAAATCATAATGCATTACAGACAGTAGGCTACCAGGAATTGTTCGATCATTTTGATGGAAAAACAGAATTGAATCAAGCCATTGAGCTTATCAAACAACACACGCGCCAATATGCAAAAAGACAAATGACCTGGTTCAAAAAAGACAAAGACATCATTTGGTTTGATGCGAGAAATGTTACAGTAGAAGAAGTGAAGAGTGAAGAGTGAAGAGTGAAAAATGGAGCAGCACTCGGATGAGCTACCATCATACTTAGAAATACTTTAACCCCGGCTTGAAAGCCGGGGTTAAAGCAATATGCTGATTAGAATTTTATTCCTAGTGTCATCATCACCGTACCCCTTGCACCAGTTTGTGATGCAAATGTGTTTGGCTTATCATTCAACAAGTAGGGGAATTGCACATCTTTCTGAAATGCATGCGCATAACTTAGGTCGATAAACATGCCATGGTTACGATATCCCAATCCACCACTTGCAACTATTTTATCTGCTTTTAAGTTTGCATCGGCATATGGGCTTCCGTAATATCCGCCACCTAATCTAAACATCCATACATCAAATTTTAATTCGCCACCCAAGCGCAAGTTGAAATTGCCTTTATAATATTCTTTGATCGTATTATTCAAGAGATCGTAATAATCAACTAAAGCCTTGTCTGACTTATTTACTGCTGAAAAACGAGAGCCTCGATAATTGACGTATTCAAGGTCGGCACTTAAAAATGCGCGCTGTTTCCTCACATCTTTTACTTCTCTGAAAACATAACTGGCACTAACGATGGCACGGTAAGGAGTGATCAAATTGTATTCACTTTTTCCTGGATTACCACTATTTAAATTATTACTTGATTCACTAAGTGTTCCAGCGTATCCTTCTGTATTGGTGATCATGGATGATCTGATCTCATCTTTATACCCCATGATTTGAGGGGTATGGAATGCAAAACCAATTCTCCAATATTCTTTGGGTTTAT
>CAIYAG010000039.1 GCA_903924075.1 uncultured Bacteroidota bacterium | reverse complement strand
TTCAAAACTTTTAAACCAGTTTTGGCATCCTGAATAATGATACGTTTGCTTTCTGGGTTGGCGTCTCTTCTTCTCCAGGGGATGCTAACTTTTGCAACGGTATTTTCCTGATCAACCAAAACCACTACGCGATGGTTACCCAACGAATCGCGGTTCCAGCAGTTGGTACAAGTTTTATAAGGAATGTCTTGCGCATTGCTGCAAACTATTACCAGCGCAGCAGCAGCCAATAAGAAAATCTTTTTCATTTATAAATTTAGTCAATGAACCTTATCTATAAAATAAAAAGTATCGATGAATTACTTATTGAGCCGGAATTTTAGACCAGCCTGCAATATATATTTTCCATAACCAGCTTCTGTATAGAAAGAAGTGATTTTAGAAAGTTTAAAATTAGCACCTAATGAAACCTGATAGGCAAACAAACCAGGTTCTGTAACATAACCCATTTTGTTACCAGCATTATCTACATAATTCTGATTCCAAACATTCACACCGATGGCGGTTCTGATATAGGGTTCCACAATGCTATTGGTGGGCATATAGTTCATCATATTCACCATGATACTCCAATTATCTTGTGAGCCTGTGAAGGCTTGGGTTCCCGAAAAATCATAATAAGGTGCGGAAACCTGACCATGCATTACCATTAAGCCAATGCTGGCAGTTCTGCTATATCTATAATCGATAGATCCTACAACCGGTCCGCTTTGAGAAATGTTACCTCTATTGTAATTGAAGAAGCCTGCGAGTTGGTTTCCATCTAAATTGGGAAATCCATATCCTAGTGACGCAGTAATGATGGGATCAAATTTTGGTTCGTTCGGATTTTTTTGCCTCCTGCTTGGATACCTGCTCATGGAATGACCATAGTAACCTCCGTATCCACCATACCCTCTACCAACTCCAACTCCAACACTAACCTGTGCATAAGTATATTGGATTCCCAGAAAAACAAGTATGCAACTGCTGAGTATTATTTTTTTCATTTTCATCTGTTTCGTAATCAGATGCAATTTTAATTCCAATGTTTATTATTGGCTTGTTAAAATAGGGATAATGATTTCTTAAAGTTGATTGTTCTTCAGTTGCTCCACAGCATAAGCGCAGCAGCGAGCAGTGAGTGCCATATAGGTAAGGCTTGGATTTACGCAAGAACTAGAGGTCATGCAAGATCCATCAGAGATGAAAACGTTTTTTACTGCGTGCATTTGATTAAATGCATTGAGTACAGACGTTTTTGGATCTCTTCCCATGCGTGCGGTACCCATTTCATGGTTGGCGTTTCCGGGGAAAGACATTTTTGATTGATCGTTAATATTTTGATATCCTGCAGTTGCCAACATTTCTTTTGCAGTAGTTACCATATCGGCCCACATCGCTTTTTCGTTTTCTTTGAACGAACAATCGATGCTGATGAGCGGTCTATTAAAAGCATCCTTTTCATCATGGTTGAGTGTGATGCGATTATTTGAATAGGGAAGGCATTCGCCATTTGCCCAAATGCCGATTTTCCATTTTCCCGCTTCGGTTATTGAATCTTTAAAGTTTGCACCAATGGTGCTATCGCCTGTAGCTCTGTTGCGATAAGCATTTGCAGCAAGATGAAAACCTCTGAGAAATCCTTTTTCTGCAGTTTGCAAATTTTTGAATCTGGGGATATAAATATTGGTGGGCTTGCGACCATAATAATAGCTGTCTTCAAATCCATCCACATCTGCACTTACAGAAATACCCTTGTGATGATCCATTAAATTCCGACCCACTTGATCGCTATCGTTACCCAAGCCATTGGGGAAACGCTGCGATGTAGAATTTAGTAAGATAAAACTGGTTGCAACTGTTGAGGCGTTGATAAAAATGATCTTTGCAAAATACTGTTCTTCATTTTTTGTGATAGTATCAATAATTTCTACACCAGTAGCTCTTTGTTTTTCTGCATCATACAATACGCGGTTCACTAAAGAATGGGTTCTGATAGCGAGATTGCCTGTTGCAATTGCAGCTGGAATGGTACAGGAATTAGAGCTGAAATAAGCGCCCCATGGGCATCCGCGATAACAGAGATCGCGGGCTTGGCATTGACTCCGGCCATTTAGTGGTTGAGTAAGATTTGCTGATCGTCCGATGATCACGTGACGGTCTTTGTATTTTTTAGCGACCTGTTCTTGAAAATGTTTTTCAACAATATTCATTTCAAAAGGAGGCTGAAAAATACCGTCGTGTAAATAACTCAGTTTATCCTGATTGCCACTCACGCCAATATAAGATTCTACATAATCGTACCAAGGGGCGAGGTCTTTATAACGAATGGGCCAATCAACGCCATTGCCATCTTTTAAGTTTGCTTCAAAATCAGTGTCATTCCATCTATAACATGCCCTGGCCCACAACAAGGAACGGCCGCCTACTTTATTGGTGCGCACCCAGTCGAACCGTTGTTTTTCTTCGTAACGGTTTTCCTGATCGTTGATGAAATAGTGTTTGGTTTCTTCGCGAAAAGAATAATGCCGGTTTTGTACATGATGCGTTTTCTTATCCTCAATACTGAGATGGTTTCGATAGGGAAAATCCCAGGGATCTTTATTGGCGGTTGGATAATTTGGATGATCAAGGGGTTCGCCTCTTTCGAGTAATAAAACTTTTAATCCCTTTTCACATAATTCTTTTGCAGCCCAACCTCCACTCATACCAGAACCTACGACAATGGCGTCAAAAGTATTATTGGATTTTGCCTTGTTATTAAGGTAAGAAGAATCAGTAGGCATAAAGAAGTAAAAAAGTGTTCGTTGAAGATAAATAATTCATTGCATTATAGGAATCATTGTTGAAATAGATATGAACAAAAGACTTATGTCTTATATTTAATTATGCGTTTCAGGTTTCTTTTTTTACTTCTACTCATTCAGGGTGTAAATGCTTATGCCCAGCTGCAAAACCTGCAAACGGTGAAAGGTCTACCTACCGAAGAAGTGTTTGATTTGTTTTCAGATTCAAAAGGATATATCTGGGTGAGTCATGCTCTTGGAATTAGCAGATATGACGG
Source organism: uncultured Bacteroidota bacterium (assembly GCA_903924075.1). Lineage (GTDB taxonomy): Bacteria > Bacteroidota > Bacteroidia > Chitinophagales > Chitinophagaceae > Sediminibacterium. The sequence goes on along the minus strand of CAIYAG010000039.1, from coordinate 4,769 downwards.
GATCAATTTTACCCATTTTAGTAGTGTTGATCAAACTACAACAGGTACTTCTGGAATTTGTGAAGACAAAAAAGGACGTATTTGGGTATATAATTTTAATGGACAGCTATTCTATATTGAAAAAGAGCAGATGAAACTTTTTGAAGTATATAATATTCAAAAAGAGCAATCATACCCTTCCTTACTTCCTCTTGATTCAGAAATTATTGTTACAACTGAAAAGGGCTTGTTTGTTTGTAACACAACTACCATGAAGGGGAAGTATTATTTTACGCAAGACAATAGCATTATCGCTAGGTCGATCTGTGTATTTCGTGATCATGTATTGGCTGGTATCAATCAAATTTACCGTTATGATGCAAAAAAGGGATTTCGTAAAATCCCACTTACCTTTTTATTTAAGCGCTCACCTGATATTCCAGAAGTTTTCACTTTTGCTAATATTGCTACGAATGATACCATTTATGCTTATAACAATGAGAAGGGTTGGTTGTATAAAATCATTGAAAAACAGGATAGTTTATTTGTGCTATCGGCCGAAAAAATCCCTGGGAGGTTAAGAACAATTGTAAAGTGTGAGGATACAATTTGGGTAAACACTCAGAATGTTTCTTATAAATTAAATAATCGAGATAGCATCCGATCTCAGTATTTATCAGATGTTGTGATCGATAAATGGAAAAACAAATGGTATAGCAGTTTGCAAGAAGGTCTTCGTAAAACCCCAGGAAAATATAAAGGTTGGCAAAAGAACGAACATTCATTTTTAGATAAGAACGATTTTGTAAGAATCATTTTGGATTGGGAGGGAAAGATGGTGTATGGTACACAATCAGGGAAAATTTACATTGTTAAAGATAAAAAAGTTCAGCATTCTTATCAGATAGCAAGTGAAGGGGGATCTATTGAGAACATCATTGCATTGCCCAATGGAAATCTACTGGTTGCACCATCAAAAGGGCTCTATCAAATTAATAGTAAGCAAAATAATATTCTGCAAATTTCTACCATTGCATCTTTGAAAAATGTAGCAATTACCGATACTACCATGTTGTTGGCTTACTCACAAATGCTATCAAAAGTGAGGCTGACACCAAGTCTGAAAAAATACTTGTTTAATAAAGACAATGTTGATAATCTGGATTTTCAAAAAGAATTTAAAGACGCTATCGAAAATCACCGTCAGGTATTGCAATACTCGCGTTGTAATATTATAAGCTTTGACACGGCTTCTCGAAAGATGTATGCGAATTTTAAATCTGGTCTTGCATTGATCGAAAGAGATAATATCAATACATTGTTATATAATGGAAAACAGATCAGTGCTGCCTGTTTAATTCAGGACAATAAAAAGGCCTATGTTGGAACCTTCGACATAGGATTATTAGTGATTGGCGAAAACGGGATGGAAAATTTCTCCTTTAACAAAGGGATAGTCTCAAATATTATATTAAGGTTGAAAAAGTTTCACAACCATTTGATCATGGTTGAGCCGGGGTATATTCAAATTTTTGATCTGCTCACAAATAAAATTGTTAATACCATTCCTATCCCACTAGAGATCAACGGAACCGTGTATGATTTTTTTGAATCAAATGAGCAACTCTTCCTTGCAATGAAAAACCTGGAATATGGTTTGTCATTGCCTGAAATTAAAGCTGAATCGCCAATGGCCTATTTATTATCAGCGAGTAATAGCATCAATCGAAATGAGATCGGAGAAGATGCAATTTTAAGTTCAAATGAAAATGCCATACAATTTAAGTTGTCTTCCCCTTCATATATCAATCCGGAGGCAACTCATTTTATGTATCAATTGAACGGTTCGAACGATAGCAGTTGGAAAACATTGATTGGCCCGAATTATACGGTTTCTTTTGCTTCATTAAAGCCCGGAAAATATCATTTCAAAGCTTATGCGGTAAACTTTCAGGGTGAGCGTTCAAACAATACGATAGATTTTCAATTTACCATTAATTATCCCTGGTGGTTACAATGGTGGTTCATTGCATTGGTTGTACTTTTTGTAGTTGCTATAAGTTCGTTGATTTTTACCGTGCATTTTCGTGGTGTTAAACGAAGAGACCGTCATGTAATTGAAAAGCTAACACTTCAAAACGAGTTACGAAAAAGTTTATTAAAAACAATTGTGACGCAAATGAACCCGCATTTTATTTTCAATGCAATGAATACAATTCAGAGCTTTGTTTATAAAAATGATAAGAGAAGTGTAAGCAATTATATGGGTAAGTTTAGCGAGTTGATCAGAAAAATTCTTGATACCAGTAATATCAATTCAATATCGTTAAAAGAGGAAATTGAGATCTTAGAACTTTATCTGGATCTTGAGAAAGCTCGTTTTGAATCTGACTTTTCTGTGCAATTAACAGTTGATCCGGAAATGGATTTGGAAAATATACAGATTCCACCGATGTTTATTCAGCCATGTATTGAAAATGCGATCAAACATGGTTTGTTTCATAAGCAGGGTTTACGTCATTTAAAAATATCTATTGGATATGATGATGCTCAAAAAGAATTCATTCGAATTGAGATCGATGATGATGGAATTGGAAGAATGAGGAGTAGGGAGATCAATAAAACACTTTTTGCAAACCATAAAAGTTTTGCTGGTTCAGCAATGGAAAGCAGGGTGGTATTAATAAATCAAACACTTGAAAAGAAAATCAGTTTATTTGTCATAGATAAAGAGGAACAGGCAGGTACAACAGTTATTATTCGATTGCCGATAAATAGTACACAGTATGATTAAGGCTATTATTATAGAAGATGAAGCTAAAGCTGCAGAATTACTCAGCGAAATGGTCCATGAAATTGAACCCAGGATCCAGATAGTTGATAAGTGTGCAGACCTGCCAACGGCTGTAAAAAGTATCAAGAAAAATATGCCGGATCTGGTTTTTCTGGATGTAGAACTCCCCATTTATAATGGGTTACAGTTGCTGAACTTTTTTAATCCAGATGAAATTAAATTCCGTATTATTTTCACCACGGCTTCCCATCAGCACGCTATTCAGGCTTTTAATATGAGTGCGGTGGATTACGTATTGAAACCCATTCAATATGATAAATTAACCAATGCCATTCAGAAGTTTTTAGAAAACCAGAGCAAAGGAGAGCAGATTCCTTATGGTGCATTGAAGGATAATTACTTTAGCAATGGGAACAAAAAAATTGTAGTGCCTTTGATGAACGGATTTGAGATCATTAAGCTGAAAGATATTCTTTACATTAAAGCAGAAGGAAGTTACGCGCACATACATCAAGAGAATGGATCTAGTTTAACGGTGAGTCATAATTTGAAATATTATGAAGACATTTTTTGCGGAGAGATCAATTTTATTCGCGTTCACAGAAGTTATTTAGTGAATATCAATTTTGTAAAAAGGATCTCGAGGAATGATGGCGCTATTCTGGTGATGGAAAACAATTCTGAACTGCCTGTTGCTTTGGATAAGATCGACTCGATTTTGAATTATTTTAATTTTAATAAGAAAAATCAGGGCGACTTACAAAGTTAAACCCCCAGTCTACAAAACTGATTAGCGGAATTGACAAATTGAGCTATTTTTTAAAGAGATTGCGTTGTAATTTTCTAATTCTTAATCCGTACCCTTCTTTTCTAAACTTAATATGGATACCCCCATTGTTCTGGCTTACGTGGCTGTTGCCATTGTTTCTAGCCTATTTACCTGGATTTTAACTCGCTCGGTTTTTAGAAGTCGCATAGCTACTTTAACCGAGCAGTTACTTCAAAGAGAAGCGCAGATACAGCAAATACAATTAACTCTTCAGCAAATTCAGCGCGACAAAGAAGCCTTACTCTCAAAATTGGCGATCGCAGAAACGCAGCTTGTTCATTTGCAAACTCAATTGAGCGAGGCAAAAGAAAAGGGTGAAAAAATGAGTGAGCAGTTAAAGCTTGAAATGGAGGCTTTGGCAGAAAGGGTGATGAAGGCAAACAGTATACAGATGGTTCAGCGGAACGAAGAAAAAATGGGGGAGATCCTGGCACCTCTGAAAAACGAGTTAGGCGATTTTAAAAAGAAGGTGGAAGAGACCTATGAAAAGGAATCGAAAGAAAGATTTAGCCTCGGTAAAGAAATTGATCGCCTAGTTAAAATGAGCGAACAGGTTAGTCAGGAAGCAAATAACCTAACCACTGCGTTGAAAGGCAATTCAAAAATGCAAGGCAATTGGGGTGAAATGATCCTTGAATCAATTCTGGAACATAGCGGACTGATTCATGGTAGAGAATATGTAACACAAGAATTTATTCGTGATCAAGCAGGTAATATCATTAAGGATGATCTGGGTCATGGGTTACAGCCTGATGTAATTATCTCTTATCCAGATCAAAGAAAAGTGATCATTGATTCGAAAGTTTCTTTGATTGCTTGGGAACAATATGTTTCTGAATCTGATATTGTTAAACAGGAACAGGCTTTGAAGAGTCATATAGGATCGCTTAGAAATCATATCGACGGACTGAGTAAAAAGAATTATCCTAAATATGCGGTAGCCCTAGATTATGTGTTAATGTTCATACCGATTGAACCAGCTTTTTTAGAAGCCGTTAAAAAAGATCCATTGCTCTGGAAATATGCATACGACAAAAAAATTATGCTGGTTAGTCCTACTAATTTATTAGCAGTATTAAAGATCATTGCAGATTTGTGGAAGGTAGAGCAACAGAATAGAAATGCCATTGAGATTGCAGAAAAAGCGGGTGCGCTCTATGATAAGTT
>CAIYAG010000038.1 GCA_903924075.1 uncultured Bacteroidota bacterium | reverse complement strand
TACCACTACATTTCTTTCGCTGCTCCAGAAATTAGTTTGATAGTTTGCAGCAATACCTCCTAGAAAGGCATTACATCCATAACCAGAATGGCGCAACAAATGTGCGATCATGGTGGTAACAGTAGTTTTACCATGTGTTCCCCCAATGCAAATATTGAAAGATCCCTCGGTGATCCATTGAAGGATATCACTACGTTTAACAACGGTATAATTGTGCGCTCTATAATACACTAACTCTGTTTGCTGCACAGGAATGGCAGGTGTATATACCACAACATCCACATCTTTCGGGATCAAGTCAACCCTCTCTTCATAATGTATTTCTATTCCGGAAGCTTCCAATGTTCTGGTAAGCACCGTACTTGTTTTATCATAACCCTGCACCCTTGCGCCTCTCGATTTAAAGTAGCGCGCCAATGCACTCATACCAATCCCACCGATTCCTATGAAGTATATTTTTTGTATGTCTTGCAACTTGATCATTGAATAGCATTCAAAATTTCGTTAGCAATCACAGTGTCAGCATCTTTCAATGCGAGCATTCTACAGTTCTTAGAAAATAACGCACGCATTTCTAGATCTTTCGCAAGTTGGATACTGGTGCTCACCAATTGCAATTTTGCATCCGCATCACGAACAATCAACGCCGCATCTTTATTCACCAAACGCATCGCGTTATGTGTTTGATGGTCTTCTGCAGCCAATGGAAATGGAACAAATACAGCAGGCTTTGCTTGCATACAAATTTCTGTTACAGCCATGGCACCAGCCCTGCTGATCACAGTATCTGCGGCAGCATACGCCATATCCATATCGGTGATAAATTCATTGATCCAAATATGTGGTTTACCTTCTGCAGCAACTATATATTTTTCGGCATTGGTTTTTCCAGTTTGCCAGATCAATTGTAAATGACGGCGTTCAAATTGATCCAAGTGTTCTAAGATGGCATCATTGATACTCTTAGCCCCAAGACTTCCACCCATCACCAGAACAGTGATGATATTTTCTTTCAATCCAAAATATTGTAAGGCCTCAGATTTCGTAATTGTGCTTTCGGCAATTTGCTTGCGAACCGGGTTTCCGGTAATCATGATTTTTGCTGCAGGAAAAAATTTCTGCATGCCCTCGCTTGCAACAAATATGCGGGTTGCTTTTTTCCCTAGAAAAATATTTGCCTTTCCTGCAAAACTATTGCTCTCGTGAATGAAAGTTGGGATGCCTTGTGCTTGTGCAAGGCGCAGAACAGGAAGTGTGGAATATCCGCCCACACCAACAACTGCATCAGGCAAAAATTCTTTAAAAATTTTCTTTACTTGAAAATAGCTAGTAATGAGTTTAAATGGCAGGCTTATATTTTTGAAAAAAGAACTTCTATTAAATCCAGCAATGGTAATCCCTTCAATTTGATAACCAGCCTGGGGAACTTTTTCCATTTCCATTTTTCCTTTTGCTCCCACAAAAAGAATTTCAACGGCAGGGTCTTGCGCTACCAACGCGTTGGCAATTGCAATGGCTGGGAAGATATGTCCCCCCGTTCCACCACCTGCTATAATAATTCTCTTACTCAACTGTTTTCGCGTTTTCTAGGTTCGTATTAATAATGGGTTCTTTCCCTTCTAATTGTTCCACATTTCTTGCCACACTTAAGATCAAACCAATAGCACAACATGTAAATAAAAAGGAGCTGCCACCCATACTTACTAATGGCAGTGTTACTCCTGTAACCGGCACCAGGTTTACGTTTACGGCCATATTGGCCACAGCCTGTATCACCAGTGTAAAACTCAACCCCAATGCCAGAAATGCACCAAACGCATACGGGCATCTTCTAAATATTCTGATACATCGAAACAAAAAAATCAAGTAAATAAATATGATAAATGCACCGCCTAACAATCCATATTCTTCAATGATGATCGAATAAATGAAATCATTATAAGCTTGTGGCAAAAAATTCCGCTGTCTGCTATTGCCTGGCCCCAATCCCATAACAATCCCCCCATTTGCGATCGCGATCTTTGCTTGCTGCACCTGATAAGGGGTTTCTTTATCAGTAGCATATTTAAAATCCTGCACCCTTTTTACCCAAGTACCAACCCTTCCAAAACCTTTTAGTTTGTCCATTTTCTCATGGGTCTTCATATCCCCATTTTGGTTCCCGTCGTAAGTATATACGGCAAGAAAAATGATCATACTCACAGGGATCGCTGCTACCAAAACCACTAATAGCAAGTGCTTTACACTAACCCTACCAATAAACATGAGCAGCATGGCAGTTGCTCCAGTTAACAAAGCGTTCGATAAATTAGCTGGCATGATCAATCCGCAGATCACAAGCACAGGCAAGAATACAGGAAGGAATCCTTTTTTAAAATCTTTGATCACCTCTTGTTTCTTGCTGAGCATTTTACTGATGTACATGAACAGCGAAAGCTTTGCCAGATCGCTTGTTTGCAAAGTCATTTTAATGATGGGCAATGTGATCCACCTGCTACCATCATTGATTTTTGTACCAAAAGCCAAGGTATAGATCAGCAGCGGGATCGAGATCCAAAAAAGAATGGTAGCCACTCTCGAAAAGAAAGTATAATTCACCCGATGTAAAAAATAGATCAGCATAAATCCGATCATGGAAAAAGATACCTGCTTAAATAAATAAAAGCTGGTATTTCCCTTACTCATTTTGTATGCCAATGAACCAGTGGCGCTATACACTACCAAAATAGAAACGAGCGACAATAGGATCACAATACCCCAGATATATTTATCTCCTCGGGTTCTGTCAACGATTCGTCCACGCATACCATCGATGCTTGGGATCTGTGAAAAGAGCGTATCGGTTGTTTCCTTCATCTACAATTGAACTAGCTAGAAATAATTATAATTCTTTAACGGCTTCTTTAAACTGAACGCCTCTGTCTTCATAATTTTTAAACAAGTCGAAGCTAGCGCAAGCCGGACTCAACAAAACCACATCTCCCTTCGTTGCTAATTTAAAAGCAGTGTTCACCGCTTTTTTAGCAGAGTCGGTTTCAACAATCAATGGAGCAGTATTTTTAAAAGCCTCTATGATCTTTTTATTATCTACACCCATACAAACAATTGCCTTCACTTTGTCTTTTACCAATTCAGCCAACAACCCATATTCATTACCCTTATCCGTACCACCCAGAATCAATACAGTAGGTTTATTCATACTCTCCAATGCATACCATGTACTATTTACATTGGTTGCCTTACTGTCGTTAATGAATTCAACACCCCGCACCATGGCAACAAACTCCATGCGATGCTCTAGGCTATGAAAATTCTTCACGGCTTCTCTGATTTTTTCTTTGCGGATGCCGATCGTTGCGGCTGCGATTCCTGCTGCCATAGTGTTGTAATTGTTGTGTTTGCCTTTTAAAGCAAAATCATAAATACTCATGCTTACTCTTTCTTCTTGGATTCTTAGCATCATTTGATCGCCTTTGATGTAGCCGCCTTTTTTTAGTTCTTGTTTCATAGAGAATGGTAATGGGTTAGTAGGTAGTATAAGGGTTGTTAGTTTTTGTTCTATGACCGGGTCATCAGCACAGTAAATGAAATAATCATCCATGGTCTGATTTTCTATGATCCGGAATTTGCTATTGATATAGTTTTCAAATTTGTAATCGTATCTATCCAAATGGTCTTCCGTAATATTCAACAGCACGGAAACATCTGGTCTGAATGTGATGATATCGTCTAATTGAAAAGAACTTAACTCAGCGATATACCAATCCTTCGGATCTTCTGCAATTTGTTTGGCAAAACTGTATCCGATATTGCCCACCAACGCAGCACTCAATCCAGCAGTAACACAGATATGATAGATCAATGAAGTAGTAGTGCTCTTTCCATTACTACCGGTGATTGCAATGATCTTGCTATTGCCTTTGAAGCGATAAGCCAATTCAATTTCACTGATCACTTGTATTCCTTTGGCACGAATCTTTTTCACCATCTCTGCTTTCTCTGGTATACCCGGACTCTTACAAACTTCATCAGCATTCAAGATCAACGCCTCAGTATGCCCACCTTCTTCAAAAGGAATTTGATGCGCATTTAATTCTGCTTTATAAATGTCTTTGATCTTTCCCCCATCACTCACAAACACTTCGTACCCTTTCTGTTTCCCCAACAAAGCAGCCCCCACCCCGCTCTCTCCCGAGCCGAGTATGACTAGTCTGTGCTTCATGTTGGTAGTGTTCATAATTATAATTCTTTCAACTTTTAACCTTCTTCCTCCG
>CAIYAG010000037.1 GCA_903924075.1 uncultured Bacteroidota bacterium | reverse complement strand
AGCCGGTTAACTATTTAATTCCTCCGGGCATTGAACGTGTACAACAATTGAGCAATAATGGAGTGAACCTTTTACAAAATGAACAAAGTATTAGTGTTCAAGCCCACAACTTATATTCTGGTGATGCACGTGCCATTTTTAAAACCATGAATTTAGATATGCGTCAGTTTGGTAAACTTTCTATGTTTATTCATGCTGAATCTGTAACTGGTCAAAGACCTGTGAAAAATGGCGAAATCAATGCTGTGATCAGAATTGGTCAGGATTTCTTGAACAACTATTATGAAATAAAAATACCATTAAACATAACGCCACCTGGAACTTATGCAAAAGGACAGGAATTAGCGGTATGGCCTGCTGAAAATAATCTTGACTTTAGTCTTCAAGATTTGATCACTTTGAAGCTTAAAAGAAATTCAGTAGGTTTTCCTTTAAACAATATTTATAGAGAAGTGATAGGTTCTAAAACTTTTTCTGTGATGGGGAACCCCAATTTAGGAGAAGTACGCGGATTCTTGATTGCTGTTGAGAACCCTTATAAATCAGATGGACCAATTCAGAATACCGAGGTTTGGGTAAATGAATTACGCTTGTCGGAAATCGATGAACACGGTGCCTGGGCAGCTTTGGGAAGGGTTGATTTTACACTTGCTGATCTAGGTACAGTATCGATATCTGCCAATACGCATACTCAAGGCTTTGGTACTATCGAACAAAGGGTGAATGAAAGGGCCAGGGATAATATGGTTCAGTTTGATGCGGCCGCAAGTATCAATGCAGGTAAGTTATTACCCAAAAAAGCCAAGATCAGCATGCCGGTATATGCTAGCATCAGCGAAACGATGCTCACCCCTCAATATGATCCTTATGATAAAGATGTGCTTTTATCTGAAAAGTTAAGTAGCAATCCCGCAAAGCGCGACTCGATCAGAAATGCCGCAGTTGATAAAACCACCATTAAAACCATCAACTTTACAAATGTGCGTGTGGCACCATCTGGAACAAAAACAGGATTGTTCAAACTAAGCAATTTTGATATCAGTTATTCCTTCACGCAAACTGAGCAAACAAGTTCGATTATTTTAGAGAATAAAATAACGCGACATAGAGGCGGTTTGGGTTATACTTATATTGGGCAAAGTAAATATGTAGAACCATTAAAAAAATTGATCAAAACTAAAACAGCATGGCTGGCTTGGTTAAGAGATTTTAATTTTAATCTGCATCCTTCACTGTTAAGTTTCAGAGCCGATGTGAACAGGCAGTTTGGAGAATATGTACCAAGAATTGTAAATACTTATGATAATAAAGTAGATCGGGTAGATACTACATACGACAAGTATTTTACGTTTGATCGCTTCTATAATATGCAATGGGATTTAGCAAGGAGGTTGAATTTTAATTTCACTGCAACCAATAATGCACGCGTGGATGAGCCAAATGGAAGAATTGATACCAAAGAAAAACGAGATAGTGTAAGAGGCAATTTCTTTAATGGTGGCAGAAATACTTTGTATCAGCAAAAGGCAACCTTGAATTGGGATATCCCATTATCCAAATTACCCATCACAGATTGGATCAGTGCAAGGTATAGTTTTGGTACTTCTTATAATTGGATTGGTGCAAGTAGGGTAGCCATTAATTTGGGAAATACGATTGAGAATTCTCAAGAAAATAATTTGAATACCCAATTTAGTTTTGGAAACCTTTATGCCAAATCAAAATGGCTGCGTGCTATTGATAATATCCCAATGCCTCAACCTAAAAGCGCTCCTAATTCGGCAGATACTAAAAAAGGAAAGGACAAGAATAAGAATGATATGTTGAATGGTACGGATATAAAAAGCGCTCAACAAAACAGTCTGGGCTATACTGTTCCAACAAAAGAGGAAGCCCTACGTGGACTTACCGGCCAATTAAGAAAAGATGCTTTAGCTAAGTGGAAGCAGCAAAAAAGAGATGAACGTACAGCTCAAAAAATGGCGAAAGCAAATCAGCCAATAGAATTGAATGGTTTTGAAAGGGGGTTAGGGAAATTCCTTACTATGGTGAAAACCGTGCAGCTTAATTATTCTGCAAATTTCAGAAGTAGGGTTCCCGGATATATGGATAGTAGCAGAGCTTTGGGGCAGAACTGGAATAGCATGCAACCAGGTTTGGATTATGTATTCGGCAAACAACCCGATACAAGTTGGTTGAATAAAAAGTACAATCAAGGTTTATTGTCAAGAGATAGTACGTTCAACTATTTGTATCGACAAAATTTTGAACAAAGATTTAGTATCACCGCACAACTAGAACCCATCAGGGAATTGATTATTGATGTAAACTTGGATAAATCATTTACAAAAGAGTATACCGAATTATTTAAAGATACTTCAGGCTTTGGAAGACCAGATCACTTGAATCCATTGTCATCAGGAGGTTTTAGCGTTTCCTATATCGCATTCAATACTTTGTTTGGAAAACAGAATCCGAATGAAGTGTCAGAAACCTTTAAAACATTTGAAGCCAATAGGATTATTATATCAAGCAGGGTAGCAAATGGGAATCCTTATTGGCAATCCTTGGCGCCTAGTGATAAATATACTTCAGATGGTTATGCAAAAGGTTATGGCCGATATTCTCAGGATGTGATTTTGCCCGCATTCTTTGCAGCCTACACTGGAAAAGATCCGCAAAGTATTGGACTGATCAAACAATCGAATGCGAATATTCAATCCAATCCATTTAGTGGGATCATGCCAAAACCTAACTGGCGTGCTACTTATACAGGATTAACAAAGATTCCTGCATTGGCAGCAATTTTCAGCGCTATTACTTTAACGCACGGGTACAACGGAACATTGAGTATGAATAGTTATACCAGTGCATTACTATATCGAGATCCTTTCAGACTTGGAGCGCCTTCTTTTATTGATACTGTAAGCGGTAACTATATCCCTTATTTCTTGGTACCCAATATTACTATGCAGGAACAGTTTGTTCCATTGATTGGTATTGAAGTAACCACCAATAAAAAACTCAACCTGAAATTTGAGTATAAGAAAAGCAGAACACTCAGTATGAGTTTAATAGATTATCAGTTGAGCGAAAGTAAGAGTACGGAATGGACATTTGGAGGGGCTTGGCGTAAACGTGGTGTGAACCTGCCATTTAAATTACCCGGCATGAAAGGAAAGAAATTGAGCAACGATTTGAATCTTAAACTCGATCTTTCTTTGCGTGATGTGGCAACCAGTAATAGTCGCTTAGATCAAAGCAACGCATATGGTACAGGCGGACAAAAAGAGGTAGTGATCCAACCCGCAATTGATTACGTGATTAATAATAGGATCAATATCAAATTCTTCTTCGATCAACGAAAAGTAATTCCATATATCTCTACTTCAGCTCCAATGACTACAACTAGAGCTGGAGTGAATGTGAGGATCTCACTTCAATAAGTGAAGAGTGAAGAGTGAAGAGTGAAGAGTGAAGAGTGAAGAGTGAAGAGTGAAGAGTGAAGAGTGAAGAGTGAAGAGTGAAAAGTGAAGAGTGAAGAGT
>CAIYAG010000036.1 GCA_903924075.1 uncultured Bacteroidota bacterium | reverse complement strand
CATGATTTGAGGGGTATGGAATGCAAAACCAATTCTCCAATATTCTTTGGGTTTATAGATCATGCCCAATTTCAAACCCACACCTATACCACGTGATGAAAACGACTCTTTATATTCGAAACTGCTGAAACTATTATTGGGATTAGTTGTAGGATCTTTTTCAGAATAAACCAATTCTCTGTTATAGCTGATCACAGGTATTACCAAACTACCACCCACATACATTTTATCATCCATATTGCCAGCCAAGCCTAATGCAATTTCATGATAGCCCCCTGAAGTTTTTGCATCATAGGATTGATTTACGCCTGAAGAAATCGGAACCAAACTTTGATAACCAGCAAGTGAGCCGCCTGGGCCGCTGATGCTATCAATCAAATAAGTCCTAAATGCAAGAGAGGAACCGTAAACATAATTACTTAATGCGGCATTTACATCTGCTTTATCACGCGTAAGTTCTTCTAAGTATTTTTCTGAGAAAGAACTCATATTATTAAATCCAGAATACTGAATATGGTTATTATAATTCGCGATTTGATTCACAGAAATGGCAAATGCACTACTTGTCCATTTACGTTTGTCATCAGAAGAAGAACTTAAGATCAATCCAGTTGCACCGTAGTTGAAGTTATTCTTTTGCGCTGTGGTATCTGTACCTCTGTAATTGAATTTATTGTTGTTCAAGTTAAAACCAGGCGATAAAACAAACTCATTTGTTTTGAAAAGGCCAAGTCCTGCTGGGTTTACGTGGTTGGCTGTAATATCGCCTCCCAATGAGCCCATGACACCTCCAGTTGCGGTATTTCTACCAGAACCATTTTGAGTATACCAAGCAGTGCGCAATGCATCATCTGGCGTTTGTGCAAAAAGACTTGCGCTATAAAAAAAACTTATGAGGAGTAAATATTTTTTCATTGTTATTGGTTTTGGATATGGATAGGTTAATAGAAGTAATTCAAAGATTATCTTCTTGTATCAGGAACCAATCAAAAATTAATTATTTCTTGTTGCTCTAGGTGTACTAGCACTGCTTCCAGTACTTTTTGTTCCTCCACTATTACCGCCAGCATTGCTGCTTGGGGTATTAGTAGATCCGCCAGAATTACTACTAGAATAGCTGCTTCTGCTTGAACTGCTGTTATCAAATGTTCTAGCAGCTCTATCATAAGAACCTCCGGGTGATGAACTACTAAATACTTTTTTTACCAGGTTGCTAAAGTTGCTTGAACTGCTAACACTTGGTGTTGGAAGATTGCTATTATAATAATTCGATTTTGCGTAACCTGAATTAGTATTGCCGTTGTTGTTATTATAATTCTTGTTCAAATAAGCACTCACACCACTTCCACTTGGTCCACCAATTGAATTCTTTGGATGATAGTAATTAACAAAGGTATAGTAAGGATTACCCCAATTATTAATAGGTCGATAGTAACTCCATCCCCAACTGTAATTCCAATTATTATAATAATCGTAATTATTAAAACCAATGGGATTGTAATAGTTAAAATGACCAAAATCGTAACGGCTATCGTTCCAATAAGTATAATCATCTAACATGTTCCAACGAGCGTAGTTGCCTACTTTCATGCGCAAAAACTGCTCATCGGTGTAGTTGATATAATTTTCGTATTGATCTTTTTTAGCTTGGTCGTTATTAACCTTCTCCACTCCGGGTCTTCCTGGAGAATAATACACGTCATCTACGGTCTGATCTAGATTGCTGGTGCTAGAACATCCGGTAACAAATAACCCCATTCCAATTAAAGCAAAAAGTAAACTGTTTTTCATGGTGACAGGTTTGAACAATTAGATAATGTGAAGTTACATACATTTGCGATGCTAAGGCATCTTACAGAAGTATGACAAATACTCTGCCACCTTAGCAAACTGTTAATGTTTAATTGTTAAAGAAATTATAAAACGAAATGGGCAAGGAAATCGCTACTCGGGAACAGGATTATTCTCAATGGTATAACGACCTGGTGATAAAGGGTCAACTGGCTGATTATAGTGCAGTTAGAGGCTGTATGGTAATCAAACCTTATGGTTATGCACTTTGGGAGAATATGCGTGATGTATTGGACAGAAAGTTCAAGGATACAGGACATCAGAACGCTTACTTCCCGCTATTTGTTCCTAAGAGCTTATTTGAGGCAGAGGAGAAAAATGCGGAGGGCTTTGCTAAAGAGTGTGCCGTTGTAACACATTATCGTTTAAAATCGGATGAAAGTCGCCCTGGAAAGTTAATGGTTGACCCAGAAGCTAAATTGGAGGAAGAGCTGGTTGTTCGTCCAACTAGTGAAGCCATTATCTGGAATACTTATAAAGGTTGGATCCAATCGTACCGCGATTTGCCCATTCTTGTAAATCAATGGGCCAATGTGGTTCGTTGGGAAATGCGTACCCGATTATTCTTGCGTACGGCTGAGTTTTTATGGCAGGAAGGTCATACTGCTCACGCAACCAAAGAAGAAGCCATTGTGGAGACCAAACTGATGCTGGATGTGTATGCTGATTTTGTGGAAAATTGGATGGCTTTGCCTGTGATCAAAGGAGTTAAAACACCTAACGAACGTTTTGCAGGTGCAGAAGATACTTATTGTATTGAAGCATTGATGCAGGATGGAAAAGCTTTGCAAGCTGGTACCTCACACTTTTTAGGTCAGAATTTTGCAAAAGCATTTGATGTGAAGTTCAGTGATAAAGAAAATAAACTCGATTATGTATGGGCCACTAGTTGGGGTGTTAGCACACGTTTGATTGGTGCCTTGGTAATGGCACATAGTGATGATGATGGATTGATCCTGCCTCCTAAAATTGCACCTATTCAAGTGGTGATTGTTCCTATCTATAAAGGAGAAGAACAAAAAGCGCAGCTAGATGAAAAAGTGAATGCGATTGTAAAAGGATTAAAAGCATTGGGCATTACTGTTAAATATGATGATTCAGATAATCAACGTCCAGGCTGGAAATTTGCTGAATATGAATTGAAAGGTGTTCCAGTTCGTTTAGCAATTGGTGCGCGCGATCTACAAAACAATGTAGTGGAAGTAGCTCGTAGAGATACCAAAGAAAAACAAAGTGTAAGTCTGGATGGAATTGAAGACTATATCAAAAACTTGCTCGAAGAAATTCAGCAAAATATTTATAACAGGGCATTGGCATTTAGAGAAGCACATATTAGTACTGCAGATACCTGGGATGAGTTTGTACATCTCCTGGATACCAAGGCAGGCTTCATTTCTGCGCATTGGGATGGTACCCCTGAAACAGAAGACAAGATCAAAGAATTAGCAAAGGCAACCATCCGTTGTATTCCTTTGAATAATCCTTTGGAAGAAGGCAAATGTATTTTTACAGGCAACCCTTCCACACAAAGAGTATTGTTTGCAAGAGCATATTAAGATCTTTGTATAAATAGCAAGAGCCGTTCTAAGTTCAGGACGGCTCTTGTTTTAACTTTTGACTTTTGAATTTTGACTTTTGAATTATGTCTCCATTACAATCTTTTTTAGACGGACAAGTAGTACTGATCGATAAATCGATGGAATGGACCTCATTCGATGCGGCTAATAAAATTAGAAACCTGATCAAGATCAAGAAGGTGGGTCATGCTGGAACCCTCGATCCTTTAGCTACTGGATTACTCATTATATGCACGGGGAAATTCACGAAAAAGATCAATGAGTATATGGGGATGGAAAAAGAATATACCGGAACCATTACACTTGGTGCAACAACGCCCACTTATGATCTAGAATCTGATCCAGAAAACTTTATAGCTACAGATCTACTTACAGCCGCACAAATTCATGCGGCTACGAAACAATTTGAAGGAGATATTTTGCAAATGCCTCCGCAACATTCTGCGATCAAAAAAAATGGTGAGCGTTTATATGTTTCTGCCAGAAAAGGGATCACTGTAGAGATGGAAGCACGCCCGGTTACCATTCGATCTTTCAGTATTGAAAAGATCGATTTGCCAATCGTGCATTTTAAAGTGATCTGTTCTACTGGTACCTATATTCGTAGCCTTGCAAATGATTTTGGCACTGCATTAGGAGTAGGAGGTTATATGAGTAGCTTACGCAGAACAAGAATTGGAGAATTTTATGTAGGCGACGCAAAAACTATTATGCAATTTGAAGAAGAAATTAAACTGCTTCGTGCATCATTAGAAGGGGAGGCCGATACCCAATTGTAAAGCATAGTTGGAAACTTCTAAACCATTCGGGCGAATGTCTGTCCAATTAAATTTATTGATACTCATCCATCCATTATTACCCAATCGTACTGGATCTTTTACTTTATAAGCGAAGTCCAATCTGATCATAAAATAAGTAAAGTCAACACGCAATCCAGTGCCCACTCCTATGGCAAGGTCTTTGCCTAAATTGGAAAAAGAAAATTCTGATAAAGGATCACTTGGATTCTTTTTTACATTCCAAATATTACCCATATCGGTATACAATGCACTGCCAATTTTTACTCCGGCAATGGTGGCAAGATTAAATCGATATTCCACATTGGCTTCTAACGCCATATCTCCATATCGATCACGGAAGGTACTTGTAGAAATACTATCGTAAGTTATGGAACTGCCCAATCCTAACTGCCGCATACCCCAGGCACGCATACTATAGGGGCCACCCAATGAGAATTGTTTAAAGAATGGGAGTGTAGATGCAGTAGTGTTCGGATAAGAACCATAGTTGTACCCAAAACCTGCAAATGCCCGATAAGCCAATACAGATTTTTGATATTTTTTTGTTTGCTTGTATTCAGCTTCTAGTTTGATATATCGGTAAATTTTATCTTTTAGCTGATTAAATGCACCAAATAAAAGTCCCGTTTCTTCCACTCCCAAACTCAATTTATGATTCCTGCCATTTAATGTATTAAATGTGCGAACAAATGAAAGACTCTGACTATAAATATTACCCGTATTAAATGAATTTCTCAGGAATGGGTTTTTCATGAATAGGGTATCGAGTCCAGGAAGTGTATCAAGCGAATACAGTTCCACATTGATGGGTTTGAATAACCAGGTGTTCTCAGATCTTCTAAAAACCTTCTTCCATTCGTATCCCCAGCTTCCAACAATGCTATGCAATTTGTAGTAGTTTTTTCTATCTACATATGCCACGTTAATAGAAAGCAGTGTTCTTTTATTATCGATGGTTCTCAGGCCTTTCCACCTATTAAATGGTTGAATCAATCTGGGAAATGCAAATGTTTCCCCTGCACTTATATTAAAAGTTTGCACTAATTGATCGCTTCCGCTATTCGAGTTACCCAAGTTTAAATTCAATTCAACTCCGGTTCTAAAATTGGTGATCGACTGAATGGCTTGCTTCCAAACATTCCTGTTTCTGTAAGAGAGATTCGTAGAAATTCCGAAGAGGTTTCCAGATCCGATATCGCCGGTATTTCTGCTTCCTTCCAGATCAACTGTGAAATTTTGCTTGAGTGTAGGGGTTAGGAAAAAATAAAAATCAAGTGTATCATTATTTCTTGGTACAATTTTGCCATCTACTTGTTGCCATGCACCAACCTGTCCCAAAGTATTGAGTGATTTAAAATATAATTCTTCATTATAGATTTCACCGGGGGCAAAAAAAGTGTGTTCCTTTAAAGGACTATACTTGAATTTTCCTTGTTTATATCTCATCGAAACATCACCAAACTTTTCTTCTATAAAGCTTTTATCACTTGTTAAACTATCTGTAACATCACTGAGTTTTGTTTCTGGATAATAATAAATATTTCCAATGGAATACTTGATCAGTTTACTGGAATCGTAAGTGGTTCTTTTTTTAATGGCGATATCCCATTGTGGATTCTCTAGTCGCTTTCTGGCAATAGCTGCAATGAGTTCTGCTTGTTTAAAAGGGTCGAGGGTGAGATTCATTAGATTAAGGTTGGAACTATCCACCTCAGCGAAAATGTCTTCTTTTGTAAATTTGTAATAGCCCTTGTTTCGATAAATTTTGATCAATCGGTCTAACTCTTCATTGATGACCTGTTTACTGTAATTATCACCTTTTTTTAGAAGCGTCCCCTTAATCCTTTGCATGGTGAGAGCTTGCAAACTTGAATCCTCTAGTTGATAGGATACAGAATCGATAGTGATATTTTTACCCGGAGTTACATTCATAAATGCATGAACCCTTACCTGATCTCCAACTGAATCTATATGTATACTGTCTTTGAAACCTGCATAATAATACCCTAAGGAATTTAAATAAGCATTCATAAAATTCCTCGACCTAGAAAGATTTACTGAATCATAAGTAGGAGGTGTTTTTATTCGATACCAAAATAAAAAACGTTGTTCTTTTCGGGCCCTTAAACTATCATCCCAATAATTATCCAGATCTAGGGTCAGTTTTTTTCTGACATCTTTTGAACTGACGCCGTTTACAATAATTTTATTGGAATAAATGAATGCTGTATTAACTGGATAGTCATTGCTTTTCACAGATGTACGGCGTTCTTCAGAACAGGAAGCAAGAACTAATAAAGACAGGATCCCTATTAGCCACAAAAACCTATTAACTTTAACCCCTGTGAAACGCATATTGTATGTTAAGCAAGAATGAACTCAAATATATTCAATCTTTGTGCCAGAAAAAACAAAGAACAGAAGATGGACTCTTTTTAGCAGAGGGTCCAAAGCTTGCAATGGAGCTTTTGGCAAGTGATTATAGGGTTGAAAAGATCTTTGCTACCGCAGAATGGCTGGCTGAAAATCGTGTAAACATAGATACTACAACGGTTACAGAGAATGAGTTGGCAAAAATGAGTTCTTTACAAACTCCCAATGAAGTACTCTTGGTTTGCCGACAAAAAAAAGATCTTGGAGAACCTAAATTTAAAAATAAAATTAGCCTAGTCTTGGATGGATTACAAGATCCGGGGAATATGGGTACCATCATTAGAATTGCGGATTGGTTTGGGATTGATCAGATCATTGCAAGTGAAGACTCTGTTGAGTTCTATAATCCGAAGGTTATTCAAAGTACCATGGGCAGTTTTATCAGGGTTCGTTGTTGGTATCGAAACCTTTCTGAAATATTGAAACAAGTAGATGTTCCGGTTTATGGAGCTTTGCTGAAAGGTCAATCTGTCAATAAAACAGGAGCACTAAAAGAAGGAATCCTTGTCATAGGAAATGAATCTAAGGGGATCCGGGAAGCAGTTCTGCCATTTATCTCAAAAGCGATCACCATTCCAAGAATTGGTCAGGCAGAATCTTTAAATGCCGCGGTAGCCACTGGCATTATATTATCTCATCTATGTGAAAAGGAAGCTTAGTTTAACGGAATTGTATGGCCTTTGTGGGCTGAATTCTTTTAATGATCCAAGTAGGAATGATCAGGGCCAAATAGCATACTAGTGTGGTACCCGCACAAACAGCGAAGACCTGCCACCAGATGATATAAATCGGAGCTTCAGATACATAATAGGCAGATTCGTCTAACTTAATAAAGCCGGTATATTTTTGAAGCAGGCAAATTCCAATTCCTGCTACAAATCCGATTCCAATGCCTGCAAACGTAATTACAGTGGCATGATACAGGAAGAGTTTTTGAATGAGCCAATCATTGGCCCCCAAAGCTTTTAAGATCCCCACCATTCTGGTTCTTTCTAGGATCAATATCAATAAACAGGTGATCAAATTAATGATGGCTACCACTGCCATTACAATAAAGATCACATTTCTATTTACGTCTTGTATATTTAGCCAATCGAAAATATTAGGATATACTTCACGGATTGTTTTACTCATCCATTCAGGAGGTAATTTATCTGCCAATTGATTGGAGATAGAATCCATTTGATGATAATCGCTTACAAAAATTTCATAGCCACCGGTTTCGTCTGCTGCCCAATTACTCATCCTGCGAATGAGTTGCTGATCGCCGATCACAAAGAGTTTGTCATATTCTTCGATCCCTGTTTTGTAGATAGCTGAGACCGCAAGTTTGCGATAGTTCCTGCTACCGTCGATGCTTGAAATAAAATAAATATGAATGGTATCGTACAGATGCAGTTTTAGTTGCGTTGCCAATTGCGCAGACACGATAATATCTTTACTATAAGTACTATCATTAAAATGCAACCATCTTCCTTCTTTGATAAAAGGTTTGAGCTGAGTGCTGTCATAATCTTTTTCAATGCCTTTTAGTAATACGCCTTCGATCTCCTTATTTTTTTCGATGATGGCCGACTTGGTTGCGAAGGTTTGTAACTGATAAACACCTGGTTCATTTTTAATGATTTCTTCAACCTTCTTATTTTTTTGAATGGGCGTTTCTTCTGCAACGAGTGATTTGTTGGGCTCGAATTTCTGAACGCGGATATGTCCCCAGAAACTAAAAACCTTACTGGCAACAGTTTGTTGAAATCCGTTTACAAATGCCAGTGTTATGATCATCGACATCACACTAACAGCTGTTGCTGCCACAGAAAGCCGAATGATGAATCTTGCAAATGATTTTTGCTTAGTGAACGCGATCCTTTTGGCGATATGGAATGCAAGACTCAAATAATGGGATTTAGGTTTTCAAAACTACATTGACAACTTGAATGCAGCAAAAGCTTTTGTAGCTCTATGGAATGTTGTAAGTTTAGGCGTTATTTTAACTTATGAAGTCATTACTTACCCTTATAGCCACCATCGGCATTTTATTTGCACATTCTCAGCGCCTTCCTGATCGAATTTATACGCCCACCATCAATGCTGTTAAGCTATTTCAACAGAATAATCAATTTAGTCAGCCGATCCTTTATTTGAATGGAGGAGATCAATTAGAGCTTCATTTTGATGATTTGGTTGCAACCCCTAGAAACTATTTTTACACCTATGAATTGTGTAATGCAGATTGGACTCCGGCCAATGTTACTGTGTTTGATTATTTAAAAGGGTTTAATCAGATGCGCATAAGTCAGTATAGAATTGCATCCATTGCATCCATGAAATATGTGCATTATCAGGTAATGTTACCTGAACGAAATGCTACACCGATCATGAGCGGGAATTATTTATTGAAAGTTTTTCGGGATGGTGATACGTCAAAATTGGCATTTACTAAAAGACTGATGGTAGTAGATAAACACGTATCGATCGGCGCGCAAATTTTAGTTCCTTACGATAATGAGTTAGCTCGCACACATCAGAAATTGCAGTTCTCTGTGGAAACAAAAGAATTGAATTTATTGAGTCCCCAACAGATAAAAGTGGTGGCCATGCAAAATAATCGATGGGACGATGCCATCATCAATAAGCAACCCGTATTTATAAAAGGGAATTTATTGGAATACAATGGAGAGATCGATTTTTTATTTCCAGCAGGTAAGGAATACCGATGGGCCGATCTGATGAGCTTTCGTTTTGAATCAGATCGAATAGCTAGAGTAGATCGGTTACAGGAACCCAATACGGTATATATCAAGCCAGACCAAGTGCGGAGCAGTTTTGCATATATCAATTTTGCAGATAGAAATGGATATACAGAAATCAATGCAAGTGAATCTATCAATCCATGGTGGCAGGGAGATTATGCCTGGGTGCATTTTAGTTTTATTCCTCCTGGAAAGCAAGCCATTGCTGGAAAGACAGTTCATATGATCGGAGAGATCACAGGCAATCAAATCAGTGATAGTTCTTTGATGCATTATAGTACGCTAGAAGGAGCCTATACAAAAGACCTCTTACTCAAACAAGGATATTATAGTTATACTTACTCGTTAAAAGATAATCATGATCTTAGTGCCGCATCTGATGTGTCAATGACAGATGGTAATTATTGGGAAACTGAGAATGATTATACCATTTTAGTTTACTATCGTTCATTAAGCGGAAGGCACGATGAACTGGTTGGGATTGCTACCATTAATTCTAGATTGGGAAGATAATTATTGATTCTTACTTTAATTGATTTGCTAAATACAAATAAGGTGTTATAAAATGATGGACAAAAACTTTCTCTGGGTTATCAGGAAATAATTTGAAATAGTTTTCATCAGCCATCAGTACAATAGTTGGCCCAACTCGTACGTATTCAAATGTATTAGCATATGCAGGAGCAATATATCCGGGCAAACTTTTTTCGATCATTTTTCCAACCATTTTACCTAAGTATTTTTCATAACGCCGATTGCCTCTTTTTGAAACATTATTCATTTTATTATAAGCATATTTCATCGCCCAATTTTTTGGGAAAGGCTGTTTGCTAATTACTTCAGAAACATTCGTAAAGGGATTGGTAGTATTAAAATCTGTAAGTGCCTGAATAGATAGCGGCGTTTGCACCACCCAATCGGCTGTGTTCACTACATTGAAGCCCCATCCATCGCTCACCATTTTTTCGTATTCGTATGCGTAAAATAAATTTCCAGGACGAGGAGCCGCACTGCAATAGGTTTTAAATCGGATATCGGATGGGATTTGATGGGTCTTTTGCAATTGTGCAATATGTGAACTTAATAAATATGCAATTGCACCTCCCTGACTATGCCCAAGTATGATCATTTGTTTGATCCCTTTTTTATATAAGGAATCTATTTTGGGTAAAATATCTTGTGAAAGGAATGCTGTGCCAATTAGCCAGCCAGTATGTACTGAAGCTCTTGGATTATCGGCAAGGTGATATTTAAATTGAAAGTTTTCGCTCATTTGTATAGATCCAATTGCGGGTACCATGGCTGCATAAAAATTCTCGATCCAACTGGTTTGAGACTTAGTGGTGCCTCGAATACTGATCACAGCTATTGAATCCTGCATCATCCATAAGTCCCATCGGTTATCAAGGCCTGTAACCATTGATCGGTAAACCATTATACTTTTTTCTGGTCTGGGCACACTGATACTGGTCCAAGGTGTGTCCATCTGATGCCCAGTTATTTTCAACAATTCAATGTATTCTGCTTTGTCAAACCCTGGTTTCAGTGTCAAAGTCTGAGACGAGGCGTTGTTTACAGAGAGGAGTATAACAAAAAATCCAGCAAATAAAATTTTGCGCAACATATACTAAATGGCTTTATAATCAAATATAGTTAGGTATTATGAACAGACTATTTCTATCAATTGTTTAAAAAAAATCGAAAAATTAAAGTCCAAACCTTACTTTTGCGCCGGCAGGTCTTACACGACCAGCTCCTGCTGAAACTCCCCAGGGTAGGAATACAGCAAGGATAAGCGGTTGAGCGGTGCGATGTGAGTAGCCTGCCACTTTTTTTTTCTTTCGCGAATAAGTGTAAGATATTCGTGAGTCCCATTTGGGTATTGATGTTTTTAATCTTTAAAGAGCTACCTAATTGCTCAACAACACCGAAAACCAATTAAATCCCCCTATTTAAAATAATAAAAAACACAGGATGAAATTTTTTATCGACACAGGTAATTTAGCACAAATCAAAGAAGCCAATGAATTGGGCATTTTAGACGGTGTAACTACCAATCCTTCACTGATGGCTAAAGAAGGCATTAAAGGTGAAGTGGCAATTGCGCAACACTATAAAGCAATTTGTGAATTAGTAGATGGTGATATTAGTGCGGAAGTTTTGTCAACCGAATTCGAAGCAATGGTTGAAGAAGGTAAAAAATTAGCCGCCATTCATCCAAATATTGTGGTGAAAGTGCCAATGATCAAAGACGGTATCAAGGCCATTAAATGGTTTAGCGATAACGGAATAAGAACCAATTGTACATTGGTATTCTCAGCTGGTCAAGCGATCTTAGCCGCAAAAGCAGGAGCTACTTATGTTTCTCCTTTTATTGGTCGCATCGATGACAGTGGTTGGGATGGTATTGAATTGATCAAACAAATGCGTCAGATCTACGATATTCAGGGATTTAAAACAGAGATCCTTGCTGCTTCCATTAGAAATGCCCTTCACATCATTAAATGTGCAGAAGCTGGTGCTGATGTTTGTACTTGTCCGTTAGATTCTATTATAGGATTATTAAAACATCCTTTAACTGATATCGGATTGGCAAAGTTCTTAGAAGATGCTAAAAAGATGTAATTAGTTCTCTTTATAATTTCAAATGCCCCTGATCACTCAGGGGCATTTTATTTTTTGATTATTTTGAGATCCGCTTTAAAGCTTCTTTTTCGCTTAGCGGAGACAATTTATTATTCGCTACAAAATTGATTACCCAATCAGGGTTGGTTTTTGAATATTCTCTTAAAGCCCAGCCAATTGCTTTTCTAATAAAGAATTCTTTATTGTCTTTACAGTTCAAGATATAACTTGATAATAGGGCAGTATCAGTATTTTTCTTATAAGACTTCTGAAATAGAATACTACTTCTTTGTAGCCAGATATGATTGCTTTTATTCCATCTTGAAGTGATCAAGAAAGTTTGTTCTGAAAACAATTTGAAATAGGCGCCTAACCATTCGCTTGCAATTCCATCAACAGTGTCCCACCAACTTTTTTGAGTAATACAGTGTTCAATTAATTTGATGGAACTTTTGGTCCATAATTTTTTATGCGATACAAATACATCAATTGCAAAATATTGCATTTCTCTTTCAGGCATTTCCCAAAGTTCTTTTATCACCAGTTCTAGATCACTATTATGCTGAAGCAAATTATTTTTTAAATAAGTTTTTACGATCTGATCACGAATAGGCGTCTTGATCCCAAAAAAATCGAACTGATTGAGCATATACGCTTTCATGGCAGAGGCATTAGATGCATCTGCTTCTTTGTTAAAAACGATATGTACTGGTTCAATAAATGGATGCATGTGCGTATTAGACTTTGTTGCCTCTTATTGGTTTAAAGAGATTTGTTTTTTATCGGTATTACTTTTAAATGAGGCCTCAATAATTTTCATCACATTAATTCCATCATAGCCTGATACTGGCATAGCGGTATTTTCTCGAATGGCTTTCTCTACTAACGAATAATACGACGCATAGTTACCAATTTCTGTTGGTATTTTTTCTTTGATAACAATACCTTCCTTTTCGGTATGTAAAAGTCCTTCTTCCTCTACGGGCTCTTTACCCCAGTTGGGAGAATCTGGTTTCTGGTTGGCCACTAAGGCGGTCTCTTGAATATCGCCCCTTGATTTTAAGAAACTACCCTTAGTACCATGAATTATATAAGCCGGTATCGGCTCCCTTACAAGGTAGCCAGCTTTTAGTCGCACCACTTTATCTGCATAACTTAATAGTAATTCAAAATAATCGTCAACCACAGAATTAGGCCTCATGATCCTTAGTTCAGCATAAACGGCAGTAGGCATTCCAAATAAGCTTAATGATTGGTCTATCAAATGCGGACCAAGATCATTTAAAATACCTGCCCCTGGGCCGGGTATTTCTTTATGTAATTTCGGGCTCAGTGCTTCTTTGAAACGATCAAAATGAATTTCAGCTTCTACTACTGCACCAAGCCAACCCTCTTCAATTATTTTTTTGACTGTTTTGAAATCACTATCCCATCTGCGATTTTGAAAAACAGAAAGTTTTAATTTTTTTTCAATGGCAATATTGTTTAGTTCAATTGCTTCGGCTACCGTTGTGGTAAAAGCCTTTTCAACAACTGCATGCTTACCAGAAAGCAACACTTTTTTTGTGTATTCGTAATGCGTATTTGTTGGCGTATTAACGATCACTAATTGGATAGTAGCATCATTTAAAATTTCTTCGAGAGATCTGTAAATTTTGATGTTTGGATAAAATTCCAAAGAAGCAGATTGGGTTCTTTCCCAGATCCCAACCAATTCAAAACCTGGATTCAATGCAATGAAAGGGGCATGGAACACTCTTCCAGACATGCCAAATGAAAGGATCGCTGTTTTTATAGCAGGCATTTGTATCTATTTCTGTAAATGTAATTACAATGCTATAGAAAACAATTGTCTATTGGAAAACCCGAACATAATCAACCACCATCCTTTGCGGGAAAACGGTTGTTCCATCTGGAGACCCAGGCCAATTACCGCCTACAGCTACATTTAATATAAAAAAGAAATCGCTATTAAATGGGTTCACACTTCCAGCAGTAGCAGATGCCGGGATGGTATTGTATACAACATCATCTACCAAAATCTGAACCTGATCTTTGACCCAATTCAAACTATATACGTGGAATTGTTGGTCGTAGCTTCCTGAACTTAACACATTATTTGTGCCCTTTGATTGATGCAATAGTGTTGTAGCACCCCAATGCAATGTCCCATATATTTTATTGGGTTCCTGGCCAAGTAATTCCATAATATCCATTTCACCACAAGCAGGCCAGTTTACCTGATCGATGTTGTTACCTAACATCCAAATAGCAGGCCAGATCCCTTTACCTGTTGGAACTTTTGCACGAATATCAATTCTTCCATAGGTAAATACTTTTCTGCCTTTAGTGATCATTCTTGCCGAAGTATAGGAACTTCCACTTAATGATTCTTTTCTGGCTTCTATGATCAAATTTCCTTTCGATTGGAAGGCGTTCTGTGTTCTGGCAGTATAATTTTCTAGTTCTGCATTTCCCCATCCATTATTACCTGTTTCAAATACCCAGGTAGCAGTGTTAATGGTATTTCCATCAAATTCGTCACTCCATACCAGTGCCTTTCCAGGATAAGTAGCTGGGGTGATATAGCCGGCACTTGCGCTATTGTCAACTGGGTAATACAAAAGATTTTCATTGATAATAGTTCCTGTTCCTTTGGCAGTGCCAAGTGTGCAGTTTGTTGGACTGGCTAACTGAACAGTAAAGCTTTGGTTGCTTTTACGGGTACTGTCTCCAATCACTTCCACATCAATGGTACCTGAACTCGAATTTGCAGGTATGGTTAATGTACCCGAAGTTGATTTGTAGTCTTTACTGGATATCGCTGTTCCATCGGAAGTTGAATAACTCAATGTAACAGCACTGGCACTTGTTTTATCTAGAGATACGCTGAATTGAAAATGTGAATTAGTAGCGCTACGTTCATTGCTGATATCGCTGATACTGGCAATAGGGAGTGTTACAGCTGGTGTAGATCCACTATCTGAACCCTTGCTACAAGATCCAATTACAAGTATCAAAAGGAGTAAAGTGGGAAAGATGTTTTTTTTCATATATGGCAAATTGATCGGGGCATTTGAAATTTAAAATAGTTTTTTTATTTCAAACATCGAAACTATGTTGAACGAATCAGTTTCAATTCTTTCAAAATCTTAAAAATAGTGCTAGGGCACAAAAAAGCCCATCCATAGAAATGGGATGGGCTTTTTGAATATAATCAATTATTCCACAACCAATGTCTGTATAGAATGTGGCAGGCTATTTACAGAAACAGCTTTATTGCCAATACTCATATGATAGGGTATTGTATCCTCACTAGGATTCATTACAATAACCACGATAGAACCGTTGGTATTCTGAAAGGCAGTAGTAAGAAACTGACCCCTGCTTGCAGAACTAATTATTCTTTTTGCACCTGGGCGAATGAATTTAGAAAAATGTCCGATATAATAGAACGAATTTAAGTAAGTGAGTTCTCCTGTTTTGGTATCTGCATGCACAGGCGCAAAACAAAAGTTTCCAACATGATTAGGGCCTCCTTTTTCATCTAATAAAATATTCCAATCGGT
>CAIYAG010000035.1 GCA_903924075.1 uncultured Bacteroidota bacterium | reverse complement strand
TCTAAACCTATTGAAGTTTCAACTACATAAGGAACATAGTTCTGATTGACCTCAGTATCGAAATATTGCAATTTCTTTTTGCTATAGATCTGGTGTTGCGTTAAATCAAAATCACTTCTAGAATGGATCCCTTCAACTTCTTTAAAGCCAATTGGAAATTCAAATTCAATATCACATGCTTCTTTCGCATAGTGTGCCAATTTCACGTGATCGTGATAGCGATATTTTGCACGATCAATACCCAAACTCAAATGCCATTGCAAACGAGCTTCTTTCCAGTATTGATACCATTGTCCTTCTGTACCAGGACGTACAAAGAATTGCATTTCCATTTGCTCAAATTCGCGCATCCGGAAAATAAACTGACGCGCCACGATCTCATTTCTGAAAGCCTTTCCTGTTTGTGCAATTCCAAAAGGAACTTTCATACGAGCAGTTTTCTGCACGTTTAAAAAGTTTACAAAAATTCCTTGCGCCGTTTCAGGGCGTAAATAAATAGTATCTGCATCTTCTGCAACAGAACCTAACTGTGTAGAGAACATCAAATTAAACTGACGAATATCTGTCCAATTTGCAGTGCCACTCACCCCACAAACAATTTTTTCATCGATGATCAATTGCTTTAATCCAGCAAAATCATCTTTTGCTAGAAATGCATCCATTGCATCGATCAATAAAGTTGCTTCTGCATCATTACCAGCTTCTCTTAATTTATCTGCTTTTGCTTCAATGATATGATCAACACGGTAACGCTTTTTACTATCGCGGTTATCGATCATCGGATCGCTGAAATTATCAACATGCCCGCTCGCCTTCCAGGTTGTTGGATGCATAAATATGGCGGCATCAATCCCCACAATATTCTCGTGCATCTGGGTCATGCTCTTCCACCAATAATCGCGGATATTCTTTTTTAATTCAGATCCATAGGGACCATAATCGTATACCGCGCTTAGTCCGTCGTAAATCTCACTACTCGGAAACACAAATCCATACTCTTTGGCATGGGATATAATTGCCTGAAATAAATTGTCTTGTTGCGTGCTCATGTGACGCAAAAATAGGATTTTACTGCTATTGAAGCTTCTCATTTTCCTGATGCCGGGTAGCATCACGCAGGTTTTTCTTCTCAAAATTCTTTTCCAATGCGTCTGTTAGGCTAACACCTGTTTGGTTAGCAAGGCACATTAATACCCAAAGAACATCAGCCATTTCATCGGCCAGCTCTTTGTTTTTGTCTGTTTCTTTAAAGGATTGTTCACCATACTTTCGCACCATCAGTCGGCTTAACTCACCTACTTCTTCCATTAAAATACCAAGATTGGTGAGCTCATTAAAATAACGAACCCCTACTGTTTTGATCCATTGATCTACGTCTTTTTGCGCCTGTTCGATTGTCATTTTGAAAAATTTATTTTAATCCGGCACCTCCATGCACCATTTTAATATTCATCACAGTTGCAATGGAAATGGCCCTTTGTTTGATTTTTTCAGCATTATTTCCTTCAAAATTTTCATCCACAGTTTCCTTGAACATAGCCATCCACCGATTAAAATGTTCGGAAACAAATGGCGATTTTTCGTGCAGGTCTTCGTGCACTTTCATGGTATTCCCATAATATTTTCCTGTATCAAATAAAACGGTTTCCCAGAAATCAGTGATCACCGGAATATGTTTTTCTAAACTCAATTGTACCACCTCGGTAAAATAATGACCAATCGTTGCATCTGTCAAAGCTTTGCTGTAAAAGCGATCCATCAACAAAAGCAAGTCTTCTCTATTTAAAATATCATGCTTCATCACTCTTTGTTTTTTGAATCCATCACTATCGTAACAGGACCATCATTTAATAATTGCACTTTCATATCCGCACCAAAAACCCCTGTAGGAATTTCTTTTCCTAAATCATTCTTCAGTTGCAGGATCAGTTTTTCATACATCGGTATAGCTACATCAGGTTTTGATGCTTTGATATAAGAAGGACGATTGCCTTTTTTGGTGGCAGCGTGTAAGGTAAACTGACTCACCAATAAAACTTCACCATCTATATCTTTCACACAAAGGTTCATGACCCCAGCACCATCATCAAAAATGCGCAGGTTCACTATTTTGCTACTGATCCATTCAATGTCTTCATTGGTATCTGCATCTTCAATTCCAACCAATACCAATAAACCCTTTTGAATGGCACCTGTAATGATGCCATCTACTTTAACGGAAGCTTCGCTCACCCTTTGAATCACCACTCTCATAATTCAATAACCAATTTTAGAATTAACTTTATAATGATGAAGATAGATATAACATCGGAGATACAGTTTCAAACTGCCCGTTCTGGCGGCAAGGGCGGACAAAATGTGAACAAGGTAGAGACCATGGTGGAAGGCCGTTGGCTGGTTGCCAATTCAACTTTATTTTCTGACGAGCAAAAATGGAGGATCCAAGAAAAGTTGGCCAACCGCATTTCCGCAGATGGAAATTTGCTGGTAAAATCGCAGGAGTCTAGAAGTCAGCTCGAAAATAAGGGCATCGTCATCGAAAAAATGAATGACCTGGTTGCAAAAGCACTGATCAGAAAAAAAGCAAGAATGGCCACCAAACCCAGTAAAGCATCCATTGAAAAAAGGATCGAAGGCAAGAAAAAGAAATCGGAACACAAACTTTTTAGGAAAAAGATCGACCACCGCAACCTCTAAGGATTCCGATGGTATTAACAACACATTCTGTACTTTAGCAGACCAAGAAAGGGAAATTCAGATCTACATAAAATCATAGGCATTGAGTGGTATTAAGAAATTAGCGGGTCAAACAATTTGGTATGGCGTAAGTTCCATAGCTGCCAGATTCATTAATTATTTATTACTACCCTATCTCACTTTTAAATTATCTACCGCCGTTTATGGTGAGTTTTCCTTGGTATATTCTTTCATTCCATTCATGAATGTGGTGTTTACTTATGGCATGGAAACTGCCTATTTCAGGTTCTCGAATACGAAAGACAAAGACACGGTTTATAATACTACCAGCATCTCGCTGATTTTTTCAAGTATCTTTTTAGGAGCAGTATTGATTTTATTTCGACAGCCTATTGCCACTTTATTATCAGTTGGCAATCATTCAGAATACATTATTGTGGCTGCAGGAATCATTGCAATAGATGCACTTTGTGGCATTCCATTTGCGAGATTAAGACAGGAAGGAAGACCCATCAAATTTGCACTAACCAAGGTAGGTGGCATTGTTGTAAATATTGCTGCTACCTATTTATTCATCAGCACGCTACCCAATTTCTTGAGCACACACCCAACACACTGGTTGAATAATTACTATGTGCCCGAATGGAGTGTGGGCTATTTATTATTAGCGAACCTGGTGCAAAATCTTTTTGTGCTGTTATTATTAAGCAAAGAGTTCTTTGGATTTAAATGGGAATTTGATGCAAAACTTTGGAAAGAATTAATGCTCTATGGCATGCCCTTGATCATTGCAGGATTTGCAGGTATGATCAATGAAACATTTGATAGGATCATGCTACAGTGGTGGGCTCCTGTAAAAACAGCCGTCGATGCAAATAGAGAAGTGGGGATCTATTCGGCGTGCTATAAACTGGCGATGCTCATCAGCCTCGCTGTGCAAGCTTTTCGAATGGGGGCCGAGCCATTTTTCTTTAAACAGGCCGGCGAAAAAGATGCGCCTAAATTGTACGCGAGGATCATGAAATTTTTTGTGATCACTTTATGCCTGATGTTTTTAATGGTGGCATTATATCTTGATGTTTGGAAACAATTTATTCGTAACCGTGAAATGTGGGTTGGCCTGCAGGTTGTACCGATCTTATTGCTCGCCAATATGTTCTTAGGTATTTATTATAACCTGAGTGTTTGGTATAAACTCGGACATAAAACAATGGCCGGTGCGTGGATCACACTAGCTGGTGCTGCCATTACCTTACTCATTAATTATACACTGATCCCATACTTCAGTTATATGGCTTGCGCTTGGGCTACATTTGCTTGTTATGGTACCATGATGGTGATCAGTTACTTATGGGGACAAAAAGAATACCCCATCCCCTACGCCTGGAAAAAACTAGTGGCTTATATTGCAATTGTTACCAGCTTCTATTTAATACAAAAAGGGATCTTGTATTTCTACAATCCCTTCTGGTTCCAGTTTGCAACTGGCAGTATCCTCTTATTTATTTTTTGTTGGTTTATCCTACTAGTTGAAAAAAAAGAATTCCAGAAATTACCCGTGGTTGGAAAATATATCAACTAATTATTTTTCTTTCAATAAAACATCTTTGGCTTTTAAAAATTCTGCCCTGGTTTCTTTCGATACTTGCGGATAAGCAATATTCAGTTTTTGAAACTGCTGATAAATGGCTGCACCCACCAAGATGCGCATATACCATTTATCATCTGCTGGAATTACATACCATGGAGCATATTCTGTTGAAGTGTGATTAAATAAATCTTCATATGCTTGCTGATACTGATCCCAATAAACACGTTCCTTCATGTCGGCTACCGAAAACTTCCAATTCTTTTTGGGATCATCGATGCGATCAAGAAATCTTCTCTTCTGTTCTGCTTTTGAAACATTTAAAAAGAATTTTAAAATGATGGTTCCATTCTCAGCTAAATTTTTCTCATATCGATTGATCTGATCATACCTTTTTTTCCAAAATTTTTGATCAACATCTTTTACGGTACTGATGCCAGGTAAATTTTCTTTGAGAATGAATTCAGGATGCACTTTTGTAACTAACACATTTTCATAATGAGACCTATTGAATATTCCGATCTCGCCCCTTGCAGGTAATTTTAAATTATGCCGCCAAAAATAATCATGCTCCAATTCGTTTGAAGTGGGTGCTTTAAAACTACTCACATTTACACCAGTAGGGTTCAAACCACTCATCAAGTGTTTAATGGTTCCATCTTTTCCAGCAGCATCCATCGCCTGTAAAACAATGAGGATGCTATATTCTTTATTGGCGTATAATTTATCCTGCAGGTTTGCAAGATCAGTAATTCCTTTAAGCAATAATTCTTCCCCCTTCACTTTATCCAGTGGCTTTTTCTTGATATTGGTACTGAACGACTTTAATTTTATTTTTTTGCCCGGTTTAATTTTATATGGCAACACATTAATTAATGGCTTTGTAGGCATGACCTATTTTTTAGTGGACATAAAAGTTAAGACTAATTTTCTAATTCAATTTATCTTTGAATTATGGCAGAAGATTTACAAATTGTTACAGGCGATAAAATAGAACAGTATCAAAACCTGATTCCACAGATCAAGGGTTTGTTAACTGGCGAGCCAGATCTGATCGCAAACCTGGCAAATGTTACTGCAGCTTTAAAAGAGCAGTTCGGATGGTTTTGGGTTGGTTTTTATATTGTAAAAAAGAATGAATTAGTACTTGGGCCTTTCCAAGGGCCTGTTGCTTGTACCCGTATCAAAAAAGGAAGGGGAGTCTGTGGCAGCAGCTGGGCTAAAGCCGAAACCCTGATCGTTCCAGATGTGGAGCAATTTCCTGGGCATATTGCCTGCAGCAGCTTATCAAAATCAGAAATTGTATTGCCCCTATTTAAAGACGGAATGGTTTGGGGGGTATTGGATGTGGATAGCGCACAATTGGATCAGTTTGATGCAACCGACAAAATCTACCTTGAGCAAATCCTGGCTCTGATTGAACTATAAGCAATTGAAAATCAGTGTTTAAACATGTCTTAACGGGCATTCAGTTTTTTTATCCTAGATTTGCATCATTCATATAGGCTCTCTACCGACTGATTATCTACTTCCGTGACAAAGTTTCATCAAGTCAAACCCGGAAAGGTTATATACCACCTGAGCAATTTCAGGTGTTCATTTTAAATTTTTTTTATTTTGTTATTTGAACAATTAAGCCTCATTGAGCCCATATTAAATGCGCTCAAGAACGAAGGCTACACAACACCCACACCCATTCAGGAACAAGCCATCCCAAGTATTTTGGAAGGCAGAGATCTGCTTGGATGTGCTCAAACAGGTACAGGAAAAACTGCGGCTTTCGCCATCCCTGTATTACAATTATTGTGTAAGGAAAAGTATACAGGCCAGCCTAAAAAAGGCGGGATCAAAGCTTTGATTTTAACACCAACCAGAGAACTTGCTATTCAAATTGAAGAGAGCTTTGCAGCTTATGGAAAAAACCTCGGTCTAAAACAGTTGGTTATTTTCGGAGGTGTTTCACAGGGTGCGCAAACAAATGCACTTCGTAATGGAGTTGACATTTTAATTGCCACACCAGGAAGATTGTTGGATCTGATTCAACAACGTTTTATCAGACTAAATGATATCGAATTCTTTGTGTTGGATGAAGCAGATCGTATGTTGGATATGGGTTTCATTCATGACGTAAAAAAAGTAATCACTCTTTTACCAACTAAACGTCAGACTCTATTTTTCTCTGCTACCATGCCTGCCGAAATCAGCAGCTTGGCAAGTAGTATTTTAAATAACCCTGTAAAGGTTGAAGTAACGCCTGTCTCATCAACAGCCGAAACCATTGAACAGGCTATTTATTTTGTAGAGAAAGAAAACAAAAAATTATTATTAGCACATCTTTTAAAAGATAGCAATATTAAATCTGCTTTGGTATTCGCAAGAACAAAACATGGTGCAGATAAAATTGTAAAAGACTTACACCGCGGGCATATCATCGCTGAAGCCATCCACGGGAATAAATCACAAAATGCTAGGCAACGTGCATTGACCAATTTCAAAACGGGTCATACTAGAGTATTAGTTGCAACAGATATTGCCGCAAGAGGAATTGATGTTGACAATCTTTCTCACGTGATCAATTTCGAATTACCAAATGTGCCAGAAACTTATGTACATCGCATAGGACGTACTGGTAGAGCTGGTGCTAGCGGGATCGCTTATTCTTTTTGCGATCAGGAAGAAAAAGAATTCTTAAGGGATATTCAAAAATTGATCAGTGTACAAATTCCAATTGTGAATGATCATCCTTATGCAATGGAAAATACTTCTTTGAATAATATTTCTGCAACTGCCAAGCAAAAGCCTGTGCAGCGCCATTATCAGGCTAAAGAAAGAAGATCATTCAGAGGTGGAGATCCAAGAAGATATTCTGGCAACCAAGCTGCCAAAAGAAGCTAAAACAATAATAGCCGGTTGGATAAATCCAAACGGCTATTATACACCATAAAAAAACCCTCTTTATAAACAACACTATTGTTACCAATCAATTTTTGTTGGCAGTAGTGCTGTTAAATTCTTTCTGTTTTATAATTTGGTAAGTTTCATATCAAATTTCAGTACCACATCATTTCCTGTTTGAACTGTACCCATCATAAATGTTGGTGCAGACATTCCGAAATCTTTCATACTGATCTTTTTAGAACCCATTACCGTAATTGATTTATCTGAATTTACTTTACAAGTTGCATCAATCTCTTCATCCAAAGTTGTACCAGCAATGGTAAGCTTTCCAGTTGTTTTAACTGAATAAGTTGATGCATCCAATTTTGTAATTGTTGATTTATTGGAATTATAAGTTATTGATGGCGACTTATCGCTTTTCAAAGCAGCATAGGCATTTTTATCCATCGCATCATGTCCACTTTTCAAGCTTTCTGCTTTAGTAGAAAAACTCAAAGCATTTACAGTAGTGATGGCATTGCCGTTAATTACAAAATTAGCGGCGAAAGTTCCGGTGGTTGATTTCATATCCCAATCATGCAAAGAAGAAGTACCACTTAAGGTAAGCGATATTGTTTTCTTAGCACTGTAATTAACTTGAGAAAAAGCGCCAATGAATAAAAATAAACTAGTGGTTAAAATGAAAAGTTTGTGAAGATGGGTTTTGTTGAGCGTAATCATAAAATTGGTTTTTTTAAAGCTGTAAATGATAATTATGGTGTAATATCATCAACGTACACAAATTTCTGAAATATATAGCAAGTATTCATGATGTGCGTCAATGATTTATATGATTCTAATCAGATGAAAAGCTGACAATTGTTAGTTTTGTAAAGGTATTCTATAAAAGCAATCGAGAAAAAATATAGTTCCAAATTTTATTTATAAGCAGCTGGAAACCAATTATTTTAGAAGATTTTGAGTTTTGGGACCGATAGAGATT
>CAIYAG010000034.1 GCA_903924075.1 uncultured Bacteroidota bacterium | reverse complement strand
CTATAAGAAAGTGAAGAGTGAAGAGTGAAGAGTGAAGAGTGAAGAGTGAAGAGTGAAGAGTGAAGAGTGAAGAGTGAAGAGTGAAGAGTGAAGAGTGAAGAGTGAAATAATTTTAGAGTATATAAAATTATGAAGAAGCTTTGTAAATTTCAGGATGAATGATTATTCAAAGCAACCGCTACATATCAAGAGTTATCAATTTTCGATTGAAATTGTGAGGCTTTGCCAACAACTTGTAACAGTAAACAAAGAATATGTTTTATCAAAACAAGTGATACGTTCTGGCACTGCAATCGGTGCAATTCTTAGAGAAGCCGAGTATGCATTTTCAAGGCAAGACTTTATATTTAAACTAACAACTTCTTTAAAAGAAGCCAATGAGACCATTTACTGGCTCACACTTTTATTTGACACAGATTATTTAACAGCCGAACAGTTTGAAAAACTTAGAAGAGAATGTAACGGTCTTGTTTCTATGTTAGTCGCTTCTATAAAAACAGCAAAATCAAAATAGTATAAAAACTCTTGGCACAGCCAAGAGTAAATCGCCAAGACAATCACTGTCCGTTCTTCACTCTTCACTCTTATCTCTTCACTAAATTCTTCTTCCCGCGCACCAACTCATAGGAGTGGTCAATCATTTTCTGGAGTTCTTTATTGGAAATTGATCCGTCAATGATTACCGTGTTCCAATGCTTCTTATTCATATGATACCCCGGTATCACTGCTGCATATTGTTCTCGTAGTTCTAGTGCTAATTCCGGATCGCATTTTACGTTGAATTGAAGTGGGATGTTATCGAAGCTGGTGAGTAGGAACATTTTGTTGTTCACTTTGTACACTAAATTATCTGGACCAAAGGGTTGGGTCTCTTCTGCATCTGGTTTGCTCAGGGTGTATTCGCGTAATTGATCGAGGTCCATATACAAATGTTATTCAATGATGATATCTAAATGGCTTAAAAGCCCTTCCAGACTGTCTTTGCTGAAACGGGCTTTTTTAATTTTATTGGTGGTTGGATTGATCGTGAATTGAAAGGAGGTTCTGAGATCTGCTTTTTCTAAATTGGTTCCATCAAAAACGGCACCAGATAAATTACAATTATCAAAAACGGCTTGCACTAATTCAGCCATCGCAAAATCTGTTTCCTGCAGATCGCAGTTGCTGAATTTTGCCTGACGCATTTTGCGCTGATAAAAACTGGATAAGTGCAAATTGCAATGCTTGAATTTTGCAGCAAATAAAAAATCATTACAATTGTCGAATCGTAGTCCTAATAATTTGCAATCAATGAACTGCACATCTCTGATTGCAGTGTTTCCCAATTTAGCATTGCTAATATTGCAGCCAGTGAAAATGCAATCGGTGAAAACGCAGTTCGAGAGATCTGCAGTACTCAAATTGCAATGTTTAAATTCACAGTTTTCGTATTCTGCAGTTGGAAATGATTTGGATGAGAAATCGAGCTTCTCAAAAACCTGTTCTTCAAAAATTGGATAAGACATTATTTTGCATTTGTATTCACCATCCAGTTAACCCCAAATTGGTCGGTCAACGATCCATAATAAGCACCCCAGAACATTTCCTGCAGATCCATTGTGATGGTACCTCCTTCAGCCAACGCATGAAATAATCTTTTTGTTTCTTCCCTGGTATCAGGTTCTAAATTAAGGTGCATGTTGTTGCCCACATTTACTTTTAAACCCATTTCTGCAGGTGCATCAGAGCCCATTAGAATATGGCCGCCAGTAATTTCTAACTCGATATGCATGATACAATCTTTGATCGAATCTGGAATGGGTGGCTGACCCTCAGCTATGGGAATTTGTGAGAAGCGATTAATTCCGCCTATGAATTCACCGCCGAAAATGGATTGATAAAATTTAAAAGCAGCCTCAGTATAACCAGGGAAATTCAAATAAGTACTTGTTCTTGCCATGTTGTAGGATTTAGTTTTTTATTTTAATGTATTTCTCTTCGATGATATGATCAATGCCCAAGCCATCTACTTTCTCAACACCTTTTTGAATAAGTGTATCTCCATTAAATTTAATGATGAAATCGAAACTATTGCCTTCCCATCTTCTGTCTGTGAAATATTCTAAGTGCTCGGCATAGATACTATCTTTTAGAGTATATGGCCCAGCACCTGCACTAAAACTAACATTGGAAGTGTCTACGTTGTTGGGCATTGGGTGACTAAAAAACGAAAAATGTGTTGGA
This sequence comes from uncultured Bacteroidota bacterium, assembly GCA_903924075.1. Lineage (GTDB taxonomy): Bacteria > Bacteroidota > Bacteroidia > Chitinophagales > Chitinophagaceae > Sediminibacterium. The sequence continues at coordinate 19,900 of CAIYAG010000034.1, read as the reverse complement.
TTGATGATCTTGATCATCTTAACTGTTGGGTCAAAAGTAGAAACTGTTTTTACTCCTTCAGTACTGGTAGCCGCAACTAATTGCCATGTGCCGATAAGCGGAGATGGTGGTTGATTATTACAAGAAATGATCAGTGTAGCAACCAGCAGAAGTGTAAATAAATTTTTCATCATCTTATTTCAATTGAATTGTTTTTCCTGTTTTTGCACTGCGAACAGCAGCATCTAAAATTTCCATCACCACCATATTATTTTCTAAAGAAGAAAGATCAAAGGGTTCAGGCTTAATTCGCTTTTGAATAACTGCAGCAAAATAAGCAAAAGGATCATTCTGCGGTGAATCAAGGTCATTCAGTTTAAAGATCTCTTCTTTAAAACCATCATATCCTTCAGCCATGCGGGTACGTAGTTGATATTTATTGTCGGCATAAATGGCGCCAGTTAGGCCGTATACCTCTAAATCTTTTCTGCCTATCGGCCAATTCCATGAGCCCTCAACAATTGCGTTGGCATGATCATATTTTAAAATAATGATCGATTCATCATCTACTTTGGGATTATTTTCTTTCTGTAATTGTTGTGTAACAGCTGTAACAGCATTCGGTTTCTTACCATCCATTAACCATGTGCTAAGGTTAGTTCCATAACAACCAAAATCTATGATGGCTCCGCCACCATTTAAAGTAGCGTCAGTTAGCCAATCTAAAAATTCGTGCGTGATTCCAAGTTTCTTTGGGCCACGATGTCCATCACGCACTACAATTTTTCTCGCATCGCCGATGGTGCCTTTCTTTAATAATTCGCGCGTTTGATGATTAGTGGGATACCAGGTTGTTTCGTAATTAGTGAGTAACTCGATCTGGTATTTTTTAGCAAGGGCTTCCATTTTTTTTGCATGCTCCCAATTCACTGCCAACGGTTTTTCAACCATCACATGAATGCCCTTGGGTGCAAAAAACTCAACCACCCCCAAGTGCTCATAGATCGAACCAAAAGCACAAACCGCTTCTGGATGGCAAGCTGCAAACATTTCTGCCATCGTATTGTAGACCAAACTCATGGAATAACCGTGTTCTTTTGAATAGCGCAAAGCCAGATCACGATTGGGTTCTACGATACCAACAATCTCGATATCGCCCTGCTTGGCTCTTCCTAGAATACCGTGTACATGGGTATGTGTTAGACCAACTACTCCTATCCTTAAAGGTTTTTGTTGCGCAAATAAGGAAGAAGATAGGAGTAGCAAAAAGCATAGCAACTGCTGTTTCATAGTGTAATTATCTTTTAATGCTTTTCAGATTGATAATGTTTTTTCAAAACATCTTCTCCATATTCATTTCCCTTTTCTCTCCAAATAGCATGAATATGATTTGCTGCTTTTCTTGGCCCTCCATTATTATCAAATTCAATTAAAAAAGTTGGGCCATTGAGCACATAGTAGTGGGCTATTTTTTCTTCTTGTCCACCAATCCATCCAAAATAAATATTATCGATACCAGCTTTTAATATTTTGTCGTATTCAATGTTTGCTTTTTCATATTCTAGATTAAAAACAAATTCTCTGATAATACCTTCAAGAACTGCCTTTTGTTTTCTGTCTAAATCAGAACCTTTGATCCCCCATTTGTCAATTAATCGTTTACCTGTTTCTGCACCAGTTATAATATCTCCTGGTGCATCACCCGTCATAATAGCTTTCTTTTTTTGTTCTGTTGTTAATAGTTGAATCAACTTGATTCCTAAGTCCTCTTCCTGCCCCAAAACTCTTAACCCGGCATATTCATTAAATAAGTATTCAGCTGGATCTGTTCCTATAAAGAAAGGTGTTACAGATATATTATCTCCTACAAAAGTGAAGTTAACAGATAAATGATGACCTTCTAATTTATAACCCCAATTTCCATCCCCTGGTATACCAAAGAATGCGAAATAATAATTTTTAGGTGACCATTTTAAATCTCTTACAAATTTATAGTTCTCTTCACTCAGCTCTTTGCGATAATACATACTATCGTAAAAACGATTAATCAATTCATCGAGATGCATGATACTGGTTGCCTTTAAATAACCTTGAGAACTAAAAGAAGCAGACAAAATTCTATGAACCAGTCTTCTTTGATCTTCTGTCATATTTCCAATACTTGTCCCAACGCGTGGCCTCAATCCAACTGGTAAGTTATTCCACTTAAGTCGGTTGGTATCACTGAAATCAAATGCACTTGATCTATGTTGTACTTTATCGAAAGAGGCATTTAGTTGGATTGCGTATTGCTTAATTTCTTTTACATAGTCGTCTTGAGCATTCGCTTTAAAATTCAATAAGCTTACTGTAAGCAGAAATAAAATTGGTTTATACATATTGTTGTCTAATTGATTGTGGGTATTCAATTAAGTAAATCTACTTAACAATATACAACACTTGCTTGTAGAATTCAATAGTAAAAGGCAATATAAGGTGAGCTATTTATTATTTTTCAAGCCAGCTCTGCAATATCTCTTGCTGTTCTTTGCTGGGGTTATCGATTCTTTTCAAACTAATCATTTTTTTGCCTGTTTTTCCATCCAGCTTAATATTTAGTGCCAAGCCAGCATAAGATAAGTAGGTTGTATAATCTAACTCTTTGGTGCTGTACACATATTCAAACAAATGGGAGAGTGAAATTCCAGCAACAGCTTCACATGCTTGCTGAAATTCAGCATCTGTAAATCCACGATGTAATTCTTTATAATAATGCCAATACAAGTAACGCATTACATCATCGAGGGATTTTTTGTTGGCGCTGGCATGGCGTATGGCAAAGTCAAACAGTAAGCCCACCACTGGTCCTTTTTCATAATATGAGATCGACTTATCGGCTTCAGCACCTTGTTTTCCAAATGGTCCATCGCTCCAGGTATCATAACTTGCTTGTGCAAGTGATTGATACAATCTACCTGAACTATTTTCTATTGTATTGATATTCTTTTCAAAATTATTGAGCAGTGTTGCCTCATCAATAATACCTGCTCTTTTAATGATCAGGTATTCGTAATAAACACTCAAGCCTTCACTTACCCAAAGTAGATTGGTTCTATTTTCTTTTGTGTAATCGAATGGACCCAATTCAAAAGGCCGGATTCGTTTCACATTATAATGATGAAAGTATTCGTGTGCTAAAAAGCTCATCATCCGATTAATGCCACCGGGATTTTTCAATTCTTTTCCATTAAAGCTTACCGTTGTACTATTTAAATGTTCTATGCCCCCTCTGCCCGGGCCAATCCCAATAAAGCTATAGTGTTCGTAAGGAATATCGCCAATGATATTACTCGCGGTTTTAACCATCTTTTCGAGGTTTTGCATAAATGCTGTTCTATCAAAATCGCCTAATTTGTATCCCACAAAACGATGTTCAATTCCATTAATGGTAAAAGGTTTCAACGATTCTAATGCGCCTAATAAAATGGGACTATCATAGAGATCGTCAAAATTATCGGCGATCAATTCTGTGGAATTGCCATTTACATTTGATAGCCCGGTAGCCACTTGATCCCAAGCTTTAGGGGAAATAATTTGAATACTAATATGAGTGTTGATCTTTCCATTAATGTAAGGAAAGACTGCACCTGGAATCAGATATGCGTGATTGCTGTCTACATAACTATTGGCAACAAATTGTTTATTGGTTTGTACTTCGAAGCAACAATGAATAGATTTATTTTTTTGAATAGGTATGATCCATTGATTCCCATTTTTTGATTCAATAGGATGCCTTTTTCCATCACTGTCATAGTTTGTGAACTGAGACACTGATTTCCCATAATCCATTAACTGATAATATCCAGGTGTCCAATTTGGTAAAGTTAAAGTGGCTGTTTCTCCATTCCAGCCACTTGCTTCTAATTCAATGTGCATGCGATGTAAGCCTGGTTCTGGGAAGCTAATGGTGTATCGAATGGTTTGTGCATCAGCAGAAATGATGAGCAATACAAAACTGAAAAGAAATGAAATTCTTCCGAAATAGGTAGCGATAGAAGAGCAAAACATTTATTTTTCTTTTTTAAAGGTATAGAGATAAGGGGCTTTGTGTGCGGCACCTGTTTTTTTGGTGTCTACTTGTTTTAAGATCTTCAAATTCAAAATCATTCTTTGAAAACTGGTTCTTCTATATTTTACACCAAGAATGGTTTCATATAATTTTTGCAATTCGTTCATGGTAAATTTGTCGCCCAATAATTTAAAACCGATCAATTTTTTATTAAAGTTTTCCCGAAGTGTTTCCAATGCTTTGTGAACGATCTTTTTGTGATCTTGTATCATAGGAGGGATCTTGTTTAGATCGTACCAGCCACAATCATCACTCATTTCGTCTTTGGTAGGGATGGCCTTGGTATAATCTACCAAAGCATAATATCCAACTGAAACAAATCTGTTCAGCAAAAAATGATTTTTTGTGAGTTTCATCCCCCGGGCCTTCATGATGGTTTCCATCGAATTGTCTTTACGATCAAAATCACCAAATAGATAGAATTGTTCTAGGTAGATATTGGAAAGGCTGGTCCTGTCTTGCAAAATCCTTTTTGCGGCATCGTTTACGTCTTCCGTCCTATAAATAAAGCCGCCTGGAAGGGCATAGGTATTGGTATTCTTGTACTGTAATAACAAGACCATCATCTTGTTATCGTGAAATCCAAAGATCACAGAGTCAATTGCAAGCCCAGGCAGAAAGACCTTTTCAAAGTCGGCCGATTCCCATTGTTTTTTTGGTGCCTGTTTTTTCATTTTCGTAAAGTAACAATTAATTGCAAGTTCCTATAAAATTATCTATTATTGTCTCTTAAATGAGACAATATGCAAAAAACGATTTGCTTGCTAGCCATTTTATGTATTTTTCAAGTGGCTCAAGCACAACTCCAAACCGGAGAGAATGTAGCAGTAACCAATACCGATGCCGGTAAGGTTCGAGGTTATATCCACAATAGTATTTACACTTACAAAGGCATCCCTTACGCAGAAGCCAAAAGATTTGAAGCAGCAACAAAGCCAAAATCTTGGACGGATGTTCGTAGTTCAATGACTTACGGACCAGTTGCTCCATTATCAACACCAACTACAAGTGTGCAGGATGAGAGTGAATTTTTATTTCATCACGATTGGGGTTATACCAATGAAGATTGTTTGAGAGCCAATGTTTGGACGCCAGGTATTAATGATGGTAAGAAGAGACCTGTTATGTTCTGGATCCATGGTGGTGGATTTACTGCAGGATCTTCACAAGAACTTCCATCATACGACGGGGAGAATTTAGCGAAGCGTGGCGATGTGGTAGTGGTTTCTATCAATCATCGCTTAAATGTTCTGGGATTTTTAGATCTTTCAGCATACGGAGAAAAATACAAACACTCTGCCAATAATAGTATCCTGGATATTAAAATGGCGTTGGAATGGGTTAAAAATAATATCTCCAATTTTGGTGGTGACCCAAATAATGTGACCATTTTTGGCCAGTCTGGTGGTGGTGCAAAAGTGAATACTCTAATGGCGATGCCTGCAGCAAAAGGTTTGTTTCACCGGGCCATCAACGAGAGTGGATCGTTCCGTTCTAATATGAAAGAGAAATCAGAGACTCAAGCGATTGCTGCAGAAGTATTGACTTTATTAAATATTCCTGCAAGCAATGTAGATAGCTTACAGAAAATTCCTTTCCAAATATTGAGCGATATTTCAGCCAAAGCCATTAAGAATGTAAATGATCGAAAAGGCAAACCAGGTGATATGTTGAGTGGTGGATTCGGCCCTAGTGTGGATGGTACAGATTTACCTTTCCAGTTATTTTCTAAAGAAGCTTTTGAATTATCAAAAGATGTTCCTCTGATGATTGGTACAGTAAAGAATGAATTCATGCCATCACTATTTACCAATATGTCGAAGGCTACGAAAGAACAAGTAATTGGATTTATCAAAAGTCAGCAGAAAGACAAAGCAGATGCCTATATCGCAGCAGTTAAGCAAGCATATCCTAACGATACTAAACCATCAGATCTGATGGATGTGGATGCGATGTTTCGCCCGGGTGCAGTTCGTCAGGCGAAAGACAAATCAGCATTAAATGCAGCACCAGTGTATATGTATTTATTTACCTGGCAGTCTCCTGTATTAGACGGTAAATTTAAGGCAGTACATTGTATGGAAATTCCTTTTGCATTTTACAATATCGAAAAATGTGAAGAGATGACTGGAGGTACTAAGGAAGCCATAGAATTATCTAAGAAAGTGAGTGATGCATGGATCAATTTTGCACGCTCCGGAAATCCAAATCATAAAGGCTTACCAACATGGCCAAAGTTTGATGCAAGCAAAACAGCAACCATGCACTTCGATAACAAGTGCGAAGTGTTGCCACAAATGGACAAAGCGTTGTATGATCTATTGGGACTTTAGCAGTAGGACCCCTAGATCAGAAATTATTCCTGGAAGAACTAACCCCATCTCGATTTATTGAGATGGGGTTTTTCATTTATTTTTTATTTGCCCAAAAAGCCTTCCAGCCAAAATACATCGCTACAGCTACTAAAACAAATACCCACATTTTTGTAAGTGATAAAACAAATGAAGTAAAAGAGTGCCATCCTATTTTTAATGACTCCCACAGTTTGAAAAAGAAGCCAGGTTCGAAAGTATCAGTTCTATTATTCGAAACCATTTCGTGTTGTACGGTTTGATTTTGATAGAGGTATAAACTGATATTGCTATAATTGATCTTGTCGTTCAATTTTAAATTATCTATCTGTGCGTTATCTTTTTGTTCCTGAGTCATCAACAAAATTTCTTCGGCTGATAAGTTACCTTCTTTTTTATCAGCATGAGCTCCTGAATCGGTCACTCTTTTTTGAAAATGTGTATTCCGTTTTTCAATGAGTTGATTAGCTAATAATTGCAGTTGCACATCTTCCGCATCAATGGTTCTGTAATCAAGGAAAACGACTTGTTTGGCAATTTCCTTTAAAGTACTATCGAGTAAAGTATTGGGCACTCGAATGCTAATGCTGTTGGTAACACGATATGTTGTAGAGATCAAAGAACTATCAGAACTCATTTCAGTGCGATCTGTATTTTCAATATCGCTTGAAAGCTTTGTGTGTGTTACAAAGCCATGCATATTAGCTGTGATGGCTTCAATGGTATAAGTTGATTGAATTACATCTTTGACCCTGAATTTTAGATCAGCAGTACGAATAAATTTTCTCCCTTCTGTTTTATTTTCAACAGCAGCTGTTGATGAAGTATAATTGTTACTAGCGGTGTCGGCGACGACCGCCACATTTTCGCCTTTATTTCCTGAAGAACTACAACCAAACAAAACAAAAGCAAATGAACATGCGATGAAGTTTCTTAAATGGTTTTGCATAAAGCTATTTAGCCTTAATAGCAACAACCCAAATTAAGTAACCTTAAAGGAATGTTATAGTATGTAAAGCTATTTTTTGAAAATTGTTTTTCCTTTTTTAATAGTTTCCATTACTTGAATATCTCTGATTTTCATTGGGTCAATTTTAATTGGATTCTGATCAAGTATTACCAGGTCTGCAAGTTTACCCACTTTGATAGAACCTTTGCTATCAGCTTCATCATACTGTGCAGCCACATGAATCGTCATTGCTTGCAAGCCTTCGTAAGGTTTGATTCGCTGGTCTGGTCCTACTTCTGCACCTGCTCTGGAAATTCTATTAACTGCAGACCATAATACCATCATCTGATCTAAAGGAGCCACAACAAAATCGGTATGATTGGTTGGTTTCATGCCTGCATCAATGGCATCGCGCATCGGACTTATATATGCTGCCTGTTCTTTTCCGCGATTTTTTAAATGCGCTTCATAAAAATAAAATGTATGTAAGCTATAGAAAGAAGGGCGCACATGGTATTTCACAAATTTTGCCATCTGGTCTTTCCGCATAAATTGCGTATGAATGGTTGTTACATTCCATGGTTTGCTATAATCACCAGCACGTGCAAATTCATATGCAGCAAGAAAGGCATCGATGGCGCCATCTCCATTGCAATGCAAAAGCAATGGCTGTTTCAGGTCGTATACTTTTTTGACCATTTGGTTGAGCATGCTTTGTGGGAATGTCAACTCTCCCTTCCAATTCTTTTCACCACCTGGGCCACCTGTTAAATAAGGTTTAGTAAATAAAGCCGTTCTACCTTGCGGTGAACCATCAGCCGTAATTTTAACACCACCAATTTTATAACCGTTATGATATATACCCCAATCTGCAATAGGAAAGGATTTTAATATAGTATCCAAGTCTGTAATAAAAGGATAAGCAATAACATCAATAATATTGGCACCTGCATCAGAAGCCCTTTTAATGGTTTGCAATGGTGCAAAATGTGTAGCACCTTCTTGTGCGGTGGTGATGCCAGTTTGTGCATAGAGCATTTGGCCGGCTTTGGTAAATTCAATTTCTTGTGCTGCAGTCATAGGTTCTGATTTCGCAACAACGGGTAGGAATGCAGTTTCCATGATTAGTCCAAATGGTTCATTGCTACCGGGTTTACGCACCACGATACCACCAGGAGGTGTTTTATATGCAGCAGTATAACCATACATTTTTAATGCAAGCGAATTCAATACAGTACCATGCATTGAAACGTGATCTACCCGCACAGGATTCTCAGGAAAGGCTTTATCCAAATCATCGCGATTCAGTAATCTGGCATTCGGCATCACATTGTCATCGTATCCATATCCAACAATCAAATCACCTTTTGCAATATGGTGTTCTGTAACATAGGTTTTAAGTAATGCAATAATGCTTTCCACGTCTTTACCTTTCCCAGACGGAGGCGCGTATAATTGGCACTGGTTGGCTACTAAAAGGGAATTTATATAATGACTATGTGCATCCAAGAAACCTGGCAATAATGTTTTACCAAGCAGGTCTTTCATTTCAGTACTATCACCCCTCAGCTTTTCAGCATCTGCTTTGCTTCCAGTAAAAATGATCTTACCATCTTTTATTGCAATAGCAGCTACATAGGATGCGGAATCACCTTCCATAGTAAGTATATCGCCCCCAAAATAAATGACTGATGCCTTATCGTTTGATAATGATTTGGATGAAGATTCGCAACTAGTGAATAGGATGGATGCAAGACAAACACAAGTAATGAATGATTTAATCATTTTTATTTTTTAGTTAGATTATTTAAGCCGAATAAAAGTTATGACTTAGCAGGTTTTTGAAAACCAATCAATGTAAATAAAAAGGAAGCGAATAAAAAGCTGTATACTGTTGCGCGATTGTAAATTTCACCTTGAATATTGTGGTCATCTAAATAATGTTTAACAATTTCTCCAACCATAAAATTGAGAACCACTCCAAATAAAAAAAATGCGGCGGCACCAGTATACCATTTGTTTTTTAAATGCAAAAACAAGAATAAAAAAATACCAAGTGTTACAATCAGGCTTAGTGCAAGTGGAACTGCCAATGGCCAAAACCAATTTCCACCTCCGCTGATTGTTTCGATTAAATACAAGAATGGGAAAATGGAAAAACTAAAACCAATAAATGATCCTAACAATCTGTATTTCGGTAGATCAGTAGGAGAAAAAGTTGCCCAGATCATTAAAAGTGCACCAATGGGGTAGAGCGACCAGCTCAATGTTTGGCTGATAGAATAGTTTATGATACTTAAAATGGCAATAAGTGCCAAAATGATGGAACTGAAAATAACAAGTTTGCGAGTAGCTGGTTGTTGTGTTGTCATCTTGGTAGATTGAGTTGTTAAGTTAACTAATTCTTCCCATTCTTGTGATAATGGGAAACTTTACTTCTTTTACCTCAGCTTCTTTCCAAACCTTTTCAAGATCTTTTTTGATTAGATCAACCGGGTTATGATTTTTTTCTTTTTGGTAGTGTTTTACTGCACTCCAAGTTTCTAAATAACCAATGAGTTGTGGAAAGCTCCAAGAATATACTTTTGAAAAATGGGGGCATTGGAGTTCGGTAAATGGAAATGGGATGGTTAGATACTTTTCTTCGATATAGATCCTTTCTTTATCCCAGTAAGTTCCAATAATATCTGTGTAAAGTTTTTCAATAATTGTATCAATGTCTGGTTCGGAATTGAATTTTCCATAGCCTACAACTGCGATCAGTGCATTGGTTTTTGCAGTTCTTTTTACTTCGGCATAAAACTTTTCAAAATCAAACCAATGAATTGCTTGCCCAACTGTGATCAGATCGAAACTAGCATTTGCAAAATTAGTCTGTTCTGCAGCTTGCTTTGAATAAGTAATGTTTGGCAGGATTGGGGCATTCGCTAATTGTTGCGCACTAATATCTGTGGCAAAAACATGATTGAATTTTATGGCGAGTTCAGAAGCGATCTGGCCATTCCCAGTTCCGCAATCCCAGGCAGAATCAAAATTTGAAACATGCTGATAGATCCAGTCCAACAATTCAGTAGGATAGGTTGGCCTAAACTGCTGATATAAGTTGGACTGATCTGAAAAATTATCTTTCACAATTAAATTTACTTGTTCGTGTTCTTATACACTTTACCATCCTTCACAATTAGTAATAAACTCTTTTCATAATCAGTTAAAATTTTGAGATCTTCAAGAGGATTGCCGTCTACTAATAATATATCTGCATAAGCGCCTTCTTCAATCACACCCAATTTTTTAGGGTATGGGTTACGTGGACCGCTCATGGCTAATAGTTGTGCATTCGTAGAGGTTGCCATTTTTAAGATCTCGAATGGTTTATACCAGCGAAGTAGTTTTACCAAATCACCTGATCTGTTCGATGCATGTTTAGGTTGAAATAAACAATCTGTACCCCATGCCGTTTTAATATTGTATTTTTTTGCAAACAGGTATGCGCTATCTGTTCCACGCATCATGATTTGTTGTTTGATCCGGTTAGGAGTTCCTTCGGCATAAGCACTTTCGCCATCATCCAAAAATGGTTGTAGGCTTAGCCATGCTTTTTTCTCTGCCAGCATTTTTGCAGTGGGTTCATCTATTAATTGAGCATGATCGATACATGTAACACCAGCACGCAATGCTGTTTGAATTGCTCTTGGTGTATATGCATGAACAGTAACATAAGTGCCCCAGTTTTCTGCAGCTACCACGGCTGCTCTCATTTCTTCTTCTGTAAATTGTGATACATCCAACGGATCGTAATTCGAAGAAACGCCACCTCCTGCTGCTAATTTAATTTGTGTGGCTCCCATGCGCAATTGTTCACGTACCCGTTTGATCACTTGGTCTGCACCATCTGCAATTATGCCAAAATTAAACCGCTCTGTAAAGTCAAGAATTGCTCCAGCATCTCTAGGCACAGCATTTGGTAATAGAAAATCTCCATGTCCTGCAGTTTGAGAGATCATCGCACCAGAAGGATAAATTCTAGGGCCAATGATCAATCCTCTGTCAATGGCTTTTTGTATACCCACTGAGGGGCCCGCCAAATCTCTGAATGAAGTAAAGCCCTGCATCAGATCTTTTTCAGCCGATTTAGCAGCATTGATTGTGATGAATTCAATATCGCTATACAATAGTTCGGCCATGCCTAATGATTCCATCATCACATGTGTATGCGCATCTATCAAGCCTGGCATCAGAAACTTGCCCTTGCCATCGATGATCTTTGTGGTGCCACTTTTATCAGTTGGGATGGGACCAGTTGAAATTTTGCTGATCAGATTATTTACGATCAATACATTTCCAGTGGTAGTCTTTTCGTCTTTACCATTAAATATTTGAACATTGTTGATCAGAAGCGTACTATTTTGTGTAGCACCAAAAAAGCAGAAAGCTAAGCCTAAACAGAATATGAGCGATCTTTTCATAACATTGTTTGTTTATTTTAGTAATATTAGCCAATATTCTTTGTTTAGCCAATAGGCTCCAAAATTGAAACAATATGGAAAAGCAAACCAGTCGTTTAGAAGCATTTAGTGATGGAATATTTGGTGTGGCGATCACATTGTTGGCCATTGAAATTGGGATCAAAGAATATGCCGGTGCCAATAATGAAAACCTTTGGGAGAAGATCTTGGAGCGATGGCCAGAATACTTTTCTTATTTCAATTCATTCGCAACGGTCTTATTGATTTGGATGGGACATAATAAGATCTTTAAACAATTGAGGGCTGCCAATCATTGGATCATACTAATGAATGGGTTGGTATTATTAGTAGTTGTACTCTTTCCTTATCCCACAAAAACAGTAGGCACTTTTATTGGTACAGCTGCTGAGAATACAGCTGTTGTATTTTATACTGCTTTTACTGGTTGTATTACTTTGACTATGCTCCTGCTCAATATCTGCATTTTAAAAAATAGGAAACTATTGATCAACCAAGAAAAATCTGTTCCATGGATCAAAGGAATGATTCGCGGACAAGTCATTGGAATTTTGAGCTATGCTGTAATCGCCTTAATTGCTATTTACTATTCTAAAATTGCATTGGCCTGCACATTTTTTATGTGGGTATTCTGGGCTATTGCAACGCAGGATAAGGAGGAGGATTTTGCTGGTGCCTGATATTTAAATTAATAGGGTCAGTTAATTTCCGTAAGTACTTATTAGTGAGCAATAATTTTCAAATGCAGGTTTTTTAGAATAATCATCTCTGAGTAGCCCAAACCCTAAATCATCGCTTGAACTATCTGCATCTCTTAATGCAAAATATTCATAATGGCTAATATTCATTTGCTCACGAAGATGAACAATAGTAAATAATGTTTTTTCTAAAATTTCGGCTTGTTTTTCCTCTGACCTGTTAGGGCCAGTAGGCCAACCATTTTCGGTGATATGAAGCGGGATGGATATTGGAATATTTGCTTGTAGGAGATTTACGTTTCTAAAATGATTGATCACAGCAAATGTGGCTTCTTCAATAGTTAAAATGCTTCCATCAGGTTTGGTTGGTAAAGGCTTAAACACATCAGGAAAAAAATCAAGACCAATATAGTCAAGCGCATTTATAAAATTTTGATTGCTTTTTGTCGATAATGAAGCCCAAAAAGTATCTGCAGGACTAAATGATACCACTCCATTAAATCCTACTGAAATAGATAATCCCAATTCTAAAATGGTAGCTTTTGCAAACATGACTCCCTGTACAATTGCATTAATAATTTTTGGCGAAGACCTATCGCCACCTGTTGATGCATCAGGGTTATTGGGTTCTTCGGTTATTTGTATTTTTGAAAGTGCTGTTCCATATTGACGAATAATCTTATCAATAAACATTTCCCAATCTTCGATGTTCCCTGTTTGTGAACGATAACATAAAGTCAGATCGAGTTTGATATGCTCTGAAACATATTGCATCATATTTTCGGGAACTTCATTTTCGAAATTTTGTTCACCTATATAATGCAGATATCCACGCACTAAAAATAATGGCTGACCAGATTGAAGTTGAGATAAAGCTTTTTTGATCTGCATAGGATCTTCCGCAGATCCTACAAGTTTAGCAGCAGTTCGCCCAGGATAAATTCCAAAAATGAGCCCCATAATTAATTTTAACTAATGAATGTTTTAACTGGTGATTCTACTTCGCCATTTCATAAATGGTTTTTCGACTGTCCAATTTAGTAAATATGCAAAACCTATACAAGTAATGATGCAAACTAATAGCATTATGTTATTATCAATTGATTCATCTTCTAATAATTTATGGGTAATATGAATTACCACTTTATGTGTTAAATACAGCGAATAAGAAATGCTTGCGATGAATGCAGTGATTTTCGAATTCCATTGATATAATATGGATGACTCACTGATCGCTGCTGCAACTAATAAGCCATATCCCATTGCAACTGTTGTAAATCCGAAAACTGAGGCACTAAAAGTTGTTTGATCATAGCATAAAAAATATGCCCCAGACAAAATTGTAATACTTAATAAGATCAGCATGTTGCCATATTTCGAAATGCGTTTCCATGTATTTGGTAAGAACTGATATATAGCAGCAATGGAAACACCAATCAATAGGCCGTCTAATCTTGTGTATGTTGGGTAGTAAATATATTGGTACCAATACATCCATCCATTATCATCATCAACCTTTGGTAGATAAAGCTGATTGTAACTATAAACTCTGATCGCAAAGCCCAAAAGAAACAAAAATGCCAATAACCAATATGACTTTTTAAAAAAACCGGTTAATTGTAGTAGAATTAAAATGATGGGTAGGAATAAATAAAAATGTTCTTCCACACAGAGCGACCATGCATGGGAGAATGTTCCGTAATCTTTTAAGTTGAGCCCTAGATTTTGTGTAAAAGTTAAAAACTTCCAAAGTGGAGGAAGGCTTTCCCTTTCTCTTAAAATAGGGAAACAAAAATACAATGCAACAGTTACTGCAAAGGCCGGAATGATCCTGAAAAATCTTTTTAAGAAGAATATTTTAAAGGAAATGAGCTGTCCTTTTTTGATTTGTGCAAATAATTGGGAAGAGATTAAAAACCCGCTTAACACAAAAAATAGATCAACACCCGTCCATCCAAATTTTGCAAATCCTGGTAACCATTCGGGCTTGCCCTTGCTTAATCCGTAATAATGAAAAAGAAAAACATAACCAATAGCAACAGTGCGCAAGTGGTCTAGCCCGTATAGTTTTTGTTGTTTATTTAATTCCAATTGTTTGGTTTAATTATTTATGGTTTTTAAACGATACAATTGTACATCAATACAGCAAATCCAAATTAAAAAAGCCGCGAAACTTATTTTTTGAATTACGGGCAAATAATTGATCAAGTCTTTATTATAATAGACATAGTTGTTCAGTAATACTAATAAAATATTGAAAAGTCCACATACAAAAAGCTTCATCCACTTTGTTTGATAGAGACCAACGAAAGTGCCTACTGTAGCAATCAAGCCAAAGAGTGATGCAAGATTCGTTACTAGATCGTGATTGATATCAGTAAACAAAAAAAAAGCAATGAACATTGCAAGTGAGCCAGAAAATTGAATGATCCATTTCCAATTATTGTTGAGATTGATTTTTTGAGGAAATAGATACCAGAAATAAGCCAGCGTTAGGCAAAGCACCAACATCCCTGTTATTGCAATGGGCTTTGATGGATTTGGCTGTCCATTTATAGCAGTATCATTGAGCAGGTTGCACCAGTAATTATTAATCCAGCTAAAGCCTACTGCATTTTGATCAACCTGAGAACCGCCGGGATAATAACATGTTGCAATTATATATAGCAACACAAAAACAACTGACCCGAACATGGGAATCAGTAAGAATAAATCTCTTGGGTTCTTGACAGTTTTCTTCAAAAAGGCAGTTATTTATAAATCTAACAAAGAATTGAAATTAGAGTTTATTTCGCTTCCAATCTATGGTAACAGCAGATCCTTCTGCGAAAATCACGGAATCGGCTGTTTGATCATTTAGAAAAGAAAAATCCTTTCCATACATAGCTGTAAAATCGCAATCAATGCGATGTTCCAATACTTGATTCACCTTCCATCTGGGATGGTTCACTTTGTATTCCTCCGTTGATTGATCGTTTATTTTGGTATAGCCATAGTAGTGTTCAAAAATAAATTCTTCTATACTCCCTACGATCATGTGTTCTCTTTCTTTCGAAGTGGTTACTGAGAGATGGTTCCATTTATGATCGGTCTTCCAATCGAATTGAACTTTGTTTGTTGGGCCACTATTGTCAATTAAATTCTTTGTGGGAATCACAGTGTAGTGTTCTTTATACAATTTGTTAGCAAGCCATGCCACCATTTTGTATGGCACTGTTTCATTAATAAAAACAACACCTCTTTTTACAGAAGTACCATCTACACGCTTTACATAAAAACGCAGATTAATTTCCTCGAAGGTTCCAAGAAATGGGATAGGGATCTGAAACAGGCTGGTTTTTTTAAACATAAAGCCTACGAGGCTAACGTAGGCTTTATGTTTATACATATCTAATTCCACTCCATTGGGTAAATAAGGTTTTAAAACCTCAGGATCTACCGCATAGTTGGCCATGATCAAATTTTCCCAACGAGCTGATAAAAAAGTATCGGTCATACATACTAAACAATACCAACTCGAATTAGTTCAACTACTGCACTGTAATAGAAGCAGTTTGATTGATCTGAGCCGAAGAACTTCCCACTAAGATTTTATAGGTACCTGGTTCTACAATCCATTTAGATGATTTAGTATCGAAGTAAGCAAGATCTTTTACAGGGATCGTTAATTTCACTTCTGCTTTACCCCCTTTATTTACCAATACTTTAGTGAAAGCTTTCAATTCCTTATCCGCACGTGCAACTGCAGAATTAGGTTTGCTCACATATAATTGAACAATTTCTTTTCCTGAATAATTACCAGTGTTAGAAATAGTTAGGGTAGCAGTAATGGTTTCATTGATTGTATAAGAAGGCTTATCTGTTTTTAATCCAGCGTATGCATAATTCGTATACGACAAACCATATCCGAAAGGATAGAGTGGAGCGATCTTCTTGGTATCAAACCAACGGTATCCTACTAAAATGCCTTCTTTATAAGTAACTACCGAATCACCAGGATAGGCATTCAATGCATGTGCTGGAGATTCTTTTAGATCAGCTGGAAATGTGAAAGGCATTTTGCCAGATGGATTTACTTTTCCAGTTAAAACATCTGCCAATGCGTTTCCATTTTCAGAACCATTATACCAGTTCCAAACGATGGTGCTGCTTTGTTCTTTGACTTTGTTGATTGCATAAGGTGCACCACCAGTTACAACGATGATCGTATTAGGATTCGCAGCTAACACTGCATCGATCAATTGTTGTTCTCCAAAAGGAAGCGATAAATCTGGTCTGTCTCTGCTTTCACTTTCATAATCGCGGTTTGCGCCTACAAACAGAATCGTAAGCTCAGAAGATTTTGCCAATGTTGCAGCTTCTGCGATTAGCGCTGGATCTGCTTTTGATGTTTCTATCGCATTTACGTTTTCTTTTGATTTCACGATCGCGCGATATCCTTGTGCAAATTTGATGCTGGTATTTTTATCTAATTTATTTTCTAATCCTTTTAAAGGTGTGATCTCATATCTCGCTTTTACACCAGCTCCAAAGCCACCTAAGTGATTTGTGCGAATGGCATTATCACCAATCACTGCAACAGATTTAATTTTTGCAGTATTAAGTGGCAGCACCTTTTTTTCATTTTTCAAAAGCACGATTGATTCAGTTGCAATATCGTATGCAGTTTTGCTATGTGCTGCTGTATTGATACTTCCAGCAGGTGGGTTTTCGCTCATAGTGGTATGATACATCACCCATAAAATACGCCCCACTTTTTCATCAATTGTTGCCACAGTTACTTTACCATCTTTTACTGCTTGGAGTAATTTGTCGGCAAAATAATAGGTGTTATAAGGAGGGTTTGAACCCATTTCTAGGTCTAGTCCGTTGTTTGCAGCAGCAACAGTTGTATGCGTGCCACCCCAGTCGCTGATCACGATTCCTTTAAAACCCCATTGCTCTTTTAAAATGGTTTTAAGCAGGTAAGGGTTTTCAGAGCAGTAAACACCACGGATTTTATTGTAAGCACTCATGATGGTCCATGCATTACCTTCTGTGATGGTGGCTTTAAAAGCAGGTAGATAAATTTCCTGCATCGCGCGCTCATCAATTTCAACACTTACGCTTCCACGTGCAATTTCTTGGTTGTTAAGTGCGTAGTGTTTTACGCAGGCAGCAATATTCTGACTTTGAATTCCTTTCACTGATTGCACTGCCAATTTCGCATTCAGAAAAGGATCTTCCGATAAGTACTCATAAGTTCTACCATTCAGTGGTGTGCGGGCAATATTGAAAGCAGGAGCCAGCATCACATATTTTTTTCTGGCTCTGGCTTCTTCACCTACAGCATGACCGTAATCATAAGAGAGTGCAGGGTTCCAAGTAGCAGCTAATGCTGAGCCATTGGGGAAGTAGGTTGCTGAGTCGGTAGTTAAGTTTGCCGAACCCCAGCCTTCCAACACGTCTTCGCGTACACCAAGCGGACCATCATCGGTCATCAGTCCTGGAATATTCAATCGTGGCACGCCAGCAGTGCCAAAGATTCCATTGGCATGCAACATCGCAATTTTTTCTTCGAGGGTTAATTGTTTAATTACTGCAGCAATTTTTTGCTGAGTTGCTTGATCCTTGCTTGACTGTGCGGCAACGAAACAAGTTGGAATAAGAAGTAGCAGGGAAACCAAAAATGGCAAAGCATTACGTTTCATAAATGGCGTATTTGTTAGTTGATTTGATCGTTAAAAGGGTAGGGATAAAGTTACGGAAATTAGCGTATTTTATTCCTTTCCCTTTTTGATCTCATACTCCCCAGTTCCATCTTTTTGTTTAACAGATTTAACTATTCCATTTTCTAGTACAAATTCAAAAAGTAAATCGGCGTATTCTTTTGTTTTAAATAGATTGGTTTTGTAAGGGATTAATTCAAGATCAGGCTCTCCTTCTACAAACAAATGGTTTTTGTTTTTCAGCACTATTTTAATCGGTCTTGTGCCTGCGAAGTATGTGCCAGTAAATTTCGTTAAGGTTTCAACCGTACTTAAAGTTTCGTCAGGTTTTTTGATAAAGATCGATTCCCCTTCATCAATCCCCACAGCAATGCTTTCAATATCTCCCTGCGAACTGGTTCGGAAGTTCAAAGAGTAGTATCCCTCTTCTTCATCATTTTTTGTATCAAACCTGTCGTAATGAAAGTGGTTTAAAGGCAAATGGACATTATTTAAAGAAAAAAGCATTTGTGTGTCTTTCATAGCAATATTGATATTGCCGTATGCTATATTACTATAATCACCTAAGTAGTCGGCAATCGGGTGTGATGGTTTGGTGTTCTTAATCTGGCCTGATAATGATTTCGCTCTTCCTTCTTTGCCAATTTTTTTAGAAGCATTGCGATTGATCAAACCTCTTTCGCTCCAGGGCGTGATACTCATGCCCAATAAATGCTCGTAGACATTAAAACTGATCGGATTGTATGATAAACTATGGTTGCCGATCACAAACACTATCACGCCAATACTATCCTGCGGCATGAATGAGATCTGAGAATGTATGCCATTCAAATCACCTCCATGCATGATCATTTGATGACCCCTATAAGAAATACTTTCTCTGCCCATTCCATAAACCGGATTTAAAAACTCGGTATAGCCTTGATCTAAATAATCATTGTGCTCAGCAATAGAAGGTTCGATGGTTGCATTTACAATGGCTTCTGGAATAACTTGTTTGCCATTGTACATTCCTTTATTCATGAATGCCGCAAGCCAATGTGATAAATCGTTGATATTCGAAACAACAGCACCGCATGGACCTGCAGATTTTATGTCTTCTGCATACTTAGATTGATACAAGAGCGTAGTATCTCTTCGTTCGTTATATGGCACAAAATAATCTTGTTGTTTTTGCATATCAGCGATGCTAAAACAGGTACTCTTCATATCAAGTGGCTGTAATATTTTTTCCTGCACATAGGTTTCCCAGGGTTTCCCCTCTATCAAATTGATCATATGACCAACTGCAGCATACATTAAGTTATTGTATAAAAAGCCTTGTCTTAATGGTTGAGTAGGTTCTAAATATTTTAATTTCTCAAAAAGTTCTGCTCTTGTAAAATTTGATTTATGCCAGATCATATCATGCCTCGAGATCCCAGTTCTATGCGAAAGCATATCTCTCAATGTTACGGTATTGTTCAATTCATTATTATAGAATTGAATGGATGGTACATAGTTTTTAATGTATAACGTCAAAAGAAAGTGTACTAATTGTTAGTTAGTGTTTCTCTGTTTTTAAATGTACTTATTTTTTTTAGTTTTTATAGGATTTGGATTTTAAAATCAGGTTTGAAGTTT
>CAIYAG010000033.1 GCA_903924075.1 uncultured Bacteroidota bacterium | reverse complement strand
AGTACAAACTTCAAACCTGATTTTAAAATCCAAATCCTATAAAAACTAAAAAAAATAAGTACATTTAAAAACAGAGAAACACTAACTAACAATTAGTACACTTTCTTTTGACGTTATACAGTAGCATCTCAATGTTGGTTTATTCAACTAAGTGAAAGTAAGTGCAAACAAAAGACTTCTTAAGACTTGTGTTTATCATTTATTCAGTCATATGTAACTCTACACATCTTACAAGTTAGTACTTAAACACAACAAACTATATTAAAGGATTTAGACTTCATTAACGAACTCAAGTATATCCCCAGGCTGGCAATCCAACACTTTACATATTGCTTCTAAAGTGCTGAAACGAATTGCTTTTGCCTTTCCCGTTTTCAAAATAGAAAGATTGGATAGTGTTAGATCTACTTTTTCTGATAACTCATTTAACGACATTTTCCGCTTAGCCATCATCACATCAAGGTTTACTACAATTGGCATAGATTATACAGTTAATTGGTTTTCTTCCTGAAGTTCGATACCCCGTTTGAAGATCTGAGAAATGATATAAATAATTCCAGCCATAAAAAGATATTCATCATCTGAATTTCTAATTGGCAACTGTATACCAGTTTCTTTCGTAAGGTAAAAAGTATAGGTCTTCCAGAAAATACTGCTTACGATCCACACACAAAAAATAATGTATGCCATCTTTTCTAATTTTATTACTACTTCCCTTGAAAAAGGTGTTTGTAGTTTAAGTTCCGATAATAACTCAAATACTTTGTACCAGAAAAGGGCTTTTAAAACTGAGACAGCAATTATTAAAATCATCGCAATCACATAAAACCCTATACTTTGATCGCGGATACTAAATAAATTCAGATCTACCTGATAGGTATGTTTTGCCCATTCAGGATTGATAAAACTCGATACTAGCGTAAACATTTGACTTCCAAAAAGAATGGAACATCCAACACCACCTGCCAAGGCTAAATATTTTGAAACCGTCAATATGATCTCAGTTTTTATTTTCATGTTTAAAGGTTTAGAATGCAAATATTAATAAATATTTATTGATTAACAATAAATTTTTATCTTTTAATAAGATTTTAATCTCCCTTATGCAATCGAATAGTTGCATTTCTATTTACATATATGTAGTTGCAATATCATTTCAATTGAAAATAAAAAGGCTAGTCGCCACAAAATAAAAGATGCTTATTCTTGTCAAAATTATAAGATCAAAATATTTGGAGGGTGTAAATTGGTACAAGAAAAGATAAATTGGTTTAATTCAAGTTGTATAAAACGTCTAACTCAGAGATCATGAAAAAATCATTTTTAATTTTCATTGCAGGTTTCATTTCCATTCAGTTTTCTTCAGCGCAGCAAAAGCAAGAGATCATGATCAATGATTTTGAAAACAATGCGCCTACTGAAAATTGGTGGCGAGATAATGCACATGTAAAATTTTCTTATGATCAAATCAAAAAAAATCAGGTTAATGAGCTATCGAAATCTTGCCTATATGTAAGATGGGATTCAATTCCTTTAAACAAACCATTTACCTGGTTTACAGATCTTAAAGCTGATTTTGATTTAACTTCAACAATCGGCAGATGTTTTGAAGTAGGGCTACGGTAGTGCAGTGTTAGCCCCTAAGGTTTTATAGATGCTTGGTTTGATAATATAAAATTTACCAATTACGAACCATTCAATTGATTTAATAATTAACTGGAAATAATTAATATGATACAATATCAAATTGAAACAAATTTAAGTGTAGAAGAGTTTACTGAGGTGTTAATCAATTCAACTTTAGGTGAAAGAAGACCTATTGATGAACCTGATAGAATTGCTAAAATGCTGGAACACGGTAATTTAATCATCACTGCAAGGGACAATGGCAAATTAGTGGGCGTTTCAAGGTCACTTACTGACTTTGCATTTTGCACCTATTTATCCGACCTTGCTGTTGACGACAAATATCAAAAACAAGGAATTGGAAAAGAACTTGTTAGATTAACTAAAAAGGAAGCCCCTAAAGCAAAACTTATATTACTTGCTGCACCTAAGGCTGTAAATTACTATCCAAAAATTGGAATGAAACAATGGGAACATTGCTATGTACTTGACAATATCAATGATCTCATCTAATATATACATTATGGCACAAGATCATCAGGATCATCATCATGCAGGACATAGTCACAGCCATGCACCTGTAATTACGAATATTAATAAAGCCTTTATTATTGGGATTGTTTTGAACTTGGCTTATGTGATCATCCAAATAGCAATTGGTTTAAATATTAATTCATTATCACTCCTCTCTGATGCTGGACATAACTTTTTAGATGTAGCCGGTTTAGCATTAGCCATGATTGCATTTAAACTCTCCAAATCTAAATCAACAGAAAAATATACCTATGGCTATAAAAAATCGTCGATACTAATTTCATTGCTAAATGCTGTGATATTATTGGTCTCTATCGGAGCTATCGGTTATGAGGCAATTTTTAGATTTAAAAACCCAGAGCCATTACCAGGTGCAACCATTGCACTCATTGCAGCAATTGGAATTGTGATCAATGGTGTTTCAGCTTTCATGTTTTTTAGGGATAAAGAAAGCGACATTAATGTAAAAGCCGCGTTTCTGCATTTAGCTTCCGATGCTTTGGTATCATTAGGTTTGGTGGTTGGTGGTATCATCATTTATTACACACATATGTATTGGATCGATCCCCTATTGAGCATTATTATATGTTTAGTTATTATTGCGAGCACCTGGAATTTATTAAAGAACAGTTTGCGCCTTTCTTTAGATGGAGTGCCTGATAATGTAAACTTGCAAAATGTAAAAGATGCAGTAGCTAAAATTGACGGTGTAATAGATTTTCATCATTTGCACATTTGGGCTATCAGTACTACTCAAAACGCCTTGACCGGACATTTAGTAATTTCTAACGAATTTTCAAGTGCGCAAGTTTCAAAACTTAAACAAAAGATCAAACACGATTTAGAACATCTAAATATTCAGCACGCAACACTGGAAACTGAAACAGAAATTTGTGCAGAGGAAATTTGCGGGAATAAGGAGGTTCATAAACATTAAATTTAGAAACCAAACTAAAACCTACCCATGAAAAAGAATGATCATCATTTAATAAACAATTTTAAATTATTATCTCTTTCATTGGTTTGCATTTTCCTATTATTTAGTTGTGCTACCAAACCTCCCCATGAAAATGGAGCATTTAAATCAACTGATCTAGTAGAATTAGTGAAACTAGATACTTCTATCCATTTAGATATTCGATATGCTACTAGCAATAATTTGGAAGGAAGGCCAGTATATACTGAAGCAAGAGCCTTTCTACAAAGGCCTGCAGCGGAAGCATTGGTTAAGGTAAATAAAGAATTAAAACAGCTTGGTTATGGGTTACTCATTTTTGACGGCTATCGTCCATGGAGTGTCACGAAACTATTTTGGGATTTAACTTCAAAAGAAAATAAAAAGTTTGTAGCAAACCCCAAAGAAGGTTCCAAACATAACAGAGGTTGTGCTGTTGATTTAAGCCTTTATGAGATTTCTTCTGGAAAAGAAGTTCAAATGACTGGTGTGTATGATGAAATGAGTGAACGCTCGTATCCAAATTACTTGGGTGGAACTGAACTACAGCGCAAGATGAGAGATTTATTAAGAAGTAAAATGGAAGCCCAAGGTTTTAGCGTATATGAATATGAATGGTGGCATTTCGAGTTTAATGATTGGAAATCTTATCGTATTGGGAATATTCAATTTT
>CAIYAG010000032.1 GCA_903924075.1 uncultured Bacteroidota bacterium | reverse complement strand
TGCCTGTAGTAGAGATGCACGCGCAGTTTCTAAGACCAGCACATTATGATGATTTGATCACCATCAAAACACAATTGCGTGAATTACCTGAGAAACATCAAATTGAATTTCATCATGAAGTGTATAATGAAAGAAAAAAACTACTCACTGTAGGGCGAGTAGTTCTTTTCTTTATGGATATAGCTACGAAAAAAAAGGTCCCCATGCCAGCACAATTCAAATCCAAGCTGGAACCTTTCTTTTAAATTAAACCCTTTCGTGATCCGCTTTCCAGTGTTGTATTGATTCCTTGATGGCTTTACCACTGAGATTTTCAGCTTTTGCTTTTGCAGCGAGTGTTAGGAATTCTTCATCTGACGCAAATCTGAGTGCCACAATCTGACCCAGCCTTAAACCCGCAGGTAAGGGTTTGCCAGAAATTATAAAATGGCGCAGGTTCTCTTCAGCTCTGATGGCTCTATCATTGGCTTTCAATGCAAATGCACGGGCAAAGTAGAGTGTAATCCCCAGTAAAATATTTGTTACCAGAATTAAGGATGCAGAATATAAATTTTCCTTGCTACTAGTAACCAGATTAATCACTGAACCAATTAAAAGTACTAACAAGAGAAATAAGCCAACTACATGGTATAATTTAACGAAACGTGTATGGTTTTTAAAATTTTGCTCATTCATGGCAGTTGATTAAATTTTGATGATATCAGCGTAACATAAACATTTTTCCTAAAATTCTATAATTAGTTGACCAATAAATAGCGAAAAACAATTTCTAATTAAATGTGTTTTGTTAATGCAACCTAAATTGCATTAAAATAGCCGGCATTATGGAGAACCTATTTGCAACGATCATTACTATTGGAGATGAATTATTGATCGGACAAGTCATAGACACCAATAGTGCATGGATGGCTCAGGAATTGAACAAAATTGGCATTCCAGTAAAAAGAAGAGTGGCAGTTGGCGATCAATGGGATGAGATTTGGCAAGCAATTGACGAAGAATCAAAAAAAGCTTCGATCATTCTGATCACTGGAGGCCTTGGGCCAACTGCCGATGATATTACCAAACCATTACTTTGCCAGTATTTTGGTGGTAAAATGCAAATCCATCAACCCACATTGGATCATGTTACTAATATATTTGAAAACATTCTAAAGCGACCGATGATTGATCGGAACCGCAAGCAAGCCGAAGTGCCCGACAATTGTATCGTATTAAGAAACGAAAAAGGAACTGCGCCAGGCATGCTGTTTAAAAAAGATGGTAAGATCTTTGTATCGCTTCCAGGCGTACCCCATGAAATGAAGTGGATCATGAAGCAGGAAGTGTTTCCATTGATCCCTACCCTTTTTCAGACAGCTCATATTGAACACCGAACAATGTTAACCGCAGGTATCGGTGAATCGTTTCTGGCAGAGCGGATCGCAGAAACGGAACAGGCATTACCCAATCATATTAAGTTAGCTTACCTACCTAATTATGGAATGGTTAGATTAAGGCTAACTGCATCAGGTTTTAATAAAGAAGCAATAATACAGGAAATCGATTTGCATTTTGAAGCGCTCAAACAGGCAGTTGGCCCTTATTTAGTGGTAGACAATGACATCCCGATGGAGCAAGTGGTGGGAAATTTGTTGATCGAAAGAAATGCAACCATTTCAACTGCCGAAAGTTGTACTGGCGGATATATCGCACATTTACTAACAAGCCGTGCTGGTTCATCTGCCTATTATAAAGGAAGTATAGTGAGTTATGCGAATGAAATCAAACATCAACTATTAAAAGTATCCGAAGAAACTCTTTTAAACGAGGGTGCAGTTAGTGAGCAAACCGTGGTACAAATGGCAAAGGAATGTTTGCGATTAATGAATACCGATTATTCGATCGCAGTTAGTGGAATTATGGGGCCAGATGGAGGTACAGAAACCAAACCAGTAGGAACCGTTTGGGTGGCTGTTGCCAATAAAAATGAAGTAAAAACTAAACTCTTTCAATTCAGGTACGACAGAGAGCGAAATATATCCTTAACAGCCACAAATGCGCTGAACTTCTTACGAATGTTAATTGTGGATAACCATTGAATAAATTTCCTGTAGTTACTTCTACATTTGTTAGTTATATAGAATGAGAGAAGGGAAAACGGGTACAATATTATCCCATTAAAAACAGGTCGATAGTATGGCAATTGCTGAATTGGTCATGCCCAAATTGGGCGAAAGTATCATGGAAGCTACCATTTTGAAATGGCACAAAAAGGTAGGTGACTATGTTAAGTTTGATGAAACAGTTTTAGATATTGCTACCGATAAGGTCGATAGCGAAGTACCCTCTACTGAACAAGGTATCATTACTGAAATTCTATTTCAAGTGAATGATGTAGTACCTATTGGTGCGGTTATTGCTAAAATTCAAACAAATTCAGATACTAAAATTGCAGATGCGCCTGTAAGCATTCCGGCTCCTGCAGCAGCTGTAATTCCTGAACCTATTATTGCTCCAGCTCCGCCTGCGGTTTTTGTGGAGCCTATTCCAGAACCCATTCAACAAGTTCAAATACCCGAGCCTGTTTCAATACCTTTTATTCCAAATCCAGTTTCTCAGGAAATTCCTAAGCCTATTGGAAATAGGTTTTATTCGCCATTGGTATTAAACATTGCCAATAGTGAGGGGATCAGTTTAAGTGAACTAGAAAGAATTCCAGGTACAGGAAATGATGGAAGGGTTTCAAAAAGAGATGTGCTTCAATATGTGGCTGACAGAAAAGCTGGTAAAGTGCCGGTGTATCAACAACCTGTTTATACGCAACAAACTTTTGTTCCAGCTCCAGTTCCAGAAGCTCCGATTAGTGCACCTATTCCTGAAGTTCCAACTGCAGCACCTGCACCAATCGTTACTGAAAATATTCGATTCCCTAAACCTACTGAATACCCTGCATATATACCAGAGGAGATTGTTCCTACTACTCCAGTTCAACAACCAGTAGCGGCACAACCTATTCAACAACCAATTGTTGCAGCTCCTATTCAACAAACAACTGTTGCAGCTCCTATTCAACAACCTATTGCTGCAGCCCCTATTCAACAACCAATTGCTGCAGTTCCTGTTGCACCAGTTGCAGCAGTTGCTCCTCAAACTGTTCAGGCTCCGATAGAACCAATCGTACCTGTTAATACAGAAAGTCCGATCATTACTGCAAGCTATCAGCCAAGTGCATATAGCGGCAAGTTCTCTGACCCTGCATCAGTAACGGTAACTGGCAATACCGAAATCATGGAAATGGATCGGATGCGCAAACTGATTGCCAAACACATGGTAGACAGTAAGCAAACCAGTCCGCATGTGACCAGTTTTACCGAAGCAGATGTAACCAATATGGTTCAATGGCGTGAAAAAGTGAAAGTTGACTTTGAAAAAAGAGAAGGCACCAAACTTACTTTTACACCAATGTTTGTGGAATGTATTGCAGAAGTGATCAAAAAATTCCCATTGGTAAATTGCTCTGTTGATGGTGATAGAATCATTATCAAAAAAGATATTAATATCGGAATGGCCACCGCATTACCTTCTGGAAACTTGATAGTACCAGTGATCAAAGCGGCCGACCAATTAAATATTGTAGGATTAAGCAAGGCTGTAAATGGCTTAGCAGATGCTGCCAGAAACAACCACCTTAAACCAGAAGATACCACCGGTGGTACATTTACTTTAACCAATGTAGGAACTTTTGGAAGTTTAATGGGCACGCCGATTATTCCACAACCACAAGTTGCGATCCTTGCTGTTGGTGCGATCAAGAAAAGACCAATGGTCATAGAATCTCCTACTGGCGATACTATTGGCATCAGACATATGATGTATCTCTCTTTGAGTTATGATCACCGCATAGTTGATGGAAGTATTGGCGCTTCCTTCCTAACTGCAGTTGCAAAAGCATTTGAAGCTTGGGATCCAAATAAACAGTGGTTCCATTATTTATAGCGAGAAATTGATAGAAATGAAGATGAAATTTTATAAAAAAAGAGTTGTCTTACTGATAGCTCTTTTTTTTGCTGTTCAATCTTATGGACAGACAGATGGATTGGGAACATGGAACGTTTTAACTGGTAAACTTACATTTAATAAAAAATTGTTTACCATGGCTGAAATGCAGGTGCGTTCGCAGCATATGTATTCTGATTTTACCTATTACGAATATAAAGCAGGGATCGGTTATAATTTTCCAAAAAGCCTTTCTGCAATGCTTGCGATGGGGCATTATATGACCTATGATCCAATGGCACCAGGAAATTTCAAGGGAAATGTTTTAAATAATGAGTTCAGAATTTGGGAGCAGTTTGTCTTAGAAAACAATATCAATCGTGTAAAAATTGAGCACCGTTATAGAATTGAACAAAGGTTTACTTCTACTGGTTATAAGAACAGATTCAGATATCGGTTGAATACAATTGTCCCATTGAATCATGTAAAAGTTCAGCCTAAGACTTGGTTTCTATCTGTATTTGACGAAGTTTTCATCAATAACGAATCTCCATTTCTGGAACAAAACAGAATCTTCTTTGGAGCTGGTTATGAACTGAATAAAAACCTTACTTTCTTAGGTGGTTATATTAATCGATTTGATAATTCAGGTGGAACCAATCAAACTTGGAAAAACTATTTTCAAATCAACGCCATTCTTTCATTTGACGAATTTAAAAGTGGTCGTGAAAAAATGCCAAGTGTTTTGGATTAATGCATTGCATAATCACTTAGGTAATCAAATGTTCGTGTAAGTTTACCATCCTGTAAAATGGTTGCCTTATGAATCGTTTCAGAACCACCTAATCGAATATCATTCAAAATATATTTGATTAATTGTTCACCAAAAAAACGGCTGGCATCTCTAGGTAATTCATTCGGTAAATTTCCAACAGCCATCACATCAATACTTGTGGGAAGATATGGAGCTGTTTTGCTGCCAGTTATTCTATCTACTCCATAAATAGGATCATCAATAGTTGCATCACCCAGATTACATGGTATACTTCCATTTTTATCGTCTGTGATATCTGCAATGGCTTGAATTCTAAAATCGGTCAACCTTAAATCTTCCATCTTAAAAAATGGAGGGATCCTAGGTTCCCAATAAATGCCATTCATTAAGACATCAGTTTGTGATAAATAGGGCTTGAAAAGAGACGTATAACTATCTGGATGCTCATGAAAATCAGTTCTGGAATAATCCCCATTGATTTTATGGCGATAAAGATCTGAGCCTTTTAAATGTGTGTATACAGGATATTCAAATTCTCTCGAAAGGTATTCATCCGCTTCTACTTCTTGCACATCCATCAAGTTCATGATCTCTACAATTCCATGTGCTACCCTTCCACTGCCTGTCACCACAATTTTTATCGGCGGCAATTTCAAACCAAAATAAGTATGTATTAATTCTCGATAATCTTTCACATCACCTACCCTTCCAATTTTGAAAGCACCGGTCCGGTTCCCATAAGTCATAATACCATTGTGCGCACCAACAATACCAGCAAAAAATCCGAAGCCGATGATTCTTTGTCCGTCTTTATGTTCCAAACATTCATAATCGATCAGTGTAATACCTAGATCCATCATGGCATGCATGAGTTGTTGATTATAATGCTGCTTCTTTTTTGTATGGGAAAAAAAGATATATTTTTTAGAGGGAATCAACTGTGTAATGGGTACTTCTTTGATACCTAACAATAGATCACAGGCGCTCAAATCATCTGTCACTTCAATACCAGCATGAAGATATTCCTGATCACTAAAACACCTGTTTTCAGAACTTTGTACTTTGATGGAGATATCAGAAAAGTTTGATTTTAACCATTTACATTGAGCTGGGGTTAAGGCAACCCGGTTGTCTGATGGAATTTTTCCTTCTCTAATAAGTCCTATGACGAGCATTGTGTTAGATTTGCATTGCAAGATAAGTCATTTTGAATCTCGCCTTTTCAGATAAACCCACACAGCATGAATCACTTTGAATTATATCAGATCCCTGTTTCCTTTCATCCAGATCTGGCATTTGTTAAGAAAAGGTTTTATCAATTGAGTCGTGAATTTCATCCTGATTTTTTTGTGAATGATTCGGAGGAAGAAAAAGAGCAAAAACTGCTGATATCGGCACAAGTGAATAAAGCCTATCAGATTTTCCAGGATGAACAGGCATTGATCAAATACATTTTAATTGAAAAGGGATTATTAGTAGAAGAAGAAAAATACAGTTTGCCACCCGATTTTCTAATGGAAGTGATGGATCTGAACGAATTATCAATGGATGCCGAAGATCCAGAAACCAAGCAACAAATTAAAAACAGCATTGATACCCTTCAAAAAACGATCTATGAGCCTGTTAAAACAATTATTACAACTTATCAAGAAGGTATTTCTTCCGAAAAAGAGCTGCTGCAAGTAAAAGCGTACTATTATCAAAAAAAATATTTAGACAGGATTTTGGTTGAGTTATAATGTTGCCGTAATATTGCAGCCCGTCGAAAGCGGATTGGTTAGCAAAGGCTAATCTCTTATACCTTGTCTTAGCAAACTTCATGAATGCTTTGAGCTGAAAAGCCCAGATGGCGGAATTGGTAGACGCGCTAGACTCAAAATCTGGTTATCGCAAGGTAGTGCAGGTTCGATTCCTGTTCTG
>CAIYAG010000031.1 GCA_903924075.1 uncultured Bacteroidota bacterium | reverse complement strand
TTTGCGGACCGGACGGGACTCGAACCCGCGACCTCCGCCGTGACAGGGCGGCATTCTAACCAACTGAACTACCGATCCGTTTCCTCAAAATTGTACCAGGGGTACCTTTTTTCGGATGGCAAAGATAAGGGGAAAGGCATCTTAAAAACAAATCTTTTCAAAAAAAAATTCAAACCTTATTTTTACTGTCTGAAACTAGAAATATGCCTCAATACCCGAATAGACAATTCTTAGATTTTGAGAAACCCATCAAAGATTTGTATGAGCAGATAGACGATACCAAGAAATTGGCAGAGAAAAATCCTAAGATAGATTATAGTTCTACAATCGTTCAATTAGAAGCTTCCATCATTGAAAAGAGAAAGGAAATTACTGCGTCTCTTACACCATGGCAACGCGTGCAATTGAGCCGTCATCCAGATCGCCCGTATACCGTTAAATACATTAATAACATGACCACCAATTTCCTAGAGTTACATGGCGATAGGAATGTGAAAGATGATAAAGCCATGGTAGGCGGTTTTGCTGATCTGGATGGTGAAACGGTCATGATCATCGGACAACAGAAGGGAATCAATACCAAAACGCGTCAGATGCGCAATTTTGGGATGGCTAACCCTGAAGGATATCGTAAAGCATTGCGCTTAATGCGTCTTGCAGAAAAGTTTAATAAACCTGTGGTTTGTTTAATTGATACTCCTGGTGCATATCCTGGATTGGAAGCAGAAGAACGTGGACAAGGCGAGGCCATTGCTCGTAATATTTACGAAATGATTCGTTTAAGAGTTCCCATTGTTATTGTAATTATTGGTGAAGGTGCAAGCGGTGGAGCGCTAGGGATTGGAGTAGGAGATAAAACCTTAATGATGGAGAATACATGGTACACAGTGATCTCTCCAGAAAGTTGTAGCTCTATCTTATGGCGTAG
Source organism: uncultured Bacteroidota bacterium (assembly GCA_903924075.1). Classification (GTDB taxonomy): domain Bacteria; phylum Bacteroidota; class Bacteroidia; order Chitinophagales; family Chitinophagaceae; genus Sediminibacterium. Next base: position 5,315 of record CAIYAG010000031.1, on the reverse strand, counting down.
CTGGGATAAAAAAGAAGTTGCAGCAGAACAATTAAAATTAACTGCAAATGATATGAAAGGTTTTGGTCTAGTAGACGAAATTGTTCACGAACCAGATGGCGGTGCACATTGGGATTATGCTGCTGCAGCAGAAATACTAAAAACTGAAATCATCAAATCGATTGCAGAATTAAAAGCGAAAACTCCTGAAGAACGCATCAATGAAAGAATTACGAAATATGGTAAGATGGGCTTCTGGGAAGAATTCGAAGAAGTAGAAGAAGAAACAAGTCAAACAAATTCTTAAAAATTACTCGTCGCTTTAAAAAAGTGATTGGATCTTAAACCAAGCTAACATGTCGCTCTTACGTAAAACACTTCGCGGTACTGGTGTTGCCGTAGTTACCCCTTTCAAATCTAATTTTGAAATTGATTTCCCGGCATTGGATAAAGTTATTGATTCGCTGATCCATGGTGGTGTAGAATATATTGTTACACTTGGTACCACCGGTGAAACTCCAGTGTTGGATAAACAAGAAAAAATCGATATCGTAAACCATACTTTTGATAAAGTTGCTGGAAGGGTGCCCGTGGTTGTTGGCGTTGGTGGCAATAATACACATGAATTGATCAAAGATCTACAACAAATTCCATTGGATAGAGCTGCTGCAGTTTTAAGTGCTTCTCCATATTATAATAAACCTTCTCAAGAAGGTATTTATTATCACTATAAAGCACTTGCAGAAGCATCTCCGAAGCCTGTAATTCTTTACAATGTTCCAGGACGTACAGGAAGGAATATGAATGCAGATACAACATTGAAATTGGCTAATGATGTTCCGAATATAGTAGGTATTAAAGAAGCGAGTGGAGATATGGCGCAGTGCATGATCTTATTGCGTGATCGCCCGAGCGATTTTTTAATTGTGAGCGGAGATGATGCATTAGCGTTACCTCAATTAGCTTGCGGAATGGATGGCGTAATTAGTGTTGCTGGAAATGCTTATCCGAAAGAATTTTCTGATATGGTTCGGGCTTGTTTGAATGGCGACTTTGCTGCTGCCAAACAGATTAATGATCAGTTAATTCATGCCTATGAATTAATGTTTGCTGAAAATAACCCTGCTGGTGTTAAAGCATTTATGACTGAAATGGGATTGATCGAAAACTTTTTACGTTTGCCTGGAATGCCACTCAGTAAAGGCTTACATCATTCTGTGAAATCATTTTTAGGAAAATAAAGTTGTTCTATTTAGTAGGTATGTTTATTTTTTATCAATAAACATACTTACTCTTTGGGCAAATGCTGTTGGAGATTCTTCCATTGGAATATGTCCTACATCCTTCATTAGCTCCAATTCACTATTGGTAATTAGTGTATTGAATTTGGATGCATTTTCAACAGGGATCAATTGATCCAGATCTCCCCAGATAATAAGGGTCGGAGTTTTGATTTGCCTGATTTTTGAAGATTCATCTAATTGGAAATTAGATTTCAATCTGGTTACTAATGCTTCACGATTTCCTTCTCGAACAAGCATGTCGAAATAACGGGTTTCTTCCCAGTCTTTTACTTTAGAAGGATCGCCATAAGCTTCGTGCAAACTTTTTACGACCAAGACTTTGGGGGTGATATATTTTAAAAGACTGCTTAATACAGGTATTTGCGCAATTTTAAAACCTGTTGAGCCCTTGGATCTGACGGAAGATGCTAAACCACCTGCATCCACTAAAACCAATTTAGCAACTTTTTCTGGATGAAGTAAGCTGTATTGCCAAGCAATATTTCCCCCTAAAGAATTTCCTATTAAAATGCATTGATGAATATTCAGCCTAAGTAAAAAAGAATCTACAAAATGGCTATAATATTCTATGCTATAATCCTTTTCAGGATTAGGTCCGGTAATTGCAAAGGCGGGAAGGTCAAATCGAATAACTCGATGTTTTTCTTTCAAAATCAGTGTAGAACTATCCCAAGTAAATAGAGAAGATGCAGTGCCGTGAATTAATAGAATGGGAATACTATCTGTCTGATTTCCTTCATCTCGATAATGGACTTGCATCCCCATTAAAGGCATAAATCGATCATCCGTATTGCAATACTTTTTGATCAGCGTATCAACTGGAATATCTTTTTGATAATAGGAGATCGCTGTAATTACCAAGATCAACAAGAAAATAGTAATGATTCGGATGCTATACTATAAAAATCGATTCATATACTTGTAGATAGAATTCGATTAAAGTTCTGAATTTTTTTAAAGCAAAATTCCTTTTAAAAATAATAATGCAACACTAAAGTAAATCACCAATCCAGTTACATCAACAAGTGTTGCCACAAATGGTGCTGATGAAACGGCAGGATCGGCTCCTAATTTCTTCAATGCAATGGGGAGCATTGATCCGCTGAGTGTGCCCCATAATACTACGCCAACCAAGCTAAATCCAACTGTGGAAGCTATTTGCAACCAATGTTCGCCGTATAATTTAGGGAAAAAGCTATGCCATACCCCAACGCGTACAAATCCGATGAATCCAAGTACTGAGCCCAACAATAATCCACTAGTTAGTTCTCTTCTCAACACACGCCACCAATCAGCCAAGGTAATTTCACCAACTGCCATTGCTTGAATAATAAGGGTAGAGGCTTGAGACCCACTATTGCCACCTGATGAAATGATCAATGGAACAAATAATGCTAAAACCACGGCTTTTGCAATTTCATCTTCGAAATATCCCATGGCAGTTGCAGTTAGCATTTCACCCAAGAATAATACTACCAACCATCCAATACGTTTACGGAATAATTTTAAAAGTGGGATATCTAAATAGGGTTCATTTAAGGCTTCTGTACCCCCCATTTTTTGCATATCCTCACTGAATTCCTCGTTCGCTACCCATAACATATCATCAATGGTAACGATGCCTAAAAGAATATCATTATCATCAACAACGGGCAAGGCAACCCGGTTATTCATTTTAAAAACCTGACTCGCATGTTCCTGATCATCGTTGGCTTTTAAAGAAACTACTCTGCCATCTACAATTTCAGAAATGAGCTTTTCTGGAGTGGCTAAGATAACATCTCGAATTCTTATGTCATCAACAAGTTCCCCTTTCTCATTGATGATATAGATCACATCAATTGTTTCACTATTTTTTGCAAATTTTCGAATTGTTGCAAATACATCCGCCACTGTATTATGTGCAAATACATACACATAGTCGGGTGTCATTAAACGTCCCACACTATCTTCCGGATATCCTAGCAGAGAGAGGGTGATTTTTCTTTCTTCAGGTTCTAATAGTTTGATCAGATCACGAATTACCGCTTTGGGTAATTCTTCTAAAAAGTCGGTTCTATCATCCGCAGGCAAATCGTTGAGTAATTCTGCGGTTTTGGCCGTAGGTAATTCTTTAATGATGTCTTTTTGCTGCGAAATATCAAGGATCTTAAATACGCTGGAAGCACGGTTAATTGCCATATTTGCAATGATCTGTGCCTCAAAATCAGGATAATCATTGATCAATAATGCTACATCCGAAATGTTCTGATCGTTCAGGAATTCCCGAATTGCCAGCTTGTCGTCTGTTGCAATCAGATGTTCAAACTGCTCAGTCATATTTAATTGTTCTATTTCGAGCGACATGTCTGCAATTTAGGTTTTTGAAGCCTTGTAAGGAAATTTACTACTACCGTTTATACTAACTTTGTATTAATATTTAGATATGATATTACCCATCTTAGTAGTTGCACCATCAGAACAGCGAGGCAGAGGCGTATTTACGACAGAATCGATAGGGGCAGAGACAGTGATAGAAATCTCACCGGTATTGGTTTTATCGAAAGACGACCGTACCAAAGCAGAAGAAACTATGCTGTACAATTATGTATTTGAATGGGGCGAGGCCTATGAAATGGGTGCATTAGGAATGGGATATATATCTATATACAATCATTCCTATCAATCCAATTGCTATTATGAAATGGATTTTGAAAATGAATTAATGACCATTAAAACCCTGCGCCCAATTGCTGCAGGAGAAGAATTATTCATTAATTATAATGCAGTGCCAGACGATACAACTCCCATTTGGTTTGATGCACAATAACTTCTACCAGTATTGATAACCCATTAATTTGGCTAGCTCTAATTTTGAAATACACAATTGATATTGGTATTGCAATTTACTAAACTCAGCCCTTTGTACATTGGTGCTAGCATTGGTCAATTCTAAATTGGTACCCACTCCATTTTTAAAACGGATCGCAGCCAATTGTTGTGCATATTTTGCCTGATCTATCTGTGATTGCGTATTGCCGATCCTCTCGATATTTGTTTGAATATCTGTCATTGCCTGAGCGATATCTTTTTTATAATTGGCGTTTAATGATTCTAAAGCCAATTCCTGTTGTTGCATTAAATGCTGTTGCAATTTCACTTGCTGTTTGGTTCTACCCCCACTGTAAAGGGGAATATTTAAAGTTACACCTGCTAATCCATTGAATTGGAATTTGTAGATATCAGGGATGAAACCATTTTTGAAACCAAGTCCACCATTCATTAAAATACTTGGCTTGTCGTTCAGCTTAGCAATAGAGATCTCTCCATTAGCCTGATCGATCTTGTCTTTCGCAATTTTAAAATCAAGGTTATTATGCACAGAAGAATCTAGTGCAGTTTGACTATTTACAGTAGCGATCCCAAAGTCAAAACTATTTCCTGCACTTGCATTGGTGCCAGTAGTATAATTTAAAAGGTTCAACTGTTTTTGTAAACTATTTTTTAGATCTACTTTTCTATTTTCTTCATTGTCGATATTCGCCTGAATATTTAAAAGGTCTATTTTCAGTGCTTCACCATCATTCAATTTTGATTGAACGATCTTTTTATTCTCGTTCAGAAAATTTAATACACTGTCCTGAATACTGATCGCTTTTTGTAAATACACCATATTATAATATATGGTAGCCACCTGATTGGCCAATTGTGATTTGATCAACTCAATATTATCTTTTGCAAATTGAAGATCTGTTTTTGCTTTTTCAATATTGGCTTTGATTCTTCCAAAATCTGCAATTACATAATTTGCATTAACTGAAGTATTATAATTGTTATTTGGCACAAATTTGAATAGTTCAGTTGAACCTGGGAAAGCAACTTTCGAAACTGGCGCCATATACAGATATCCAGCCTGTGCACCTACTGTTGGGTTTGCAGCTGTTTGTATCAGTGCAATTTTGTCTTCTGCAGTAATAACAGTGTTTGCTGCTTCCTTAAGTTTAGGGAAATAGCCAAATGAATGATTGATCAAATTTTTCAAATCATTATTCA
>CAIYAG010000030.1 GCA_903924075.1 uncultured Bacteroidota bacterium | reverse complement strand
ATTTTTTTGGCAATGTACACTTGTTGTTGTGGGGTGGCAGACCATTCAGGTCCAAAAAGACTGTAACCACCGTATGCATACCAGTTCGTGAGCAAAATGCCCAAGCCCCCTTGGTATAAGTTCCCTTTTGTGTGCCAATTGCCGCCAGTCTCGCAAATGTTCACCTTTGACCACTTTTGCATATCAAGAGCTGATACAAGTGGTGGCGCGTCATGCGCCTTTTTATGCGACGTTGAAAGGGCGGGATCAGCTTGAACTTGAACCCAAGATGTCGCCATCTGTGTGCCATCGGCACTAACAATCAACGTACGCTTCATGTCAATTACTGGCTTTGTTACAAGGGTACTAGACCCATTTTTTACACTGCCTAATGCTTTGGTCGCCATTCCTATGGTTTCCATTATTACAAATACTACGGTTACTACGATTAAAACTGCGATAATTCTACGCATTCTTCTCCAATGTTTGGCTTATATTACGTAAAGCTGAGGTGTTGATTCACAGTATCGAGTCTCCTTTCGTCTTCATTTCTAACATACTACATTATACCACGTCAACCACCCATGGCAAGGGTTATTATTAGTGTATTTACTTAACATAATCACTTGTGAAGTATATCACAAAGCCCCCTGGGAAGGTATCCAGGGGGCTCTGCAACGTGAGTAAGGCAGCACCTGAGAAGTAGGAAAAGGGGATAAACTACCACCAGGTCCGCCAGAAAAATACTATCACTGTAATTACATTTGTGTAACTCTTGACAATTACACTAAATGGGTCTAAAATGAACATATGATTAGTGAAGCACCAGACATAGGCAAAATAGAAGACTATTTGTACAGCCTAAAGGAAACCATTGGCATCAACATTGCCAGTGAAAAAGAACTCCTTGAGGACGACGTTACTTTTACTCTTTTAAATCTTGAGGGCGAAAAAGCCAAAGAAATTACGGTCAAGTTTATTGAAGATAATCAAGGCCATTCTGAAAGAGTTATTGATCTATCTTTCAAACGACCAACAAAAGCACAGCTAATCTTTTATTACCTTACAGAAACAAAAGAATTGTTTACCATGGATGCTCGATTGACGCAGGATTGGGTATCAAGTCTTGATTTGCCCTACGTATGGCTTAGTGATTTCAACACAGAGCCAGAACTTAGGGAACGTATTAAAATTAAAAAAATTCAACTCATTTAAGGATAGATATGTTAATACTATTAGTGTTTTTATTTCCAGTTATGTTTTTCATAATGGTAAGCGTTTTTGCTTATAAGTGGAAAAAAGCTGTGAACGCAGGAATTTTTGAAAAAGGAACCTTTAAAGCGGTTATGACCAAGAAAGTCAAGTAGTGGATCAAAGGGTTTTCAGCAATAACACCCTTTGTGTTTGTGGTCACGTTGGTGCAGCGCACCAGCGCGAGGGAAACCTATATCACAAGTGCAAGGCAACGGTGCTTCGTGGCACGTACACGTACCCGTGCAATTGCGAAAGCTTCAATGTTGGCGGAGAAGTATACGAATGATAAAATTAAACGAAAGAACCATACAACAGATTCAATATTTTTGCGAAGTAATGGGCAACGATATTGAGTCTGACCTTGATCAGCTCACCGAAACGGAGCAGGCTTGGCAGAAGGGTTACACACAAGCAATGAAGCACGTCATGCTTTGGATTGAAAACCCCAACATTGTTATGGTTCCTAAGAGCGCTTACGAGAAAGTGTCGGAAAAATGAAAGTATTTTTAGAGGCAATTGGAATTACCATTATCTGTTTTGCAATTATTATTGTTGCGATAGTGGGTAAATAATGGAAAACAAATTTAATATTGGTGATGAGGTTACTTGGATTTCTCACGTAGGTAAAGTTGTTGGATTCAATGGTCGAGGTTGGCCTATTGTTGAATGGCAATTACTTAATGAAGTACTTGTGGAAAACCCGGACGAAATTGCTAAGTTGGGTTTAAATGACTAATTGCAAACATTGCGGAATGCCAATTGTAAAATACATTAACACCGGTAATTGGGATATTATTGGTGAAGATGACAATTGGGTTCACGCAGAAGATCAAAATACTATGACTAAGCATTTAGCTCAGCCAGATTGGAAAGACGGACGATGAACACACTAATTAGTTGGAGTTTACATGGCTTGCTTGTGCTTGCTGTTGCCTTCTTTCTTTTTGTATTAGCAGGAATTTTTGGAGCGTGGGACTAATGGATATTTACACAAACTTGTTGTTGATGTGGTTTTGCATTATTTTTCTTTTATGGAAGACTTGGTAATTAATGTTCTATATTGTTCTTGGATTGACCT
>CAIYAG010000029.1 GCA_903924075.1 uncultured Bacteroidota bacterium | reverse complement strand
GTTACTATAATAAGTTTATTATTCGGAATATTTTAATGGGGCCCATCCATTCTGATTTTGTGACCTATCGTTACCTGTGTAAGCTTGGAAGATATTTGGGAATGGGTGATACACTTTGCTTGAACACGGTGAACATTAAAATGCAAAGCAATGCAGTAGCTGGCCAGTTCAATGTTTTCCTAAACGTGATCTTGATTGGCGGATTGATCCTTGCGTTTCCGTATGTGTTTTGGCAGTTCTGGAGATTTGTAAAACCTGCTCTAAAAAACAATGAACTGAAAGGGACCCGTGGCGTTATTTTTTGGGTTTCCGTACTTTTTTTCATTGGAATATTATTCGGTTATTATGTCATTGCTCCATACACCATTAACTTCTTTGCCGGATTTCAAATTGATGAGAGCATTGAAAACTTCTGGACCATTGCCAGTTATTTTAATACCATGATGCCACTCGTACTTGGTTCTGGTTTAATGTTTCAGCTTCCATTAGTATTATACTTTTTAGCAAAGATTGAAGTAGTAAGTTCTTCATTCTTAAAAAAATATCGCAAGCATGCTATATTAGTCATTACAATTGTTGTTTCCATTATCACACCTCCTGATATGTTGAGTACGATTATTTGTAGTATCCCTTTGATTGGGTTGTATGAGATCAGTATCTTCTTAATCGTAGGAATAGAAAAAAAGCGGAAGATCGCAGAAGCTAAAGAATGGAGTTAATTAGTCAGTAAAAAAAATCAACTTGTTTTCATTTCAATCCATAGAACAGTATCATTCATTTTTAGCAAAAAATGAAGATGGTTGCAGCACTGCTGTAACCCATTATTTAATGGAAATTGAAAAAAAGAAACAACTCAATGCTTTCTTGGAAGTATTTGCAGATGAAGCTACACAACGTGCAAAAGAATTAGATGCAAAGCGGAAAGATGGCAAACCATTGGGCAAATTGCACGGGGTTGTGGTGGGGATCAAAGATGTGATCTGTTACAAAGGCCATACCGTTTCTGCTGGTTCCAAAATCTTAGAAAATTTCAAATCCATTTATAACGCTACGGTAGTTGAAAAACTATTGCAGGAAGATGCTATAATCATTGGGCGTCAAAACTGCGATGAATTTGCAATGGGTAGCAGTAATGAGAACTCTGCATTTGGAGCCGTGCGAAATGCCCTGGATGAATCTCGTGTGCCAGGTGGATCATCTGGTGGTTCGGCTGTAAGTGTGCAGGCGGGTTTAGCGATGATCAGTTTGGGGAGTGATACGGGTGGGTCTGTACGTCAGCCTGCAGATTTCTGTGGGGTTGTTGGTTTAAAGCCAAGCTATGGAAGGATCTCTCGTTATGGATTGATCGCTTATGCTTCTTCATTCGATCAGATCGGGATCTTTTCAAAGACCATTGAAGATGCTGCACTTTGTTTAGAAGTGATTGCAGGATCAGACGATTTTGATAGTACGGTTTCTGAAAAACCAGTTCCTGCATATGCTAAAGAATTAGCAGCAGCACCTAAAAAATATAAGCTGGCCTATTTCAAACAGGCATTGGAACATCCGGGTCTGGATCTAGAAATGAAAACAGCTATTTATCAGTTGATTGATCATTTAAAAGCGGAAGGACATACTGTTGATCCCATTGAATTCGAATTTCTGAATCATATTGTTCCAACCTACTACGTTTTAACTACTGCAGAAGCTTCGAGTAATCTTTCTCGCTTCGATGCAGTTCGTTTTGGATATCGCGCACCATTGGTGAATCCATCGTTGAATGATCTGTACAAAGCTTCCAGAAGCGCCGGTTTTGGAAAAGAAGTACAAAGAAGGATTATGCTTGGAACCTTTGTTTTGAGTGCCGGTTATTTCGATGCCTATTTTACCAAAGCACAACAAGTTAGACGTATTCTTTATAACAAATCAGTGGATGTTTTTAAAGATTACGAAGCCATCATTTCTCCAACAGTTCCTTCTACTGCATTCAAAATTGGTGAAAAGTCAGACGATCAGGTAGCCATGTTTTTGGCAGATATTTATACGGTTTTTGCAAATTTGGTAGGTATTCCTGCCATTTCTATCCCATTGTTTACCCACGCCAATGGCCTGCCATTTGGGTTACAGATCATGACTAATCACTTTGAAGAAACAAAGATGCTGCAACTATCTGAACAGTTAATGCATTCTTAATCAATCACTTGCGTTTTTTCGACACCCCTTTCACATAGCATTCACTTATTTGGCACTAATTTTGCAAACCATAGCAAAATTTATGATCATGAAGTGGTTCGGCATTTCTATTCAAACACGGCTTTCGATCTCCCATTTTATTCTGGGTGCTTTTGCTGTGCTTGCAGGTGCCGTAGGAACCATGAGTTTCGTGGCCGACCCAGCTTATAAAGAAAAGCCAACAGTAGATACCACGCACGACAAGTATGGTTTTCAAAGTCTGTTTGTTGCCAATAAGTTTGATGCTTCTAAGCCCTATATCAATCAATTGAATCCACAGGCTGTTTCATTTGTTCAGGAGTATATCCGTAAGCAGGGAAAAGAATTGGAACGTATGAAAACCTGGGGCAAACCCTATTTTGATCTGTACGACAATATTCTTGCCATGTATGGCATTCCTAAGGAGATGAAATATTTGAGTGTGATCGAGAGTCATTTACAACCAGGCCTTGTTTCTTGGGCTGGTGCTGTGGGTCCTTGGCAGTTGATGGACTATGAAGCCAAGCGTTATGGCTTGCGTGTAGGCGTGAATGATGAGCGAATGGATTTTTATAAGAGCACACATGTGGCTGCAAAACTGATGAAGGAATTATATGCAGAATTTGGAGATTGGTTATTGGTGGTGGCAGCATATAACGGTGGAGCAGGAAGAGTGCGTCAGTGTATCAGAAAATCTGGAAGCAGAGATTTCTGGGTGCTGCAATATTATTTGAAAGAGGAAACGCGTACGCACGTCAAAAAATTTATTGCCACACATTATGTGTTTGAAGGTTCAGGAGGTTGGACAACACTTACTGCTGATGAAACCTTAAAAGTAAAAGCCGCACAGATCACCGATAATCAGCAAGTGAATTTATCAACTGATGAAATTGCCAATACTACAACAGTGAATCTGAGTGGAAGGTATAATTCAATGGTATTATCGAATAGCCTTGCAATGGAGATCAGTCAATTTAATAAATGGAACCCAGGTTTTGATAAAACCCTTGCAGAGGGCAAGCCATATAGTATGCGTATTCCAAAGGACAAGCTTGCCATCTTTGAATCAAAGAAGGGTCAGATCCTCATGGAATCTTTTCGTGTATTAATAGAAGGCACTACTGCATCTAAGTAATCCTAACAGCATCTATAAAACTTTTGTATAAAAAAAATGTTGAACCAGTTTTCCGATTCAACATTTTTTATTTGAGTTAAGTATGATTAGAAATCATCATCGTCGTCATCGTCGAAGCCGCTGTCTTTATCATTAAACAGGTCGAATTCTTTGAAGTCTTCATCTAGTTTAAAGTCATCTTCTTCTTCCGCTTTTTTCTTTGAGCCACCAGCACTAGGTGCTTTTTTACCCTTGCTTTTTGGAATATCGAATTCGTCGAAGTCTGGATCCCAGTCGTCGTCGTCTTCGGCTTTATCCCAATCGTCTTCAGGGTCTACATCATCATCCTCGTCGTCGTCATCGTCTTTCGATTTTTTCGACGAAGCTTTTGTAGCTCCTTTTTTTGCGGGTTTAACGTCCAACGCATCATCATCGTCGTCGTCTAAATCATCATCATCATCTTCCAATTGTTTTTTACTTTTTGGAGATGGTTTCGCATCGGCATTCTTTGCCGGTGTTGTCTTTGGAGTAGAGGATTTGCTATCCTTATCAGATTTCGCTGCCATATTCTAATAAGATTATTGCGTAAATTTTAGACGCAAAATTGTATTAACCAAAAATATTTTTTTCTTTTCTTTTTAAAAATAAAATTTTCCTAAATGTGCACGATTTGTTCGCGGCCCGGACCGTTTGAAACGTGTTTCACAGGAACACCACAATATTCGTTGATAAATGCGATATACTGCTTCATTGTTTCAGGTAAATCTTCTCCTAATTTAATCTGGGTAGTATCAGTATTCCAGCCCTTGAATTGCTCCAAAATTGGTTCAATCGTGGCTTTTGCCATTTGGAAAGGAACCTGTTTGGTTGCTACCCCGTTCACTTTATAAGAAGTACACATAGACAATTCTTCAAATGCATCCAGTACATCGGCCTTGGTCATTACAATTTGTGTAACCCCATTGATCATACAAGTATACTGCAATGCTACCAGATCCATCCAGCCACATCTTCTTGGGCGACCAGTAGTTGCACCAAACTCACTTCCAACCCGGCGTAATTCCTCGCCAGTTTCGTCGAATAACTCGGTAGGGAATGGTCCGCCACCAACACGCGTACAATAAGCCTTGGTAACACCCATCACTTCACCGATCTGTTTTGGAGAAATTCCTAAACCGGTACAAACTCCAGCAGAAATGGTATTCGAAGAAGTTACAAAGGGGAAGGTACCGAAATCAATATCCAACATACTTCCTTGAGCACCTTCCGCTAATACTTTTTTCCCTTTTGAAATTTGATCATTCACGAAGTACTCGCAATTGATCACATTCAAGGTTTTCAAAAACTCTAATGCTTCAAAAAATTCTTCTTCCCATGCAGAGATATCTTCGATGAAATGAAAATTATCTAACAATTTCTGATGCTTTAAACGAAGCTTGATGTATTGTGTAGTAAAGCTCTTATCTAACAAGTCTCCAACTCGTATAGCATTGCGTCCGGTCTTGTCCATATAAGCTGGTCCGATCCCTTTTAAAGTAGAACCAATTTTACTTTCACCCTTCGACATTTCAGAAGCCTTATCCAAAGCACGGTGCGTAGGCACAATGATATTGGTACGCTCAGAAATGAAAAGATTTTTTTTCACATCAATGCCGTATGCTGCAACAGCGTCACATTCTCTCTTTAAAGTAACAGGGTCTAATACAACACCATTACCAATAATATTTATTTTATCCTGATGAAAAATTCCAGAAGGAATTTGGTGAAGCACTTGCTTCTTTCCATCAACATACAATGTGTGTCCTGCATTTGGTCCGCCTTGAAAGCGTGCAACGATATCATATCTGGGCGCGAAATAGTCTACAATTTTGCCCTTGCCTTCATCGCCCCATTGTAAACCTAGAATTACATCAACCATATATTTGTTTTGAATCGAGGCAAAAATAAGCCTTGACTTTGAGTAAATTGGTATTGCTTGCAATTAATTACAAGCAATTTTGAACAAAATGTGTAAATCCTTATTAGGTAGGTGTTTCCGTATCAAAACGATCAACTGTTTGTATTCCCTTCAGTTGCTTTAAACGTTCAACCAGTTCTTCCAATTCTTCTTTATCGTGTACAAAAACTTTGATTGTGCCTCTGAAAATTCCTTCAGACGACTCAATAGTTAGTGCCGCAATGTTTACGCGCATGTCGCCGCTAATGATATTGGTAATCTTATTAATAACCCCCACATCATCCATACCAATGATTTTTAAACCAGTAAGGAAACTGATCTCTTTATTCTTAGCCCATTTTGTTTTTACAACACGATGCCCGTAATTGGCCATTAATTGTGTGGCATTCGGACAAGTGGTACGATGAATGATCAAACCCTTTCCAGTACTTACAAATCCAAATACGTCATCACCAGGAATGGGGTTACAACATTTTGCCAAATTATAAACGATCTTATCGCTACTCTCTCCGAAGATGATCAGCTCAGAATCTTTTTTAGAAAAATGTTTTGCATGATTGTGATCGATATTCAATTCCTGTATCACAGGTTTTGGTCGTGGATGTTCGATCCGATCACCGATCAAATTAAAATCTTTCAGCTCTTTTAAATCGATCGACTTTGTTGCAATTTTATACAAGAGATCCAATTGTGAAGGAACTTTATAAAAGTGAACAAGCTCATCAATATTGTGTTGATTCACGGCTGCGCCAAAACCTTCTAATTTTCTTTGCAAAGTGTATTTGCCATCTTCTGCGATCTTTCTTTTTTCTTCGCGAAGCGCATCTTTGATCTTACTTTTTGCTTTAGCAGTAACAACTATGTTCAACCAATCATCGGATGGTTTTTGTTTGTTGCTGGTAATAATCTCGATCTGATCTCCACTACGTAATTTATGACTGATGGGCACCAACTTATGGTGCACTTTCGCCCCAATACATTTTGTGCCAATGGCAGAGTGAATTGAGAAAGCGAAATCAAGTGCCGTACTTCCAACGGGCAACATTTTTACATCACCTTTTGGAGTGTATACATAAATTTCTTCTGCTAAGAAAGATGTTTTAAAATCTTGCAAGAAATCAACGGTATCTGTATCCGGTGTACTTAATACTTCTCTGATCTGTCCGAACCATTTATCAAAGCGGTCTTCATCTCCACCGCCTTCTTTGTATTTGTAGTGCGCAGCCAAACCCTTCTCCGCAATTTCATTCATCCGTTTTGAACGGATCTGCACTTCTACCCATTTACCTTGCGGCCCCATCACAGTTGTGTGCAAAGCCTCGTATCCATTGCTCTTCGGGTTACTCAGCCAATCGCGTAAACGTTCGGGAGAGGGGTTGTATTCATCAGTAATTAATGAGTAAACTTTCCAACAATCTTCTTTCTCTTTTTCAGCTGGAGAATTTAAGATCACACGAATGGCGAAAAGGTCGTACACTTCTTCAAAAGCCACGGCTTTTTTCTTGATCTTATTCCAGATACTATGAATGCTTTTGGGTCGGCCATAAATTTCAAAATCAAATTCAGATGCTTCTAATTTTTCTTTTAATGGTCGAATAAATTCGTTGATATACCTGCTTCTTTCTCTCTTTGTTTCTGATAGTTTTTTTGCGATCTCACGATAGGCTTCGGGCTCCATGTATTTCATGGAAAGATCTTCTAATTCTGTTTTGATACTATACAATCCCATGCGGTGTGCAAGGGGTGCATATACCCAAACGGTTTCTGAAGCGATCTTCAATTGTTTCTCGCGTTTCATACTATCGAGCGTGCGCATATTGTGTAAACGATCGGCGAGTTTGATTAGGATTACACGAGGATCATCAGTAAGTGTTAAGAGAATTTTTTTAAAGTTCTCTGCTTGCTGACTGGTATTGGTATCAATCACATTTGAGATCTTGGTTAATCCATCAACGATCCGCATGATCTCGGTACCAAATTCGTGTTCTACATCTTCTAAGGAAATATCAGTGTCTTCAACAGTATCGTGTAATAATGCGCAGATGGTACTTCGTACACCCAGTCCAATTTCTTCCACACAGATCATCGCAACAGCTAATGGGTGAATGATATAAGGTTCCCCACTTTTTCTGCGCATGGTTTTATGCGCTTCTGCTGCCATCTCAAAAGCGTGACGCACCAATTCTTTATCGCCTCTTTTCAATTTTGGTCGAAGGCTGCGTAATAGGGCACGATAATGCCTGAGAATTTCGTTCTTCTCCTGATCGATTGTGAGGTTATATTTGGGAAGCGCTGCTTCTGAAGATTGATTGTCCACTGCTTGTTCTATCGAATAGCGAATATAAGCAATGAAGGCTGATTAGCCGCGGATACAGCGCGTGAAAATGAGTTTCACTAAATTTTAAGAGTGGTGAACCCAATGTATGCTTAGTTGTTACATTTGTACAGATCATGCAGAAAACAAAACCAAAAAAAATATTTGAATTTTCTCTCTTTAGCAGAATTTTTCAGTTTGTAAAACCCTATTCGGGTAAATTCTATGGAAGCATTTTGCTTGCCATTTTGATGGCTGTATTTGCACCTATCCGACCTTATTTAATTCAACTAACAGTTGATAGTGCAAGCGGGAAAGCGGTACATGTGCCAGTTTGGCTGAAGGCTGTATTGTTCAGTACCGATCTTTCAGATGTTACGAAATTCATTATTGCTGTGACCATTTTTCAGGTGATCTTTCTTTTTATTGAAACCAGCGTACGTTTTGTGTTCAGTTTTACAACATCGTGGATGGGACAGAGTGTGGTAAGGGATATGCGGGTTGCGGTATTTGAAAAAGTGTTGGGATTGAATCTTTCTCAGTTCGACAAAACACCGATTGGCACACTAACTACCAGAACCATTAATGATATTGAGAGTATCAACGATATTTTTTCGGATGGTTTGATTCCGATCTTTGCGGATCTGCTGACCATCATTTTTACTTTGGCAACGATGTTTTGGATGGATTGGCGTTTAACCCTCATCAGTTTAATCCCATTTCCTATTATGATCATCGCTACTTATTATTTTAAGGAAAGCGTCAACAAAAGTTTTATCAGGGTAAGAAATGCAGTAGCTGCTTTGAACGCTTTTGTGCAGGAGCATATTACCGGAATGCAAGTTGTACAGGCATTTGCGAGTGAGGATCGAGAATTTACCAAGTTCAATAAGATCAATACGGAACATAGAAATGCCAATGTGAAAGCCATTTTCGCATATTCTGTCTTTTTCCCAATTGTAGAAGTGGTATTGGCAGTGAGTACCGGTTTATTGGTATGGTGGATTGCTGGAAAGGCATTGGATGCTGGATTATTGGTTGCATTTATCTTATATCTCAATCAAATTTTCAGGCCATTGAGGGTGATCGCAGACAAATTCAATGTATTGCAAATGGGCATGATCGCTGCAGAGCGTGTATTTGTGGTTTTAGATAACCAAGATTTTTTGCCAGCGTCTCCAGCTGATGCATTTAAGCCGGTTGGTATGAAAGGAGGCATCGAATTCAAGCATGTTTGGTTTGCTTATAATGATGAGAATTATGTTTTAAAAGACATCAACTTTACGGTGAATGCAGGAGAGACCGTGGCATTGGTGGGGCATACCGGGAGTGGAAAGACCAGTATCATTAGCTTATTGAATAAATTATATCTGATCCAGAAAGGGGATATTTTAGTAGATGGCGTTAATGTGAATGATTACGATCTCGATGCTTTAAGAAAAGGAATTGGAGTGGTTTTGCAGGATGTTTTTTTATTCAGCGGTTCCATACTTGACAATATTACCCTTCGTAATCCAACGATCAAAAGGGAACAAGTAGTAGCTGCTGCCAAGATGATTGGTGTGCACGACTTTATTATGCAGTTACCTAATAATTACGATTATCATGTGATGGAAAGAGGTAATACCCTGAGTCTGGGGCAGCGCCAGTTACTATCTTTTATTCGGGCCTTACTATATAATCCATCGATCCTTATTTTAGATGAAGCCACTTCTTCTATCGATACTGAAAGCGAGCAAATGATCGAAAAAGCAACAGATACCCTGATTTCGGGCAGAACTTCCATCATCATTGCACATAGGCTCTCCACCATCCGTAAAGCGGATAAGATCTTAGTGCTCGACAAAGGAGAGCTGAAAGAAGTGGGGAATCATGAAAGTTTATTGGCTTTAGGCGGACTTTATGCCAAGCTCCATGAGATGCAATTTGAAAAGAAAAAGACGATTACAGCTTAGAAAGACGGGGATTTGGGCATCTTAAGCCCTTGAGAAAAATATCATAAGATTTTCTACCCTTTTGCGTCGAATTTTCGGGCCCTTACCCCTATCTTTGCCGCAAATTTCGAGACAGGTATGGCCCTTAGAAGCGTTAAATCTTTATTGGTAGTGATGTTCAGCGTATTAAGTATGCTTGTAACTACTACCCTTCATGCACAGAATGAGCCCGAAAAAGCGGCTAGTGGAACCGAGCAAGCCGGAAAAGAGAAGAAAGAAGGTGCTTTTGATCCTGCAGAACTCATTATGGAGCATATTTTAGATGCTCACGAATTTCATTTCATGACCATCGGAGAAACCGAGGTAGCTATTCCTTTACCAGTTATTGTGTACTCAAAAGAAAGGGGTATTGCTGTATTTTCTTATGGCAATTTGAGCAAAGGAGCTATTTACAATGGCTATAAAAGTGAAGAAGGAAAGATTGTTGCAGTGGATGCAGCTGGTAAAATTGAAGAATCTGTAAGCTTATATGATTTCAGTTTAACACGTAATGTGGTACAGATGATATTGGCATTGGTATTATTATCAGTGATCATGATCAGTGTGGCAAACAAGTATAAAAAGGGTGGAGCAAGAACTGCACCATCAGGTTTTCAAAATGCGATTGAACCTGTGATCACTTTTGTGAGAGACGATGTGGCAAAACCAAATTTGGGTCATGGCTATGAAAAATACATGCCTTATTTGTTGACCGTATTTTTCTTTATTCTTATTAATAACTTGATCGGATTAATTCCAGGAACTGCAAACGTAACTGGTAATATTGCGTTTACAGTTGTATTGGGTGTGATCAGTTTCTTTGTGATCTTGTTCAGCACCAACCGTCATTTTTGGGCGCACATTTTTAATCCTCCGGTACCAGGTTTTGTTAAACCAATTTTGGTACCTGTAGAGTTCTTAGGAATTTTCACAAAACCATTTGCATTGATCGTCCGTCTTTTTGCCAACATGGTAGCAGGGCACATCATCATTACTTGTTTTGTAATGTTGATCTTTATTTTCGGTGCAATGAGCACTGCAGCAGGTTGGGGATTTGCACCCGTATCTATTGCTTTTACAGTATTTATTTATTTCATTGAAATATTGGTAGCGTTTATTCAGGCATTCATCTTTACCAACTTAACCGCAGTGTTTATTGGTCAGTCAAGAGAAGGTGCTCACGAAGAAGCACACCACTAATCTTTTTTTTCATAAACAAAAACAAACAGTATGTCTGCAATTATCAATTTGTTGGATGTTAGTTTAAGCCACTTAGGTGGTGCTATT
>CAIYAG010000028.1 GCA_903924075.1 uncultured Bacteroidota bacterium | reverse complement strand
TTGGTCAAACGAACCTTCGCTACTTTACGTAACGCAGAGTTTGGCTTCTTAGGAGTGGTAGTGTAAACCCTGGTACAAACACCACGGCGCTGAGGACATGCATCCAAAGCTCTTGATTTACTTTTAGCTCTAATTATTTCGCGACCTTTTCTAACTAATTGCTGTATTGTAGGCATTCTAATCCGTTTAAAATTTCGGACGGCAAAGGTAATGGCTGGATGTGAAAAACCAAAATGTTTTCAAAAGTTTTCCCCCACTATTTCAAAAAAAATCCAAAATAGAGCCAAATCAGCCTTAAAATCGGGGATAAATTGTTGCTGATTCCTTCAAAATTAACCAAAGTTTTCAAATCTGACCAACCATGCAGTTCCTGAACCGCTAAAACACGCTGAGTTGATTATTCAGAAACACCCAAATAATGTAAAGTTTTAGCCCAATCTCTTTTCAGGCCTTGCAAATGGCAGTTACGGCCAGTTATTTTGATACCATAAACCTACTTTATGAAACATAAAACACTTCTTTTTTGGGCTTTTTTTGCTTTTTGCTTTCAAATTAATGCACAGGGCACTCAGTTACTACCAGGCGACATTGCCATTATTGCTTTCCAATCAGACAATAACGACCAATTTGCATTTCTAAGCCTTGTTGATCTTGCTCCCAATACCCAAATTCATTTTTCCGAAAAAGGCTGGAATGGCTCACTTAGCACACCTGCTTTCGTAAATACAACTGAGGGGGTACATACGTGGACTGCTCCGATGATAGGTATAGCAAAGGGAACGGTTGTAACGGTCAATTTTAATAGCTTAGGAACATCCCCCACTGCAAATTTTGGAACTATAAGTTCTAGCTCCGCAGCCAAACTTTCCACCTCAGGTGATGAATTGATTGCTTTTCAGGGAAATGCCACGGCCCCAAATTTTATTTATGCATTTGGTTCAAGACCCTGGATTATTACAGGTACACCAACATCAAATCAATCATGGCTTCCCGCTTCATTAGTAAACGGAATTACAGCTAGGGATTTTCCAACTGAAAACGACGATCAGTATTATAGTGTCGACTCTATAGCTGGCTCTAAGGATGAAATTTTAGCGTCTATTGGCAATTCCAAAAACTGGAATAGAAGTAATGCTCGATTTACCAATTTGCCGGATTGGCATTTCCAATTGATTCAACACTTTTATCTAATGCCAAGTGGGGATTTAACGAATTTAGAATCCTGGGGGGCCCTTCCAAATGGGTCTGGAAACAAACCTGATTCCTTTGTTGGTTTGGGAAAAATATTCCATTTAGTAAATCGAATAGGTACTATTGAATTGACAAATAATTGGATACTAGAAAATTTACTAATTGAAAAAAATATAGCCCTATCCCTGCTGAATTTCCAACTCAATATCAACCAACTAATTGACACAGGTATGGGATTTCTCATGGGTAATGAAGCATCCATGCTAACTATTCGTGGCAAATCTGGGTCACTAAGGTTTGATTCAAATGCTGCGGTTTTGAATGCCCTCGAACTCAGTTCTGGCGCAATTTGCAGCATATCACAACCATTAAAAATTGTTTCGAGTAACAAGAAAGGAATTGTTTTACTTGGAGACAGCTCCACTCTTAAAAGTAATGGAAACTTGGTATTAGGCTCATCAGACAAAGGTTCTTCAATGATTCAATCTTTGGGTAAAGGGGCAATTATCCAAGGAAAAGTTGAAGTCCAAAAATTCATTCCTGGGGGTAAGCGGAATTATCGTTTCATGGCTCATCCCTTCGCGAATCCTATTGCTTTAAATCAATTGCTTTCAGATATCGATATCACCGGGAATGGCGGAAACCTGAATGGATTCACTTCTACTGCAACAAATAACCCTTCTGCATTCTGGTATAATTCTATATTGGGTGATGGAAGTTCAACAGATCCTGGATGGATTGCATTTACTAAAACAAATGGTGCAGAAAATAATTTCTGGCTCCGCTCCCAAGGAATTAGAATCAATTTAAGAGGCAAAAAAGGAGAAGGACTTGATGGCAAACCTTATACCCCATCATCAGTAACCCTACATTTAAAAGACAGTGTCAATATTGGAAGTCAAACCATTGCATTATCAAAGAATTCAATGAATTCAGGGTTCAACTTAGT
Source organism: uncultured Bacteroidota bacterium (assembly GCA_903924075.1). Taxonomy (GTDB): domain Bacteria; phylum Bacteroidota; class Bacteroidia; order Chitinophagales; family Chitinophagaceae; genus Sediminibacterium. The sequence goes on along the minus strand of CAIYAG010000028.1, from coordinate 29,317 downwards.
TGGCAATCCATATGCGGCAGATATTGACATGAGTAAATTACAAATCGGATCGAAAATAGTTCCTTATTACTACCTATGGGATCCTTACCTGGGTACAATGGGAGGTTACGCATGTTATCCGTTTACGAGCAATATTATTCTGCCGAGTTTCACTGCATTTTTTGCTCAAACTAACGACTCATTATCGGGAAATACGATTCAATTTACAGAAGCATGTAAAGTATTAAGCAGTAATCCAATTCGTGTGCTAGGTGTAACCGAAAAAACAAAAAATCAATTATCACTTATAGTGGAATCTGATGGCATTATCTGGGATAAACATTTGATAATTTTTAATGCACAATCTACTGATAGTATAGATCAATATGATGCGAGGAAAATGATGAATCCGGAACTCAATTTATATAGCTTAAGTAGTGAGAAACTAAGACTCTGTATTGATGCTAGACCTATTTCACAGTTAGTTAGAATACCCATTGGACTTGCTACAACATTCGAGAAACAACTGAATATCACTGTGGCTCAATTTCCCGAATTGTCTGCGTTTGATTTATTTTTAATTGATCGGGAAGAAAATAATAAGGTTTTATTAAATGAAGGGGTTAGATATACTTTTCAAACTAATAAGCAGCCTTCATTAAATGACAATACTAGGTTTGAAATACAAATGTTTTCAAAGCAATCCTCAACTGTAAATTATAATAAACAAAAATTAAGTTGCATAGTCTTTCCTAACCCATCTCCAAATTGGTTTGCAATACAGATACATTCTCCCAAATTATTGCCATTGATAATTACATTATCGAATGAAGTTGGGCAAAATTTGATTACTGAAAAACTAGAACCACAACTAGACATTACACATTCGATTTCTTTAAGTTCAATGCCCACTGGAATATATTTTGTATCAATTACAAATACTGAAGAAACTATTGTTCAAAAAATCATTAAAAACTAAACTGTATTTATGAAAAAAAATTTAACATTAAAATATTCAATGCTTTGTATTTTGTCTATACTCCCATTTCTGCTATGGGCTCAAGCTCCAGGATTTGAACAAGATACCAATGATGTACCTATTGATGGCGGACTTAGCCTATTATTAGCAGCAGGAATTGGATATGGTATTAAAAGAAAATTTAAAGAAGAGCGTGATGCACAAAAAAATAAGCCTGCAACTAAAGATTAGTGCAGGCTTATGAAGTATCAAATCAAAATTTATATTTTAAACATCCAGCCGTTTTCATCAGCTACTGCGCAAGATTTTATATCATCCATATCTTGCTTAATGGCAGGAGCAATCGTCCAGCTATCGGTATCAAATTTCATGATCGTGTCTTTGTATTTCATTTCCTTAATTGGTGCAATAGTAGCTGCTGTACCAGTACCAAAAACTTCCTGCACTTTTCCTGCTTGATAGGCAGCAATCAATTCATCAATGCTAATTCTACGCTCTTCTACTTTGATCCCTCTTTTTTGTAATAGCGTTAAAACACTATCACGAGTAACACCCTTAAGAATGGTACCTTCTTCTAATGAAGGCGTTACAGCAACACCATCGATGATAAATACCACATTCATCATCCCAACTTCCTGTAACCATTTATGCTCAAATGCATCAGTCCACAATACCTGATCATATCCCATTTCATTGGCTTTGCGTGCTGCAATTAAACTACCGCCATAATTGCCTGCATTCTTTGAAAAGCCAACGCCACCTGGAGCAGCACGGGTATAATTTTCTTCCACCAAAATTTTCATGGGTGCTGCGAAATAAGGGCCAGACGGACTAAGTATCACCAAAAACTTATAAGTAGCAGATGGCCTTACTCCCAAAAATGCATCGGAAGAAAACATGAATGGTCTGATATATAAAGAATGATCTTTTTTGTTCGGGATCCAGTCTTTATCCAACTCAATCAGTTGGCGCATCCCTTCTATAAACAATTCCTCAGGAAGGGTTGGCATACACATCCTTTCGGCAGAAGTATTGAAACGAATAAAATTGTCGTAAGGTCTAAATATATATGCATCCCCTGCGTCGGTCTTATAGGCTTTGATTCCTTCAAAGATCGATTGACCATAATGGATCGCAGATAACGCAGGTTCAAATGATAAGGCTTGATAAGGTCTGATAGAGATATTGGTCCATTCGCCGTTAATATAATCAGCTTCAAGCATATGATCGGTAAAATACCTTCCAAAAGGCAAATTGTCTAGGCTCAATTCCAATAGTTTACTCACTGCTATTTTCTCAATCTTTATGTCCGCTGCTGCTACCATAGTTTTATATTTGTTGCAAATAAACGAAAAAAATAAAAGCTAACAATCGTTAACTTTACAAACAGCAGATGCCGACAGAAAAAACACAGCTTCCCGATTTTGTAATTGCCAATTTATATACCGATTTATTGGTGTTGGGATCGGATATTGTTACACATACAAAAATACCAACAACTCCTGTTGAAAACGTTTTAAAGACTCCTGAAATTAAAGTTTCTGTTACAGAACCAAAAAACACAAAACCAGTTGCTCCAAAACAGGTACCAGCGGCCATCAAAGAAAATGAGAAACAATGGTTCTTGGGAAACAATGGAAAAAAAGTCACCATCCTAATCAAAGAAGCAGATGTTGCTTTTATTAACGACCAGCATTTGCAATTCTTATCCAACATTTTAAACGCCTGTAAATTAAACCTGGGTGATATCGCGTTGGTGAATCATATCAATAACCCATTGGCATACGCAGATCTGAAACAAAAATTGCAGCCCAAATTTATTATCGCATTTGACCTGCAACCAAAAGAAATTCAACTCCCTTTCACCATTCCAAATTATCAGGTTCAACAACACGATAATTGTAAATTCCTTTTTGCAGCTACCCTAAAAACAATGGAAGGAGATTCGAAAGAAGCGAAACTGGAAAAGTCAAAACTTTGGATGAGCTTAAAGAATATGTTTCAATTGTAGGAATGTAAATACGAATAAATAAACTGTCTCTAATATTATATCGCGTGGAAAATATAGAACTTGTTTTTGCAACCAATAACCAAAATAAAGTCAAAGAAATTCGTTCTATTTTAAAAGAACCTTTTCAAGTGATCACCCTATTAAAAGCCGGAATAGATATAGATATTCCTGAACCACATGCAACTTTAGAAGCCAATGCTTCTGAAAAATCAAGCACCATCCATCGCATCACAAATAAAAATTGCTTTAGCGAAGATACTGGATTAGAGGTTTTCACACTGAACGGTGAACCAGGAGTTAAAAGTGCAAGATACGCTGGTGAAGAAAGAAATTTCCAAGACAATATAGTACTGCTTTTAGAAAAATTACATGGCGCTTCAGATAGAACTGCTCAATTCAGAACAGTTGTTTCGCTCATTTGGAATGATCAGGAATATCTATTCACAGGGATTTGTAAGGGCCGCATCATTGAACAACAAAAAGGCGCAGAAGGTTTTGGCTATGATCCCGTTTTCATACCTGATGGCTCTGATAAAACATTTGCAGAAATGAGTATGGAGGAGAAAAATAAATTCAGTCACAGAAAAAAAGCAGTTGCACAGCTCATCGATTTTCTAAAACAAAAGGTATCATGAATAGAATTAAATTGGCAATGCCTGCACAATATTCATTTTCAACAGAATTGAAAATCCGCATCACCGATTTGAATTATGGTGGCCATGTTGGCAATGATAGTTTCCTTTCCTTGATACAAGAAGCACGCCAGCAATACCTACATCAATTTGGATACAAAGAATTAGACTTTGAAGGATTCGGATTGATCATGGCAGATTCAGCCATTGAATATCGACACGAATTAAATTATGGCGACACTGTAAAAATATCGGTACAGGCTGTAGATTTTGACAAACTAGGTTTTGACCTTTTCTATTTATTAGAGATCATTAACAGAGCAGAAATAATAGTTGCAGGAAAAGCAAAAACAGGGATGATCTGTTATGACTATACCAGCAAAAAGAAAACAAGTATTCCCGCGATTGCTATTGCAAAATTAACCCAGTCATCGTAGTGCTATCATACATTTAGTAATATGAAGTCAACTATTTTTTTTCTGATTTTCTTTTCATCCCAATTGATACATATGGGTGATGTTTTAGCACAAAACACCCTACCCTATAAGAATGCAAAGCTGCCTATTCCTCAAAGAGTGAACGACCTGCTTTCTAGAATGACTGCCGAAGAAAAATTCTGGCAACTATTCATGATCCCTGGCAACATCAAGGAAGGAGATGAAGCGAAATACCAAAATGGACTGTTTGGTTTTCAGGTTAGTGCTGAATCTTCAAACACTGGTGCAGCAAATCAGCTTTTAAAATATGGCGTAGGTGAAGACGCAAAGAGTTTGGCAAAGAAGATCAACCAGATCCAAAAATATTTTATAGAACAAACCAGGTTGGGAATTCCCATGATCGCCTTTGATGAAGCATTACATGGCCTGGTACGTAAAGGATCTACAGCATTTCCTCAATCCATCGCCCTGGCTGCTTCCTGGGACACAACGCTGATGCGTGAAGTGGCTTCTGCGATAGCCCAGGAAACAAAATTGAGGGGCATCAGACAAATACTTTCTCCTGTGATCAATTTAGCAACTGATACTCGTTGGGGAAGAACAGAAGAAACTTATGGTGAAGACCCATTTCTAAGTTCTGCAATGGGTGTAGCCTATATTGGCGCATTTGAAAGAAATAATATCATCACTACCCCTAAACATTTTATTGCCAATGTTGGTGATGGAGGAAGGGATAGTTATCCCATTCATTACAGCGAAAGAAGATTGTATGAAAACGATTTTGTTCCATTCATGAATGTGATCAAAAAAGCTGGAGCAAGAAGTATTATGACGGCTTATAATTCTGTGGATGGAAGTCCATCTTCAGCAAACAATTGGCTACTCAACACCACCCTAAAAGAAAAATGGGGATTTACTGGTTTTGTGATCTCTGATGCTAGTGCAGTTGGTGGGGCGAATGTGTTACATAATACTTCCAATGATTATGCAGAATCAGGAAAACAAGCAATCATCAATGGGTTGGATGTGATCTTTCAAACTGCTCATGAACATGGTAAACTATTTATCCAGCCATTTTTGGATGGTAGTATTCCAAGCGCAAAAATCGACTCAGCTGTTGCACGTGTGTTAACAGCCAAATTTGAACTGGGTTTATTTGAACAACCCTATGTTTCAGAAAATATTAGTGATACAAGTTTCATTATAAAAAACCGCGAGCTTTCTAAAAAAGCAGCAGAAGAATCGATGGTTTTATTAAAGAATGATCATAATATTTTGCCTATCCAATCAAGCATAAAAAGTATTGCACTCATTGGAACAGATGCAATAGAAGCTAGGCTGGGTGGCTATTCCGGACCAGACGAAAATAAGATTTCAATACTTGAAGGCATTAAAAGCTTGGCCTCTAAAAGAAATGTAACCATACAATTTGCACCAGGTTCAACACGCATCAACCAAGAAATTCAATCCATTCCATTTAGCAATTTGTCTACTGTAATCGATGGTAAAATCCAGCAAGGATTATTGGGTGAATATTTCAATAATATCGAGGCAAGTGGTGCACCTATTTTAAAAAGGTTGGATCATGAAATTAATTTTAGTTGGACATTATATCCTCCCACTCCTGAATTAACCTCAGATTTTTATAGTGCAAAATGGACTGGGAATTTGACCTTTCCTGTTAGTGCTAAAATTCAGGTAGGGCTCAAGGGCAATGATGGGTTTCGTTTATATATCAATAATCAACTGGTCATTGATCGATGGTTAAAACAAGGTGAACACACAGATCTGGTAGATTTTTATTTCGAAAAAAATAAGCCCTACCCTATTCGCATAGAATTTAAAGAACCAAATGGCAATGCGCATATTCAACTCATTTGGAAAAGACCAACTCAAGAAGCACAGCAATTAAAAGATGCCATTGCATTGGCGCAAAAATCAGATCTGGTAATTTTCACAGCTGGCATTGAAGAGGGTGAATTTAGAGATCGGTCTTCGCTTGCTTTACCCGGTAATCAGGAAAAAGTTTTAGAGCAATTGATCGAAGTTGGGAAACCAGTTGTTGTTGTACTTGTTGGAGGTAGTGCCATTACCATGAAAAACTGGTTACCTAAAGTTAAAGCAGTCATTGATTGTTGGTATCCTGGTGTGCAAGGTGGAGATGCCGTTGCATCAATACTGTTTGGCGAAACAAACCCTTCAGGAAAACTGCCGATCAGCTTTGTAAACTCAGAGGGGCAATTGCCTCTTGTTTATAAACATCTGCCTACAGGGCGTGGTGATGACTATCTTGATCAATCCGGACTACCCTTATTCCCATTTGGTTATGGCTTGAGCTATACCAAATTCGATTACCATAATTTGGTGATAGATAAAAAACACATGCATGAAAACGATACCGCGATCGTTCGTTTTCAATTAACCAATGCTGGAGATCGAGACGGTGAAGAAGTTGTACAATTGTATATCCATGATGAATTAGCCACAGTAGCAAGACCCGTGATGGAATTGAAAGGGTTTCAAAAACTGTTCCTAAAAAAAGGGGAAACAAAAACAATTACATTCAACATTTCAAAAGAGTTGCTTGAAATGTATGACCTGCAAATGAAACAAGTGGTGGAGCCAGGTAATTTTAGAATCATGATCGGTGCTTCTTCGAGAGACATCCGACTCAAAGAAACGCTTACCATCAATTAATCAGATCAAACACCGAACTGAGACAAATGATGGTCTAAGTGTTTATAAAACATATTATTCCATTCGGTTTTATTCAGTGCTCCAAATGAAAGCGACTTTCTCCCATCAAAATGAGATGCACCTAATTCAAATGTTTTTTTGATATAGGCGATCAAACGTTCTTTCTCTTTTGCAAAATCCTTATCCTCTTTGATGATAAATGCGGGAGCTGTTTGAATACTTTTTTTATATGGAGTTTCATTAACAACAGAACTCTTGACAAATAATTTCAGGATCAACTTCACAAATGCATTAGGCTCTGGATGAATATTTTCAAAGGCCATTTCATACGTCACGTTGCAATGCGCCAGCATTTGAGCAACCGACATTTTACCCCACAAACCTTTCGTTTCAGGTGTTAGCAGGTTAATACGATGAATGAGTTCATTTGAATCATTGAGATCAAAAACATTTTTCATGAAAATTCATTTTGGTTGTGGGAATCCTTATTTATTTCAAAATCGTCTTTAAATCTACATAATAAATAAACAAATCCTGAGGCGTCATTAATTTTCCTTTCAGGATCAAGCTTTTGGAATAATACAATCTGCCATTGAAAATGAGGAACGGGGCCCTGAAATCCCTTTCACGAATATTGATCGGTTGATGATTGATCTGAACAACATAATGTGTTTCTGAAAAGCTACCCTGTTGAAAAAACTTTTCTTCCGCCACAAAATTAGAATCTAGAACAGCAAAGATCTTTTGTGAACTGGTATCAGCGTTGTAATAAAAATCGATCACTTGTTGAGGCAGTTCATACATTTTGGCTTCTTTCCAATCAACCAGCTTTACGTCATTCGAATTCGTGCACGCAGGAAGCATCCAAATTGCCATGATCACAAACATTGCAACAATTAAAAAAGTATTGGCTAATTGCTTTTTCATACAAACGCAATTTAAATATGATTTAGTAAATTTCGTTCCAGATTCTCCAGCTTTCCTCTGCTTGCAAGATCAACATTTCAAACCCATTCTGAATGGTAGTGCCTTGTTGTTTGCCAAGTTGCAAGAACTTTGTTTCGTTTGGGTTATAGATCAAATCAAACAAATGATGTTGAGGTGTTAAGAATTGATAAGGAATTTCAGGGCATGCATCAACATGGGGATACATACCAAGTGGCGTAGTATTGATAATGAGTTGATGTGCTTCAATGACTTCTTTGTTTAGATCTTGATAGCTGATAGCTTCTGCAGAACCAGTTCTTGAAACAAATTGATAAGGAATTTGCATCTGTTGAAAAACATATTCCACTGCTGCAGATGCACCACCCGTACCTAAGATCAATGCAGCTTTATGTGCTGGTTTTAAAAAAGGTTCTAAAGATTGCTGAAATCCAACTACGTCTGTATTATATCCTTTTAATTTTCCTTCAATGATTTTTATGCAATTACAAGCCCCCATTTTTCTGACTGGATCTGATGCTTCATCTAAAAATGAGATCACAGCTTTTTTGTAGGGTATAGTAATATTGAATCCTGCTAAGTCTTTTTTTGTGGCAAGAATATTTCGTAATTCTTCAATTTCAGGAATAGAAAAATTCTCATAATCAGCATCAGTAATGCCTAACTTATGAAATTTCTCAGTAAAATATTTCTGCGAAAATGAGTGCGTTAAGGGATAACCCAATAAGCCAAATAAACGCATGACAGGATTATTTATCTAAGTATAAAGTAAAAGTATCTCCCCTTAATCCAATGCGCATGGCTTCCAAAGCGATCATTTCGTTTGGCGCAATATTTCCAAGATTCACATTGCAACCAATCAATTCAAGAAAATATAATTGCTGTGCTTTCTGAGGAGCTTCCCAAATAATTTTTTCTGCAGGGATCTGTGTTAAAATTTCTTGTACCAATCCTTCACGAACCTCTCCGCTTCCACGATAGATTCCCACATTACCAGCTTCACGTGCTTCAGCAATCACATAAGAAGAACCAGCTTCTAGTTCAGCTCGCATCAGTTCGATCCACTTATAAGGAGGAATGATATGGGCTGCATCTTTACTTCCAACCTCACTCAACACTGTTGCGTGTTTCGTTAGTTTTTCAATATAACCGCATTTTTCTGGGTGAGGGATGCTAATAGATCCGTCACTTACTTCCACATAATCAATGTGATAATCTTTGCACATGGCAATATAATCGTCGAATTGATTTCTGATCAAAAATGCCTCAAATAAAGTACCACCAAAATAAACAGGGATATCGTACGACTGATACGCTTCAATTTTTTCTCTTAGGTTCGGGGTAACGAATGCAGTACCAAATCCTAACTTAACAACATCTACATGCGGACCAGCAATGCTTATAAAATTATGCACTTCTGGAATACTTAGCCCTTTATCCATGACCATTGTAATTCCGTGTGCCCTTGGTTTCTCTATACGATCAGGTATCTGTGTTAAATTAAAATTCATATCGCTTGATTTCGGGTGCAAAAATAGGTTAATCGAGCGACTTTATCCAGTACAGCGCCAACAGCTTTGTTTAAGTTTTCTTATATTTTTCTACCCTTCTTGTATCGGGCTACAATATCAACCACCTGATTATTCTGTAAAATGGCTGGATTTAGTTCAATAAATTTTTTGAGGAGTTTTGGTGCTTTATCCATTGCCATTTCCAGCCTTATCAAAGCCTCCTTCGTTTTTCCATTTACAAAAAGGGCAGTGCTTTGGTAAAATAAAAAGATGGGTTTACCATCAGTTGCTTTCATGGCTGCAACGGATTGAACAAGTGCTTCTTCATAAAATTCGCCTTTCAACAAACAACGGATCAGGGCTTCCCAACCCGCCACATTTTTTTGCTTCTGACGAACAACCACACTAAAATATTGGATGGCTTCTTTATACTGCCCAAGGTTCATCCTACACTCACCCATTGCTAAATTGTATTCGGTCATGCTACGATGGATGCGCATCGCACTTTCAAGATGCTTCAAGGCGCTCTGCCATTGTTCTTCGAGCATATAAGTAACCGCGATCTTATAATATAGTTTGCTATCGTCGGTATTTAAATGCACCGCTTTTTTATAATGAAACCTTGCCTGAGCATAATTTCCCAACCGATGGTAACAGTGACCAATTGCTTCATAGATCACGTCTTCGGGCCTTGCTAGTTCTAATACTTTTTCCAAAACATCAATGGCTTCTTTATACTTTCTTAATCGCAAATAGGCATCACCCATATTGCGATAAGCATAGTCAAACTTTTCATCGATTGCAACAGCATACTGATACGCATCGATGGATTTTTCATAGAGTTTTAATCCCTGAAAAGCAGCTGCCATATTAAACCAGGCTAATTCATTATAAGGATACTCGTCTATTATTTTTTGATGTACACGGATACTCTCTTCATTTCTGCCTGTGAAGTCGGTCCAGAAACAGATCTTATAGAGTGCCTCTTCATTATTTGGCTCTTCCTCTAAGATCAATTTTAAACAATCAAAGACCTTATCAAATTCCTCATAATCGTCGTATACATCAGCCAATTCGAATAAAAGATCTAGTCGCTCCTCCCCCTCAAAAAGGTTGAGCGCCGCCTCGAGGAGTTCCACGGCCTTGGCTTGCTGGTCTAACGCCAGATAGGCATCGGTCTTTAAAATATAGAGATTTACATCATTACTGTCGAATAATTCAGCTGTTTCCAAAATATTCAGGGCTTCCTGATATTTTCTGCTTGCAAGCAACAAATCAGCTTTTTTTATCATCAATAGTGCAGAGTAGGGAAATTGCTCTAAAGCGATCTCAGAAGCTTCTAAAGCCGAATGCATGTCGTCTTTTTCATCGAAATAGTCGATAATTCGCTCAAAAGCATCTTCTTCTATGAAAGAATGGCTAATTCCTTGCTTCAGATTTTGGTATTGCATCAAGAGTTCTTTGAGCTCCTCTCGGTCTTCGCGGTATGGATTTTCTCTCATTGGACTATCGGTTTATTGAATATAAAACCTTTTTTTGACTTTTTTTGAACTCTCAGGCAACTTTTTTCAATTTCGTGCGTCTTATTAATATTAGGTTAATTGTCATATAATTAAGAAAAAGAATTACCTTTACTGCAATGAAAACAAAGCAAAACATACAAAAAATCGGGTTTTCCATCATTTTGGTGATGGCAATTCAGGTGGCGTATGCAGCTTTTTCATTCACCGGGATTGCAGATGAGCATAATAAGAACAGTAAATACTCATTGAAAAATTTGAACTCATTTTCTAGAAAAAGTCTTACTTATTCTGCTATGAAATCGAGTTTACAATTTAAAGGCACCCAGCTTTTAATCAACAAAGATCAAAGCGGTTCTGAGATCAACTCAATGTTACGTTTTGACAATGGTAATACCACTTTTGTATACCCTTACAAATTCAAAGTAAAAGTTGCCACCAAGTTCAAAACACCGGTAGCTCCGCACCACTAATTCAGCATTCTATAACCACTTGTTGGGATATCGTATTTGGAAGCCTGCACTGGACTCAGATTAATTTTTGTGGCTTTATATCTAACCACTGAAGCGCCTCGTTCCCGAATATCAAATTCTAATACAAAGCCTGGCACATCTTTAAACTGATATTCAAATTCACGAACCGATGGTATGATCGCGGTTGCGTAGTAAACATTAAATATGGAACTATCCTTTAAGTTTAATATCGCTTTTTTACATTCGTATCCCAAGATCGTTTTTGTTTCGCTGGTTAACTTGATCGTCATGCCATCATATTGCTTATTGGCATCTTTCCATTCCTTATTATTGAGATTGGTCATGAATTTATTATTCCCAAACTCCCGAAGAACTACAGCCGATCCATTGGTCTTGTCGTAAATAACTGATTGAAGTAAAGACGGACTATTTAAATCAACCCTACAATCATTTCCTTTAATGTATACCGTTTTGGTGCTTTGCTGAATGGCATTTTGAACATCTTTATTCTGGTTAGTTTCTTCCAAACTAATTTGATAAGTAACGGTACATTCTGCTACTACCCTTTGCTGAGCCAAAGAAAAAACGCTGATCCCCAATAAAGCTACAAGCAAACCCAAATTCTTTTTCATACAACTGTTTATGGTAAAAGCAATTTCACAGCAATGATAAAGAAAGCCCCCTGAAATTCAGAGGGCTTTCGATTAATTTATTTTTTCTTCTGAGTACGATCTTTTAAATCCTGTACTTTTTTATTACTGTCCATCATGGCTTCGTATTTCTCTTGCCATTTTGTTTTGGTCTTAGGTGCTTTCCGCTTCACTTCAATTTTTGCCAGGATCTTATCATGGTTAATGATGTAATTCTGAATAACGTATTGCAATCCTAAAGTAATAATATTTGAAACGGTATAATACCAGGTCAATGCCGATGGTAATCTATTAAAGATGAACAACAACATGAATGGGAAGAAATAAGGCATGTACTTCAGTGCAGGATTGTCCTGTGTAGGCGTCATACTCATATTGTAAATAGAGATCAAGAAGCTTGTGATTACAGCAGTGATGGTAAACAAACTAATATGATCACCGAATCCCATTGGTACATTGAAAGGTAATTTTGCAATGACGTCGTAAGAAGACAAATCCTGACTCCATAAGAAAGCCTGCCCTCTTAGCGCAATATTTGAGTTAAAGAAACTATACAATGCAAAAAAGATCGGGATTTGTAACAATGCCGGGATACAACCACCCAACGGATTCACACCTGCTTCTCTAAATAGTTTCATTTGCTCCATTGCAAATCCTTGCTGATCATCACCAAATTTCTTTTTCAATACATCTAGCTCTGGACGCATCACTTTCATTTTAGCACCGCTCAAGTAACTGCTGTAAGTTAATGGTGCAGTAACTAAACGAATGAATAATGTTAGCAACAATACAACCCAACCATAATTCTTTACAAAGCCAGCAAAGAAATTAAATACATTCATGATGATGTATTTATTAATTGGGCGAACGAAAGAATACATGTCTCTTCCAAGATTCACGATCTTGTCCATTTCTGGAGCTTGTTTCTTCAATATATTAAAATCGCTTGGACCATAATATAATTGGAAAGGAACTGCAACTGAAGCAGTAGCAGGTAACTTCATTTGAAGAGAAGCATTGATGGTTGCTAATTGTGAACTAGAATCAGTTTTACGAATAAAACTAACAGAGCCACCACTAAAACTATTCTTTGCAACCAAAGTAGTATTGAAGAACTGTTGAACCACACTTAACCATTGAACTGGCTTTTCAAATTTCCTTTCGTTTTTTGCTGAGATATAATCAAAATCGTTCCCTTCTGAAAAACAGATGTTCGACATCTGACGTTCATATACGGCAGTTTTTTCCTGTTGTTCTGTTGTTGAATTCCACTGCATATTCAACTGACCCTGACTCAATAATTTGTCAGCGCCTGTTAATGCAAGATTCCAATCAATCATGTATTCATTGGGGCGAACAATATATTCGTGCACAATGGATTCACCATTAGCAGATTGGATGGTGAAGCGAATGGTTTGACTACCATCTGCATTTTTTACAACTGGACTAGCAGTAAAAAATAGTTCTGCTGTTTGTGCAGACTGGTTGCTGCCAGTATTTACTGCGTAAGTAATTTGATCTTTAGCACCAGATAAAGTAACAAGATTACCATCATGCGATTTATAATTCTTAAGTATAACATTATAAACCTTTCCACCTTTGTTTGAGAAATTAACTTTCATCAATTCATTCTCAACAACGATCATTTGTTCAGTTCCAGTTGCAGCAGTAGTAAAATTACCAGCAGCAGAAACCCTATAAGCAGAATCTCTTTTTACTGAATCTAATTTGGCTGTAACAGTATCCACCACTTTCATCCTTGCCGCCTGAATGCGTGCAACAGAATCTTCTTGTTTTTTCTTGATTTCAGCCAATGCAGTCTGTTGCTTATTCGTATACCAGAAGTATAGAAAAAACAGAATACCCAGCAGCACAAAACCTATAACCGAATTCTTATCCGTCTTCATATCAATTTTTATTGAGCGGCAAAGGTAGTATTCTCAGTTTAGATTGAGAATCTGTACTTATAAAATTATAAGAGCGTTAAAATAGCTTTAAAAAGGGCAATTGGAAGGGTAATCTGGCATTTTACTCGTTTCTTTATCTTCTTCAACCAGGAAACTTCCTCAACTCAACCATCACATTTATAATTTAATTGATATGATGGAGCATACGAAAAGTATACTCCCGGGCGACAGCTATGTACCCGGTAGGTTTACGAAGTTTTTATGGTGGTTGTCTACAGCCGAAGAAGAATTGATCGAAAATGCGGTACTCGACAGAAATCGATATGCGATCACTGGGATGACGGTTCTTGGCACCTGGCTCTTTGCCACACTTGCCTGGTCTTACTTCTTTAGCACCGTAGTTTCAGAAATCTGGGCCGCACTTGCATTGGGAATTTTTATGGGAGGAGTTGTGCTAGGTATTGATCGTGCGTTGATCAAGGGTATTAATAGAAACAATAAGCGAAAAATCATTCCCATTGGTTTTCGGATTATTCTCGCATTTACGATCGGACTATTCATGGCACAACCCGCATTACTGTATTTATTCAATAAAGAGATCCATACACAGATCTCACTAGATAATGAGCAACGCAAAAGGATCAAGCTATTAAAACAGGATAGTGTTTACGCAAGTATCAAACAACCTTTGCTGCAACAACGCAATCAATTACAAGCACAATTAATTGCTAAGGATAAAGAAGTATCTGCAGCCCGTGAAAGTTTCATTGCTGAAACAGACGGCACTGGGGGAAGTAAAAAAATTGGCTTAAAAGATATTGCCAAAGCAAAGCAACAGGCATATCAGAAATTACAATCAGATTATGTATCACTAGAGCAATCACTAGCTCCTAGTATTCGTACCGCAGATAGCAGTCTTAAAAATATTGATGCAGGGATATTAAAAGAACAAGCTGCTTTTGAAAGTTTATTGAATGATGGCTTCATCACAAGGATCGAAGCATTGAATAATTTGATCAACAACAATACAGCAGTGGCTTTTCGATATTATTTATTAGTTGCGATATTGATGTTGATCGAATTAATGCCTGTGATCGCAAAAACGTTGCTTCCTTCAGGCACATACGACGAACATGTAAAGCTTCGGGAGGAATATGAAATAAAAAGTCTCCAGCAACTTTATAAAAAAGCTACTGAAGACTTAGAAAAAAATGACATTGAAATTATTTAGCGCCGCCTGGGCAGTTTCTTTTTAGGTAATCTGTATACAATTGTGATAGGTGGTTAAATGTGCCAGCACCTTCAGAGATACTATGTGTGCGATTGGGGTAGCTCATCATCTGAAATTGTTTGCCATATTTAACCAGTTCATTCACTAACATTTCCATATTGGAATAGTGCACATTATCATCACCTGTACCATGGATCAACAATAAATTTCCTTTCAGATTTTTCGCATATGTAATGGGCGAACCTTTAATGAATCCGGCCTTATCTTCTTGTGGTAAACCCATATACCTTTCTTGATACAAATTATCATAAGTTAATTGAATGGCTACACCCGCAACTGCAATGCCAGTTTGATAGATCTCTGGAAATTGAAACATCAAATTTTGAGTAGCCGATCCACCTCCACTCCAACCCCAAACAGCAACCCTGCTACTATCAATATATTTCCATTTTAAAATTTCTTTTGCAGCCAATGCCTGATCACGAATATTCACTTGTCCGATCTTTTTATATACAGCCTTCCGCCATTCTCTTCCTTTAGGCACAGGTGTTCCACGGTTATCAATAGAAATATAGAAATAGCCATCAGCCGACATATCGCCGCGATACAAAAAATTATATCCCACACCATATTCGTCTTTTACGTTTTGTCCCCAAGGCTCCGTATACACATAAAATACAACAGGATATTTTTTATTCGGATCAAAATTATTTGGCTTCACCATCCAAGCATCCATCGTTACATTTTCTGAAGTTGTAACTGTAAAGAATTCAAGGTTCGAAGCGGCTTTATCGGCTGCCTGTACTGCTTTATTTACTTTGTCGCCATCTGTTGCTGCATGACTAGGTAATTTAACCCACTCGGTTACATTAGGTGTATAGTAGTTCGAAAATTTATGTTGTGCAAAACCAGCTTTGGGCGATAATTCGTAATCGTTGGTACCCGACTGATTAGTCGGTGTTACTTTCAATGCAGCTCCAGTTCCATCAAGCTTGGTCTTATATAAATATTTCTGAGTCGCATTCTCTGGTGATGCTTCAAAATAAAGGAATCCGTTTTTCTCATCCACCGCTGAGATCCGCATCACATCGTATTTACCATTGGTGATACATTTTACTTTTTTACCATCTCGACTAATTCTATAAATATGTCTCCAGCCATCTTTCTCGCTCGACCAGAGGAATTCATTTCCGTTTTCGATCCAATCCCAGCCACCATAAGAATATTTCTCATCCCATAGTGCTTGAATATCGATCCAGGCAGAATCTTCTTCATGATAGATAGAAGACACTTTTCCTGAATTGGCTTCGCAGAGTAAAATGGCAGTTTGATTTTGTCTACGATTTAAATGTTGCACGATCAGTTCTTCGCTATTCGCAGCCCATTCCATTCTAGGTAAATAAGTTTCTAAAACGGTGTCGTTGGGAATATTCATCCATTTAGTTTTTGGGTTGCTTAAGGAAACAACACCTATTTTAAAGGGAGAAGGTTTTTGTCCGGCTATTGGATATTCAACAGGCACCGCAAAAGGATAAATTGAATCCGTATTATTGATCATCAAATGTTCTCTGGTAATTTTTGCATCCATTTGCCAGTATGCAATTTGTTTACTATCCGGACTCCATCTGAAACCATCTCTACAGAAAAACTCTTCTTCATAGGCCCAATCAAAAGTTCCATTGATTTTTTTACGGCTACCTCCAACAGTAAGTGCTTGAATTTTATTGGTAGCAAGATCCTCTACATAGATATTGTATTCACTTACATAAGCCACTTTCTTATCGTCAGGTGAGAACTTGGCAAACATTAATGAAGAAACGGGTTTGTCTTTTCCCAATTGTTTGAGACTTTGGTCGTTCAGATTTAAAACCCAATAATCGCCACGGGTATCATAGCGCCAAACCTTTTTGGAATTGGTATAGATCATTAATTTGCTTTCATCATTCGAAAAGAAAAAGTTGCGAACCTGTAATGGTTTTTCTGCGCCTACTGGAGTTAATTGCTTTTTTGTAATAACAACCAACTTTGTGTTAGCGTTTAAATCATTATAAGAGATCTCTCCATTTGCGATGGTATAATAACCAGTTCCATTTTTACTCCAATGAATACCAGAAGGTGGCTGCGCTTGTAAAGCATTAAGCTGATAAAAGAAAAGCAATAATGCAATGATCGAGGTTCTGTTAAGCATATATTTAAATTTGTGCTACTTTTTTGCCGTTACTATGCAGCTGTTCATTGTATTTCTTTGCTGCACCAATGAATGAAACAAATAGTGGTGCAGGATTCTCTACTGAACTTTTCAATTCTGGATGGTACTGTACACCAATAAAGAAAGGATGTGAAGGGATCTCTACAATTTCAACCAATCCGGTTTCAGGATTAACGCCACTAGCGATCATTCCATTTTGTTGGAATTGATCTAAGTAATCGCTATTAAATTCATAGCGATGACGATGGCGCTCTGTGATATTGGTTTTACCATAAATTTTTTCAGCAAGGCTGCCTTCCGTGATTTCACATGGATAAGAACCTAAACGCATAGTGCCTCCCATCATTTTAATTTTCTTCTGCTCCTCCATCATATTGATCACTGGGTAAGCAGTGTTGGTATCCATTTCGGTAGAATGTGCTCCTGTCATACCAAGTATATTTCTTGCAAATTCAATCACAGCCATTTGCATACCTAAACAGATGCCGAAGAAAGGCAAGCCCTTTTCACGAGCATATTGAACTGCGATGATCTTTCCATCAATTCCGCGAAGACCAAAACCAGGGGCCACTAATAATCCATCCAAACCCGACAATTTTTCAGAAACATTTTCTTTAGTAATGAATTCACTGTGCACATTTACCACTTCCACTTTCACTTCATTCATCGCTCCAGCGTGTACAAAGCTTTCTAGGATTGATTTATAGGCATCTTGTAATTCAATATACTTTCCAATTAAACCAACAGTTACTTTACTCTTGGGGTATTTTAATTTATCGAGAAAGCCTTTCCATTTTTCAAGATTAGGCTCTGGTAATCCAGTGATATTCATTTTGCGTAAACAGATCAGATCCAATTTTTCACGTAGCATCAATAAGGGTACTTCATAAATGGTGGAAGCATCCATCGCTTCAATTACCGCTTCTGTTTTTACATTACAGAACAAGGCGATCTTTCTTTTAATATCGTTATTTAACGGCTCTTCCGTTCTACATACCAAGATATCTGGATGCACACCAGTCTCGCTCAACATTTTTACACTGTGTTGCGTAGGTTTTGTCTTTAATTCTTTAGCTGCCTTCAAATAAGGGATCAGTGTAAGGTGAACAACAACAAGGTCTTCATCCGGCAATTCCCATTGCAATTGACGAACCGCTTCAATAAAAGGCAAGCTTTCAATATCACCAACAGTTCCACCAATTTCAGTGATCACGATATCATATTTATCGCCCTCACCTAATAACAGCATTCTGCGTTTAATCTCATCTGTAATATGCGGAACCACCTGAACCGTTTTACCAAGAAAATCTCCAGCCCTTTCTTTATTGATGACTGTTTGATAAATTCTACCCGTTGTAACGTTATTGGCTTGTGAAGTATAGGTACTTAAAAAGCGCTCATAATGACCCAGATCAAGATCTGTTTCTGCACCATCTTCTGTTACATAACATTCCCCATGCTCATAAGGATTTAATGTTCCAGGATCCACATTGATATAGGGATCAAACTTTTGAATGGTTACTTTAAGGCCACGTGCCTGTAACAATTTTGCAACCGAAGCTGCAATAATTCCTTTACCTAAACTACTGGTTACACCACCAGTAACAAAAATGTACTTAGCCATAATAGCGTTTATTGATCAATATTGAATAACACAAAAATCGGCTCCAAAAAAGCGTTGCTTTGATTCAGCTTTAGGAACAATTTATTTGACCAAGGGAAATAAATGAAAAAATTCTCAGAGGTCGTACAAACCTACTTCAAAAAAACTGAGGAAAAAAATACAACGCGAAAATCAAACAAAGACTATGAAGAAGTGTTAATTTGAAGTGCACATCTTTCCCACGAAAAATTATTAAAAATGAAAAAACTATTAATTTTAACCCTGGCAGCATTCTCTACTGCCTTTCTATTTAGCTACCGCCATAAGGCACCTGAGCCGAAGTTATTGAGTCCGGATTGCTATATCAGCTGTTATAATGCTGACGTACGCGACCAATTTAGGCAGGAAGCGAATACCATGGCATTTGCCAATTTGCACCCTACACCATTGCCATTTCATTTGGAAGGAGCGCTTGGAAAATCGGTGACTTATAAAGCTGCTGACGGATCTGAGGCAATGGGTTATGAGATCAAAGCCAAGAAAAAGACCGATAAATGGGTGTTTGTAATTCAGGAATGGTGGGGTTTGAACGATTATATTAAAAGGGAATCTGATAATTTATATACCGAGTTAGGAAATGTAAATGTACTTGCACTTGACCTTTACGACGGAAAAGTGGCAGCTACACCAGACAGTGCCATGAAACTAGTACAGGCTGCAAAAACTGAGCGCTTGGAAAATATAGTAAAAGGTGCCCTCGCCTATTCAGGTGCAAAATCTAAAATATATACGATCGGATGGTGCTTTGGAGGTATGTGGAGTTTACAAACTACACTTTTAGCTGGTAAGCAAGCTGCAGGTTGTGTGATGTATTATGGTAGACCTGAAACCAATCTCGACAAATTAAAAGGACTGAATTGTGATGTGATCGGATTCTTTGGAAACAAGGATAAAAGTCCATCTCCAGAAATGGTTACCAAATTCGAGCAGGACATGAGCAGTACAGGCAAAAAATTAACTGCATTCAAATATGATGCGGGTCATGGATTTGCCAACCCAAGCAATCCAAGTTTCAATAAAGAAGCTACAGCAGATGCACACGAAAAAGCGATTGCTTTTTTGAAGGCACATATGTAATAGAAAGTCAAAAGTAAAAATTCAAAAGTAAAAAGCCCGTTCCGATAATTTGGAATGGGCTTTCATATTTTGATTTTTGAATTTTTACTTTTGAATTTCTAAAACACTTCTCCCAGATTTACAAAGAAACCTCTAGATCCATCTTTTCCAAATCCATAATCGATACAAAGATTTGCACCAGAGTGCTTATTCAATTTAAAACGCAATCCGCCACCATAGCCAGGCGATAATACCTGAAACTGTTGTGAAATTTCGGGTGTAAAATATTGTAAGTTTCCAAAGATCACACCTCCAAAAAATCCGTTTCTTGAAATATTGAACCTGTATTCACTTTCAAAGTAAAACATATTGTTTCCGCGAAAACGTCCTTGTATATATCCCCTGCCAGTATTGTATTGGTCGTCCCAACCCGTACTTGGCATTAAAAGATAAGGAGGAGTACCTCCGGTAGTTAGCCAGTTATAACTCCACAAAGCCAGGGTATTTTTTGAATGACTTGGAAAAGGCAAATACTTTCTTACATCTATAAGAAGTGATTGCCAATTATTATCACTACCAAAAAAAGTTCTACTATCTCTGTAAACTGTATTAACAAACCAACCATTCTTTGCATTGATCTGATTGAGGCGATTATCGTACAAAGCTTTTAACACGATACTTGAGGCAAATTCATTGGAACCCAGTTGTCTATTGATGATCCTATTCAACCTTCTTGTTACTGAATCCAATACTGAGATGTTCCAAAATTTATCTAAGTAAACTCCTGCACCCAAGTAAAAATTATTAGCTACCGACTTCAAAATTGTTTCATGCAATTTGATAGCATAAAATGCGATCTGGTGGCCTTTATTAGGATCTGTTCTACCGCCCAATCCATAAATGTCTGAAGGATAATCAATGTATCTGTTATCAGAAATGATATTGTATTTATTGTTCTTCGTCCAGATATTGATCGTTAATGGAATCAGTGTTTGATTGTACTCTGTATAAGTTACACTGGTAGAGATACTTGATAACTTTTGATTAGATGCAGTATTATTATAGTAGGCAAGATTTGCACTCAGAATACCCGCAAATCCTGTTTGAAGCGAATAACCAGCAGCCGGGATAAAACTAAATTGTTTTTGGGTTCTATCGTCAGTGGTATCATTGGGATGTAATATTTTATGTTTGTCTTTTTTTCCTGCTCCTCTGATAATGTCACTGAAATCTTTTTCTAAAACCGATTTTTTTAACTCCGGTTGTTTGTGTTGCACAGTATCTGTTTGTGCAATTGTGTTGCCCATCACTAAGTAAGAAAGCAGTAAAAGAAAAATAAATTTCAATCGCATCAATAATGTTTTAGAAATCAGAATTAAACTTTGCTGATTTACATATCGCTCAAAATCTTTTTATAACTAGTAACAATCCCTTTAATTAAAGATGAACTAAACCCTTGGTGCTCCATTTCATTCAACCCTGCAATGGTGCATCCTTTTGGTGTTGTTACTTTATCAATTTCTTGTTCAGGGTGTGTGTTCTTCTGTAACAACAATTCAGCTGCGCCCTTCACTGTTTGTGCGGCAATCAATGAAGCTACTTTAGCGCTAAATCCAATTTCGATTCCACCTTGAATATTTGCTCTGATATATCTCATCGCATAAGCAGTTCCACAAGCCCCCAATACTGTTGCAGCATCCATTAATTTTTCTTCGATCAATACAGATTTACCTAATTGATCAAAAGCGTTCGAAACAAATGCCGTTTGCTCTTGTGAGGCATTGACGTTGCAAATGCATGTCATACTTTCCTGAATAGCAATGGCAGTATTTGGCATGGCTCTAAAAATCGGAAAATCATTTCCAACTATTTCTTGTATGTCTTTTACCCAAACCCCTGTAACAACGCTTATCAAACAATGTTTAGCGGCAACCAATTCCGGTTGTAATTGTGTAAGAACTTCTTTAAACTGAAATGGTTTGATCGCCAAAATGATCCAGGTCGCATTTTTAACTGCTTCTATATTATTGTTGCTTATGTTAACCCCTCGCTCGGCCAAAGGTTTCAGCGTTTCAATATTTCTTTTGGTTACAATTAGATCAGCGGGCAGTACAAAGCCACTATTAATTAATCCTTCTGCAATAGCAGAACCCAAATTCCCACCTCCGATAATTGCAATTTTCTTATTCATGACTGTTATGATTATTAAACAAGTGTCCCCGAGTACCTGAGACATCAATGCTTATAGATACTTCAATGTTCTTAAATAATTACGCACATAATCATCTACCCCTTCTTCTAATGTATAGAAATGATTCGAATATCCTGCATTACGCAGCTTTTGCATATTCGCTTCTGTAAAATATTGATAGGTTTCTCTCAAATCAAGTGGCATATCTATGAATTCGATATTCGGGGCTATATCTAGTCCTTTGAAACTAGCCGCTGCTAAATCGTAGAACGACCTGGCTTTGCCTGTACCTAAATTATATAATCCATTATTTGAATTTTTCCATGACTTTGCAAGCATTGCTTCAGCCATCCAATCAATTACTTTCAAAAGGTCTTTGACATATACAAAATCGCGTAATTGTTCCCCGTCTTTAAAATCAGGACGATGACTTCTGAATAATTTTACTACCCCATTATTCTTGATTTGATTTACTGAATGCCAGATCACACTTGCCATTCTTCCCTTATGATATTCATTGGGACCGTACACATTAAAGAATTTCAGACCTGTCCAGAAAACGGGAGCATCACTTTGTTGTAAAGCCCATTTATCAAATTCGTTTTTACTAACCCCATATGGATTCAGCGGCTTTAGTTTTTCAACTACAGCATGATCATCATTATAGACTAGTTCACCCGCGCCATATGTTGCAGCAGAAGATGCATAAATTAATGGGATCTGATGTGCAACTGAATAATTCCAAATTGATTTAGAATATTCAACATTCAGCGCTTCGTGAATGGCATAATTAAATTCGGTAGTATCTGTTCTTGCACCCAAGTGAATGATCAAATCAATTTTGGGTTTGTGCAATTCTAACCAATCAAAAAAAGAATGGCGTTCTAAAACTTCTAAGTAGTTTTTACCTTCCCAGTTTTTGCGTTTTGATTCAATGCCGAAATCGTCTACCAATAAAAGATTTTCAAAACCTTTTTCGTTAAGATACTGCACCATGCATGAGCCGATAAAACCGGCAGCACCTGTAACTACAATAGTTGCTGATTGCTGCATTTAGTTCAATAATTTTTCGATGGCAGTATCGTATTTATTCTTCCAGCTGGTAATTGTTCCCCAGTCGGCTCCATTTACCTGAATCGAACCACTTGTTACTGTACCAAGTTCGGTTACAGTTATACCAGCAGCACTTGCTTTTTGTAATAAAGCTGCTAATTGATCTTTAGATACAGATACCACCACCCTGCTCTGTGCTTCACCAAACCAGAAAGCATCTTTTCTCGCAGGTTCAATAGCGTTAACTGCAAATCCAAGATCGCAGGTAAAGCCAGACTCTAATAAAGTAATTGCTAAACCACCCTCACTAATATCGTGTGCACTTTGTACTAATCTAGCTTTAATAATATCGGATACAAAAGCTTGCACTTTATATTCTTGATCTAAGTCAAAATCAGGCGCTGGAGAATATTCTACAGATTTTAATTTGTGTAAATATTCAGATGATCCAAGATCGTTTTTCTGATTGCCGATCAAGACAATGATATCACCTTCTTTTTTAAAATTAAGTGTCATTCTATTTTCAAAATCATCGAGGATCCCAACCATTCCAATAGTAGGAGTAGGATAAACCGGGCCATCTGGATTTTGATTATAGAAACTTACGTTTCCACCTGTTACAGGAGTATGGAATTTTTTACAAGCATCCCCCATTCCAGTAACCGCTTTTACAAACTGATAGTAAACTTCAGGATCATAAGGGTTACCAAAATTGAGGCAGTTGGTTACGCCAATAGGTTCACCACCACTGCACACAATATTTCTGGCAGCTTCAGCAACTGCGATCATTCCACCTTTATATGGATCAGCAAAAACATATTTGCTATTACAATCAACGGTTATGGCTAGTGCCTTACCAGTACCTTTTGCTAATACAATCGAAGCATCACTTGGTGCATTGGTTGATGCATTCCCTGCACCCACCATACTATCGTATTGCGTATATACCCAGCGCTTAGATGCGATGTTTGGAATTTGAATTAGTTGTTCTGCTACCGATTTAATATCATTGGTATCAGGAATTGCATTCAGATCAAAAGCTTTGATCTTTTCAAAATATTTTGGTTCAGTGTATTCTCTGGTATATTGTGGAGCACCACCACCCAACACTAATTCATAAGCAGGAATTTCAGCTTCCAATTCACCGTGCATATAGAACTTCAATAACCCATCACCGGTAACTTCTCCGATCTTGCTGCAACTTAAGTCCCATTTGTCGAATACGGCAAGCACTGCTGCTTCTTTTCCTTTTTCAACAACGATCAACATCCTTTCCTGGCTCTCACTTAATAAGAGTTCCCAGGCTTTCATATTCTGCTGACGAGTAGGTACTTTATCCAAATCAATACGCATTCCCACACCACCCTTTGCACTCATTTCTGCAGTAGAACAAATGATACCTGCAGCTCCCATATCTTGCATGCCAATGATAGCATTAGTATCGATCACTTCTAAACAAGCTTCCAATAATTTCTTTTCCTGGAATGGATCACCAACCTGAACTGCTGGCAATTCTTCTGTACTCTCGGCAGTAATTTCGGCAGATGCAAAACTTGCACCACCAATTCCATCTTTACCAGTTGCACTACCAACAAAGAAAACGGGATTACCAATTCCTGCAGCAGTAGCACTGATCATTTTATTGGATTGCATGATACCTACACTCATAGCATTCACCAATGGATTGGTATGGTAACAATCTTCGAAGTAAACTTCACCACCTACAGTAGGTACACCAAAACAGTTACCATAATGGCCAATACCATGAACCACACCAGCAAGTAAGCGTTGTGTTTTGGTATCTTGTATATTTCCAAAACGTAAACTATTTAAAGATGCAATTGGTCTTGCACCCATTGTAAAAATGTCTCTTTGAATGCCACCAACACCAGTAGCAGCTCCTTGAAAAGGTTCAATTGCACTAGGATGGTTATGGCTTTCTATTTTAAATACTACCCCGAATCCATTTCCCATATCCATCAGTCCAGCATTCTCCTCGCCGGCAGCAACAAGCATTCTTCCACCATCACGTGGAAGGGTTTTCAACCATTTGATACTATTTTTATAACTACAGTGCTCGCTCCACATACCACTAAAAGCACATAGCTCTGTGAAATTGGGAGTGCGACCTAGTTTCTGAATAATCAATTCGAATTCTTCTTCGGTGATCCGAAGTTGCTTGGCGGTTTTTGCTGTAATTTCCATAACAGCGCGAAGGTAAGAAAGTAGCTCTAAGGGGCAAGGCTAAGTTTTCTACAAAAAAAAGCCACTCGAAAGTGGCCTCTAACTATCTTTTACGATTAAGCTCGTTTAACTTTTCCACTTCCCGCAGTATGCGCTTCAATATCATTTGCGGCACCTTTATAAGTCACATTGCCACTACCACTGATGCTTGCTTTCACTGATTGATTGGCAAAGATCTTGAAATTACCACTTCCGCTGATCCTTGCTGATGCATGATCAACTTGTAGATTTTGACAATCTGCATTGCCACTTCCACTGATACTCACTTCTGCATTTTCTGCTTTTCCAGATAATTGGATGTTGCCGCTACCCGCAATACTCATAGATACGGTACTCGCACTATTAAATGCCATTTTAATATTTCCCGATCCAGAAACACTGCACTGCAATGGAGCATCTGAACTGAATTTTCCTTCTCCCATAATATTACCACTACCGGATAGTGCTATCGCAGAAAGATTATTCATCACCACATATATCACTATCTTATTTTTTGATTGAAGGTTGGTACTTTTTTTACTGTGAATGCTTAAATGATTGCCCTCAACCTCTGTAACTATATAAGGCAATAGATTTTCATCTCCTTCCACCTGTATACTGCAGGTATTGCCATAAGCTACCATTACATCCCATGAACCTGAACTTCCAACTTTTGAAAATTCACCAACTGAGCGGGTTTCTTTTTTCAGTTGCCCATTCCCTTCAATTTTTTCCCAATTCCATTGTGCAAAACCAGTATAACTAATGAGTAATGCAAGTAATAATAAGTTCATCTTCATAAATGATCGTTTTGGTGTTATTTATTTTGAAACGATACAACCACATAAAAGTTACAGTTCACAAAAAAACATAAAAAACTACCATCACTTAAAAGGGTTCTTATTACATTATTATAAATTAGATATAAAGGGCAAAAAAAATGGAATAGATTAAAGTTAGCTTAAGTCAATTGGATTTTAGAGCACTTTAAATATTTCAAAATAATATAATACATGTTTTTTTCAACATTTTGCCCAATTTTTTGAGATTTTTTTCATGAACCTCGAATAATTTTAAAGGATTTCTGTATTTTCGTCTTACTAAATCAAAAAAAATATGTCACTTAGATTTCAAGCAATTGGTACACTGAAAGCAGAATCCGGTGCGGGAAGTGCAGTCGGAAGTAGTAAAATCACAAGCATTTTTGGTGAAAACGTATTCACTGTAAAAACCGCTAGAGAGTTTTTAAGCGATGACGCTTATAAAAGTCTTGTAACTAGTATCAAAGGTGGCAAAAAAATTGATCGTGCAAACGCAGGTGGTATTGCCAACGGTATGCGTGCATGGGCTGAAGCAAAAGGTGTTACACATTTTACACACTGGTTTCAACCATTAACAGGAACAACTGCTGAAAAGCATGATAGTTTCTTCACTTTAAAAAGTGATGGTACTGCAATAGAAGAATTTGATGGAGCAGCTCTGATTCAACAAGAGCCTGATGCATCTTCTTTTCCAAATGGTGGTATCCGTGCAACATTTGAAGCACGTGGTTATACGGCTTGGGATCCTTCTTCTCCTGCATTTATTATCGAGATCGGTCATGGTAAAACTTTATGTATCCCTACCATCTTCGTTTCTTACACAGGTGAATCATTAGATTATAAAGCGCCATTGTTAAAAGCATTGGAAGCATTGAATAAATCAGCTGTTGAAGTAGCTAACTATTTCGACAAGAACGTTACAAAGATCACTGCAACTTTAGGTTGGGAGCAGGAGTATTTTGTAATTGATGAGGGTTTGGCAAATTGTCGCCCAGACTTAGTTCAAGCTGGTCGTACTTTATTCGGAGCTGCTCCTGCAAAAGGTCAGCAATTAGAAGATCATTATTTCGGTTCTATCCCAGAAAGAGTTTATGCTTTCATGCGCGATTACGAAACTGAAGCTTATAAATTAGGTATTCCTTTACGTACACGTCATAATGAGGTTGCACCTGCTCAGTTTGAGTGTGCTCCTATTTTTGAGGAAGTGAATATTGCGGTTGACCACAACACATTGTTGATGGATGTGATGAGCCGTGTTGCTAAAAGACATGGTCTTCGTGTATTGTTACATGAAAAACCATTTGCTGGAATCAACGGTAGTGGTAAGCACAATAACTGGAGTATGGCAACTGATACTGGTGTTAACTTGTTAGCTCCTGGTAAAACTCCTAAGACCAATTTGATGTTCTTGACTTTCTTTGTAAATACAATTAAAGCAGTTCATGATTATTCAGATGTATTAAGAGCATCTATTGCTTCTGCAGGTAACGATCACCGTTTAGGTGCTAACGAAGCTCCTCCTGCTATCATCTCTGTATTCGTTGGTCAGTATTTAGCAAAAGTGTTATCTGATATCGAATCAAGAGTAGGCGATAAATTTGACGAGCAAGACGAAGCGATCTTGAAATTGGATCTTCATCGCAGCATTCCTGAATTGTTATTAGACAATACAGATCGTAACAGAACTTCTCCATTCGCATTCACTGGAAATAAATTTGAATTCCGTGCAGTAGGTTCAACAGCTAACTGTGCTAATCCAATGATTGCCTTGAATACTATCATGGCTGCTACATTGAAGCAATTCAAAAAAGATGTAGACACCTTAATAGAAAAAGGTGACAAGAAAGAGATCGCGATCATGCACGTGATTCAGAAATACATTGTTGAAAGTAAAACTGTTTTGTTTGAAGGCGATGGTTACAGTGCAGAGTGGGCTAAAGAAGCTGAAAGAAGAGGTTTACCAAATATCAAAACAACTCCATTGGCATTCGATGCTTTAGCAACTGATAAAGCAAAACACCTTTTTGAATCAAATGGCATTTACAATCACGTTGAATTAGAAGCACGTCATGAGATTGAACTAGAGAACTACTTGAAAAAAGTACAAATCGAAGGCCGTGTGATGGGTGATCTTGCACTTAACCACATTATCCCTGCTGCAATCAAATATCAGAATGATCTATTGAAAAACATCAATGGTTTGAAAGAAGCTGGTTTACCTGAAGCTGCTTATGCAAGCCAATTTAGCATCTTGAAACAAGTTAGTGAACACATTCAAGTGATTCATGACAAAGTTCATGCAATGGTGGAAGCTCGTAAAATTGCCAACAATATTGAGAATACACGTACAAAAGCAATCGCTTACGAAAGTCAGGTGAAAGCTGCTTATTTCGATACCATCCGCTACCATGTTGACAAACTGGAAGCATTGGTTGATGACGAAATCTGGACCTTACCTAAGTATCGTGAAATGTTGTTCTTAAGATAATTTTTGACTTGAGCAATAATAGCCCTGTTCCGTTCATTCGGGACGGGGCTTTTTATTTTAACAGATGCATGCCGACAAAATAAAAGCCTTCACCGATAATCGTTCTATAGAATCAGTTTTTCCCTAACTTAATAGTCGTTTAAAATCTAAAAATTATAGAAATGAAAAAAGTACTTGCATTATTAGCTATTATTCTGGTAGCTTCTTTTAACACGATCATGGCTCAACCTCCCGGTGGTGGTGATCCTGCACAGATGTTAGAAATGATGAAACAACGTGTAAAACCACAGCTCATCGAGAAAACTAAGATCACAGATGCTCAGGCTGACAAAGTTTTAGAAATTCAAATTGCATCTCAAGGTTCTATGCGTGGCATGCGTGACCTAAGCGAAGATGAGCGCGCAGCTAAAATGAAAGAAGTAAGAGATGCAAACAATAAAAAATTCAAAGACATTCCTCTTACAGATGATCAGATCAAAGCCGTGAATGATTTCTACGACGAAATGCGTAAAAATCGTCAAAGAGGCGGAGGCAATTAGGAAAGTGAAGAGTTAAGAGTGAAGAATCTAAGCAATTAAAATCATTAACCCCAGCCCCGAACATTCTGTGCTGGGGAGTTAATCCCCAAAAAAAAGCCTCTG
>CAIYAG010000027.1 GCA_903924075.1 uncultured Bacteroidota bacterium | reverse complement strand
ATAGGATTATGTCCGAACTCTCCAGAAAAACCTGATTTGCCATAATAAATCTCACCATTAATGATGATGCCTAAGCCTATTCCATAATCCAGATTGATGAATAAGATATTTTTTTCCTTATCCACCGCTCCTGAACAATACTCGGCATATGCCATTGCCCTGGAATCATTATCGATATAAGTTTTAATGCCAGTTGCCTTTTCAATGATCTCGCTGATCGGCAAATGAGTAAACTGAAAATAATTATAATTATGCCCGGTGATCTGATTGATCCGCCCAGTTAAATTAATTCCGATCCTGAGAATCTTTGATTTCACTAAACCAGACGAGTCGATAAATTCATTGATCACACTAATCAGGTTTTCTAACGACTCCTGTGAATTTTTTAGCTTGAACGGAATATTGCTTGGTGCATGCAACATGTTTTTATTCAGATCCATTAAGCCAATACTGATATGATATTTAGAAACTTCCACTCCCATAAAAAAAACCGTGTTAGTTGCCAGGCCAAATAAATTCGCCCTCCTTCCTCCGGTTGATTCAATCTTTCCATTATCATTCAAAATATTCTCGTCGATCAATTCATTGATGGTGCTGATGATCTTAGGAGTGCTCAGTTTTAGCTCCTTGCCTATTTCTGAGATCGTAGCCTGCCCCTGCTTATCCAAAAACTGAATAATGTTTTTTTTCAGGTTCAAATTTTTGAACAATACCCCTGAAAGGTCAGCCTCATTAATGCTTTTTAAAAAATCCATCGCTTATAAATTGACCATACAATTTAATACAACTGTTTGATAAGTAGTTGGATTACTACATAATATTTCAAGTTTACGCGATTGTGGAGGCTTTACCGATGCAGTTGCTTTGTATCACAGAAGCAATCAAGAAATTAGTCTAGTTGCAACCCCTAAAACAATCAAAATGCAAACTCTTTCTTACCATAATTATCATAAGCAGCCTCAGAATGATTTGTTTCTTTTCTTGAAATGCCTGATCAATAATTCTTTCTTGATTGCAAAAATTCCAATGAACGATTTAACTCCTGAGTTAAGCTTAAGTCATTCCAGTTCTCCATACATCAAAAAAATGAATGGTTATAAGCAGCAAGAAATAGATACACCCATCACAATATATATTTAGGATAATGAATTCGTACCCTATGATTCTTTAAAAATTTTTTAGCAAGTTAAGTTTGGTATAGCGTTGTTGTTACGTGAAGAGGTTGAAGGGGTTCAGCCTCTTTTTACAAAAAAAAATCCCACGCTTTTGCTGTGGGATTTTTTTTGTTACTATAACGATTACTTAAATGTAAAATCGAAGGTGATAATATTCGAATTCAAATCTGTTGATTGCGTATAATGTCCGTATCGAATATCCAAACTACTGAAATGTTGATTATTCAACACACCCTTTGGTGGTGCAGTATGAATGCCAACCCCCATGAACTGACTTGTCAGTTTCGATAAACTATAATTACTACTATAGAATTCATCGGCTGCAGTATGCGTCATATAAGCACCAAAATACTTACTGGCAGTTTGCGTATAATATCGATAGAATGGTGATACAGAAAAGAACTGGGATAATTTGATCGGCAATTCTATGTCGGCAGTTTCTGAACTAATACCCCAATCATCCTGATAATATCTGAAATAAGTTCTTAATACTACCTGATCACTTACAAATGCATTCAATCGGAAACCAACAGGGATTTTAAATCTGCTTGAAGGAAGGTTTTCGATATGTGCAGTTCCATCATTAAAATATACTCTATGAAATGGCAAACCTAAATATCCTGATTGTGATACCAGATCCAACATCAAACTTGCTTGTACACTTGTATTGATCACTTGTGCATAAGAAAGTGATGCCGTAAATGTATTACGCGGACTGCTTGGAATACTAACATCATCACCACCATAATTTCCGCCACCTGATAAATATCTTCTTCCACTAGCTGTTGTATAATAGGTAGGAGTTGTTGCAACTACAACGGGCGATTTAGGTATCAACTCTGAAGGGTAGATCAATTTTACCTTATCAAAATAGCCACTGACTTTTGCACTGAATTCCGAGTTGCTACTGAACTTTTTAGTAAAATGAAAATCTAATCCAAGTGATTGATAGTTATATTCCGTAGAATAGTAAGCACCGAATCCAAATGAATTACCCTTGTCTGTTTCTACTGTCCAATCTAATGAAGGATATACCCTTGTACCACCAGTTTTAGAAGCACCTGTACTTGATACCCATGCTGAAGATGCAGAAGTATGATGATCAAAACCTAAACCTGCTGTTATAGTATGTTTATTATGACCCTGATCCCATCCTACAAATTTCAGGTCTAAACCATTCGCAAAATCGGTTACATGCTCATCACCAATTCCACCTGTTACAGCCGAGTGGTTACCATTTTGAACATAATAACTAGAAACCAGATTTACTTCTTCTAAAGCAAGGGGCTTTGTTTTATATATGACCGTATCTAAATTGCTGTATTGTGAAAACGCGTTTAGGAATAGTGCATACAGCCCTATTACGGTTAAACTTAATTTTTTCATTCTTGTATCTTAATGATTGAATTGATTTAATTACATCCGCATCCACCACCGGTCTTTCCACCATTGGCACCAGCCGAACCTTCTCGATAGGTCTGGAAATTCAATTCATTTTTTTGGGATTTCCTACTTGATAAAACCATGTCTGCATCATTCAATTTGTTTTTTTGATACTCTTTTACCTGAACACAGGAATCGAATACGAGAACAAAACCGATTACAGCAATGGCCAGGAATAAAGGGGGTTGCTTTTTCATGGTTGCTTTTTTATTTGAAATGTAAATTACTTGACGTGTACAAATTATTGTTGTCATCAATAATGATGGCTTCAATTTGTTTGATCTGATTGATCATGGCTAAACCTGCTTCAATTCCCATGATCGTTACTGGTGTTGCCATCGCATCAGCGATCTCAGCATTCGGTGAAATGATCGTTACACTTTTAATTCCAGTAACAGGAAGCCCTGTACGTGGATTAATGGTATGCGAATATTTCTTCCCTCCAATCATTATAAACTTTTCATAATTACCAGATGTGGCAACCGCCATATCAGTAACATTCATATACGAAAAAACGGTGTTCGCAAAATTTGGATGCACAATACCAATTGTCCAAGCTGTTCCATCAGGTTGCAAACCCCATGTTGTTAGATCTCCCGATGCATTCACAATTCCACCTTCCACCAATTCACTTTTCAAAATATATTTTGCACGCTCTGCAGCATATCCCTTACCAATTCCTCCAAAACCAATGCGCATTCCTTTCTCTTTTAAATAAACAGTGCTTTCCGGTACATTCACTTCAATATTCCTAAAATTGATCAGCCGCACCATCTTCTTGGCAATTGCAACATCTGGAAGCGCCTTCATATTCGTATCAAAATTCCACAAACTCTTATCTACTGATCCATAACTAATATCAAATGCTCCTTGCGTGATTTCTGAAATACGTATCGAACGCTGAATCAAATTGATCGTCTCCATCGAAACTCTTACGGGTTTTATTCCCGCATTCAGGTTGATCTGATTTGTTTCACTTTGATCGTTATAGGTAGTTAAGAGCTTTTCAATTCTTTGAATCTCTTGTACCGCTAAATCAATTTTCTCAAAAGCCAATGCTTCACTGGTGGCAACAATACTTATTTCAAAATTGTTACCCATCAACAGCATCGCCTTCTTAAAAACCTGCTTTTGCTCCATGCTTCTTCTATTCGGAAAGGATGCAATCTTCCTTTCTTCACAAATAGAGTCAGTTAAATCGATATTTGTTACTTCTTAAAAGTTATAACATTGATAAAACAGGTGAATTCTTTAAAAACTTATTAAAGCCATGCAGTTTTTCATCAAAAAATACTAACGATTGTTCTTTTCGGGTAGATAAATCAACGTATTTACACTGTTATTTTTGCCTTGAAGCAGAATTTTTGCTGTTCCTCTTTGAAGTTTTTCTAAAGGGATCCCTAATAAATCATCTGTTAATGGAACAGTTGATAGTGTAGTATAAATATCGGTCCCTCCTTTTTTAAAAGTATCGGTATAGGTAATTGCTATTTTAATCTTCCCCGTTTTCTCGATTGCCTTCCAGCTGATCCATAAAGAATCATTTTTAATAGTTGCCCTTGCATTTGCTATTGAAACTCCGCCAATGAACGGAACACCATCAAGTTCATTTTGATTTGCAACAGGAATAGTTAGCTTCATAAATGCTGCAATGCTGGGTAAAATATCAACGATCGCAGGATTGTATTGCTTAAAATAATCGTTCAGGTTGGGATAGTTTGTGATCAACCAAGTGGTTCTTTCTCTGTCTGACTGACCACCATGATTCATCCCATTTCTTGCATCCCTTCCATGATCAGTAGTAATAATCAATAACCAATCTTCACCGAAATTCTTTTTTCGGTACGCAATAGCCCGATTGATTCGCCCCATCTGCTCATCCAAATACATCACTGCCTGGTCTATTACTTTTCCATCACCGTAAATATGTCCCACTTCATCCGTGTATTCCAAATAGATCCAAGATAGATCGGGTGAGGATTTGCGAATCACACTATCCGCTTGACTAACCACATGATTGTCGATCTGGTGAAGCCAATTCCCTTGTTTATCGTGAGGGAA
The DNA here is from genome assembly GCA_903924075.1 of uncultured Bacteroidota bacterium. GTDB lineage: Bacteria > Bacteroidota > Bacteroidia > Chitinophagales > Chitinophagaceae > Sediminibacterium. The sequence continues at coordinate 5,941 of CAIYAG010000027.1, read as the reverse complement.
TCGAAGCGTATCCAATTCATATCCATCAAAAGCATAGTCAACCCGGAAAGCACCCGTTTCCTTTAACCCTTCTCCGATCAACTTGGTACGATTGTCTTTCCAACTCGAAAAAACAGCTGTTTTTAAGTCTGGCTGACTGTTTTTGGCAAATCGAAAGATGGTCCAATAATTATAATTAGGTGCTTTAATATCATTGTTGATGACGTTATGCTTATTTGCCCAAGTGCCCGTCAGTAAATTGTTATAACCTGGAGCCGAAATGGTGGGGGTTTGGTTATAAGTTCCTTTAATACCTCCAACAAATGCTCTTTTGTAAGCACCTGTTTGTATCACAACATCTAAATTGGGCTTGGCCACCCTTTCAATGATATCTGCTGGAATGCCATCAGCAATTACAAACACAACTTTCTTTTTGTTTGCCTGACCATTCACAACAGAAGCAAAAAAAATAATCAGAAATCCCAATAAAAGGCGATAAGCCTTACGCTTTTGATTCATCAACATAACCAGAATTTTTCCAGCGAAAAGTTACAGAATTTATGGGGCTTAGTAGGCTTTCTTAAGAACAAAACTAATTACTTGATTAAGGAATCCCCATTTTCAGAATTACTACAGATTTTATGTGGTATTTTGTAAAAAAGAGAGGATTGAAACTGCTCATCATCGAAGACGAATTTTCGCTCAGGCAAAGCATGGTTGATTTTTTGACTGCAAGCTCCTATCTCTGTGAGTCTGCTTCAAATTTCCAAGATGCTTTGGAGAAAATTGAGTTGTACGAATATGATTGCATCATTTTAGATATCATGCTTCCAGATGGTTCAGGACTTAACTTACTCAAAAGTCTCAAAGAAAATAATAAATCAGACGGCGTCATCATCATATCTGCGAAAGGTGCATTAGATGATAAGATCCGTGGTATTGAAATGGGTGCAGATGATTATCTGGCCAAACCTTTTCATCTGTCTGAATTGGCCGTTCGCATTGCAGCGATCATCAGAAGAAAAAGTTTTCAAGGAAAATCACATATGACCTTGGGTAATATCATCATCGATATACAAGGCAAACGTGTAACTGTCGAAAATAAAGAGTTGGACCTGACTCAAAAAGAATATCAGTTATTACTCTACTTAGCCATTAATAAAAATAGGGTCTTATCAAAAAATGCCATTGCACAACACTTGTGGGGCGACGATATGGATTTTCCTGATAATTACGACTTCATTTATGCGCATATTAAAAACCTGAGAAAAAAATTAGTGGCAGCTGGAACAGAAGACTGCATTCGCTCAATTTATGGCGAAGGGTATAAAATGCAAATCACATGAAACTATTTACGAAATATAATCGCATCAATATCACTGCTACCATTTGTATTTTCCTGGCAGGTAGTGTGGCTTTCTATTTTGTATTAGACTACGTATTGATCCGCCAATTGGACGCATCACTAAGATCTGAAAAACAGGAGATCACAGAATATATCCAGGAGCATCAGCAATTACCAGAAATTCAAAACACCAAAGAGCAATGGATCCAGATCAATAAAACAGATCTTCCAATCGAAAAACCAATACTCAAAACAATTCCAGTTTATAATAAGGCAGAAGCGGAACAAGAATATATTCGTCAGCTATCTTTTACCGTATCAGTGAATCAGCAATATTATTTAGTTGCAGTAAATAAATCAGAAACAGAAACGGAAGAACTGCTCAAACTCATCATACTGGTAACCATTAGTATGGTTGCGATGATCCTTCTATTCAACTACCTGATCAACCGAAGGCTCATCAATGCGATCTGGAAACCTTTTTATAATACCATTCACAATATAAAAGACTATGCAGCAAACAAACAGGCTTTATCGCTTAGCAAAGAACCCATTGATGAGATCAATTTGTTGAACGAAAGTTTGAATAGCATGACCGAGCAAATTCATAAAGACTTTTATGCGCTCCGTTCATTTACCGAAAATGCATCCCATGAAATGCAAACCCCATTGGCAATCATTCGTTCAAAGGTTGAATCGCTTTACCAACTAGCTGAAGGCAAAGAAATCATGATGCAACAATTACTATCCATCGAAGATGCTTGCCTCAAGCTTTCTAAACTACACCAATCGCTTTTACTACTCACCAAACTCGAAAACAAACAGTTTGTTTTAAAAGAATCCATTCATTTAAAATCGATCCTCGAACAAAAAATTGAAGAACGTAAAGAACTATTCGAATCAAAAAAAATTGATTTGCAAGTCAATGCCACCGATTTTGAAATGCAATTACACCAACATTTATCAGAAATATTGATCAGTAATCTGCTTAATAACGCCATTAGATATACGGCACTGGGTGGTACCATTTCAATAGTATTAAACCCTCAAACACTTACCATTAGTAATACAGCCATTGCAGGCAGTTTAGATACCGAAAAGGTCTTTACCAGATTTTATAAAGCATCAGAATCAGGTACGGGCTTGGGCTTATCGATCATTAAAGAAATTTGTATTGCGGCTGGCTTTTCTATTGCTTATCGATTCGAAAACGAAACACATTATTTTATCATAGATTTTCAAGCATAAAATTTACTGGATGAAAAAAACGATTTTATTTGGTTTTATTCTTCTATTTCAACTTGCTGCTTTTTCGCAAGAACGCTCGCTCGATTATTATATTCAAGCGGGTATAGAGAACAGCCCCTTATTAAAAGATCTCAAAAACCAACAAAGAGCAAATCTGATCGACAGTATGCGGATCCTTGCCGGCTACCTACCCCAGGTGAACGCTGTTAGTTCAAATAGCTACGCGCCTACCATTGGCGGCTGGGGATATGATGGAGCAATTACGAATGGTTCCAATTTTAGTCAGTTAGTGACTGTTTCCAAACAACTGGTGAGCAAAGAAAATTTGAAGAACCAACACGAAGCAATTCAGTTGCTGAATGAATCTTTAAAAACCACTGGAAAGATATCAGAACAGGATCTGCGTAAAACCATTATTGCTCAATACATTTCTGCCTATGGAAATTTTCAGCAGTATAATTTCAATAAAGATGTATTGCAACTTTTCAAGAAAGAGCAAAATATCTTAAAGAGTTTAACGGAGAAGGGGATCTACCGACAAACAGATTACCTCAGCTTTTTAGTGACCATGCAGCAGCAGGAAATACTCATTAGTCAGTTAAGAAATAATTTCCAAAACGATTTTTCAACCCTCAATTATCTATGTGGGATTAATGATACAGTAGCCATTCCTTTAAAGAAACCAGAGATTGCTTTATCGATCTTACCCGATGCAGAAAACTCGGTTTTTTATCAGCAGTTTTTGAACGATAGTTTAAGGCTGCGCAATAGTGATGCACTGATCGATTATAAGTACAAACCCAAGGTGAATTTGTACGGAGATGGCGGATACTTAACCTCGTTCTCTGGTGAAGCCTATAAAAACTTTGGTGTTAGTGTTGGCGTTAACATTGTTGTGCCTATCTATGATGGTAAACAGAAAAAAATGCAGCACGATAAAATAGATATTGCAGAACAAAGCAGGCAACAATATCGTGATTATTTTAAAACACAGTATAGTCAGCAGATCGCCCAACTGTTTCAGCAGTTACACGCTGCAGAACAACTCGTACAGCAATCTAACAGTCAAATTAAATATGCTGAAACTTTAATCGAAGCAAATCAAAAATTATTAGAATCGGGTGATGCACATATGGCCGATTATATTCTTGCAATTGGTAATTATCTGAATGCAAAAAATATCATTACACTGAATACCATCAATCAATTACAAATCATTAACCAGATCAATTACTGGAACAGAAAATAAAATATTATGCAATTATCTAGCAACCGCTTTTCAATCATACTCTGCCTCTGCTTTTTGGGGGCATGTAAACCAGCTCCAGAAAAGCAGGAAGAAAAGACAGAAGAAAAAGCGGAAACCATTAGCACACCTGTTACCATAACATCTCCCGTTAATGGGAATTTGAGTGAGGCTGTTGAATTGAATGCAGTTTCTGCATTTCTCTTAAAGAGCTATGTGAAATCTACATCAACAGGCTATTTACAAGAAGTAAATGCCGCATTGGGGAAATATGTAAACAAAGGCGATCTGTTGTTTTTAATGAAAACAAAAGAGTCTCAAAGTTTGGGAAATACCATTAGCAAACTCGATACCTCCTTACATTTTTCAGGTGTCATTTCAATCAAAGCGCCAGGTAGTGGCTATATCTCACAGATCAATTATCGTGCGGGTGATTATGTGCAAGACGGAGAACAAATGGCAGTGATCACAGATACCAAGAGTTTTGTTTTCTTGCTCGATCTTCCTTACGAATTGAAACCCTATCTCTCCATCGGTCAAAGTGTTCAATTGAAATTACCTGATGCAACAACCCTTGATGGCACTGTTAGCAACGCCATGCCAACAGTTGATGCAGTTTCTCAAACACAAAGTTTTGTGATCAAAGTAAATAGTTCTAAACAGATCCCCGAAAATCTGATTGCTAAAGTTAGTCTGGTAAAAAATGCAAAGTCTAATACGGTTTCTCTTTTAAAATCTGCCGTATTAAGCGATGAAACACAATCAGAATTTTGGATCATGCAACTCATAGATAGTGTAACTGCAGTAAAAGTACCCATCAAGAAAGGATTAGAAAATGCTACCAGTGTTGAGATCATTTCACCAGCTTTAAAGCCTACAGATAAAATTTTATTGACCGGAAACTATGGTTTACCTGATACGGCAAAAGTGAACATCATACAAAAATGATCCCCATGAGAAATTTTTTCAACGCTTATAAAAATCCGGTCACAGTTCTTGTTGTGATGATTATACTGGGTGGTTTTTTTGCCTATAGCAAAATGCAATCAGCATTATTTCCTGAGATCACATTTCCAAAAATCAAGATCATTGCCGATGCTGGTCAGCAGCCAGTAAAGAAAATGATGATCACAGTAACGCGTCAACTGGAAAATGCCATCAAACAAGTTCCCGATCTGCAAAGGATCAGAAGTACCACCAGTAGGGGTACCTGCGAGATCTCTGCATTTATGGATTGGAATGCAAATATTGATGTGAGCAAACAAAGGATCGAATCTAAGATCAATGAAATAAAAAACACACTTCCTCCCGATATTCAGATCACGGTAGAAAGAATGAACCCCTCCATTCTTCCGATCACCGGATTCTCTTTAGAAAGCAAGACCCGTTCGCCGATAGAGATGAAACTATTGGCTATGTACACCATCAAACCCTTTCTCTCACAGGTGGAAGGCGTTTCAGAGATCCGCATCATTGGTGGAAAGCAGAAGGAATACTGGATGGTGTTGAACGTTCAAAAAATGAGTACGCTAGGTGTTACGCCAGACATGGTGAATACCGCTTTAGCACAAACCAATTTCATTAAATCAAATGGCTATTTATCAGACTATCGTTTGTTATACTTAACGGTAACTGATGCAGCCGTAAGTTCAAAAGAGCAACTGAGCAATATTGTTCTGAGCAATAACGGCAAGCGTATCATCTTACTAAAAGATATTGCTGATGTACAAATTCAAGAAGCAAAAGAATATATTAAGGTAAACGCAAACGGACAAGAAGGGATCCTATTAGCAGTGATCAAACAGCCCAATGCCAACCTCATTGCATTGAGCGAGAAGATGGATCAAAAACTAAAAGACCTCAAAAAGATCATTCCTAAAGACGTAAGCATTCAACCATTTTATGTACAGGCAGATTTTGTAAAAGAAAGTATTAAGAGTGTAACGGATAGTTTATTTGTAGGATTAGCACTAGCCATTCTTGTTGCGATCATTTTTCTTCGCTCTTTAAAAGCAAGTACTGTTATCCTAATTACCATCCCGGTTATTTTATGTTTATCGATCATCTGTTTATACGCAATCGGGCAGACTTTAAATATCATGACACTTGGTGCTTTAGCAGCT
>CAIYAG010000026.1 GCA_903924075.1 uncultured Bacteroidota bacterium | reverse complement strand
CGGGCGAACACCAGCGTTTGCACCTAAAACTTTTTGTTGCTTGTTCAAATTCAAATCAAACAAACCTGCTTTTCCATTTGATAAAACAGATGATAATAAGTCTGCCATCATTTCATCTCTGGTATCTGCTCCTGCTGTTCGATAACCAATACGCATTGTTTCTGCAGATGGTCCGAATACCTCTTTTACGATCGGGCCTGCCAAAGGTTTCTCTGGTGCTGGTTTGTATTCATCTACGGTTTTAGGTTTCATGTAGCTGAATTTTTCATCCAGCATTTTTATGGTGGCATCGGGATCTAAATCTCCAGCCATGATTATTGCCATATTATTCGGCACATAATATTTGTAATAGTAATCGCGAATTGCATTCAAAGAAGGATTCTTTAAATGCTCAATGGTTCCAATGGTTGTTTGTTGTCCGTAATTATGAGTTGGAAACAAAGCAGCATACAAAGCTTCATTGCTCTTACTACCATCATTATCTAATGAACGATTTTTTTCTTCATACACAGCTTCTAACTCTGTGTGAAAAATTCTTAGAATTGGATTTCTGAAACGTTCAGCCTGAACAGTCAAAAATTTGTTCAGTGCATTGGATGGAATATCTTCTTCATAAACAGTTTCCTCCACCCATGTATGCGCATTGGTTCCTTGAGCACCCATGGCAGCCATTAGCTTGTCGTATTCATTAGCGATCGCAAACTTAGACGCTTCGCCAGATGTCTTATCAATTTGTCTATAAATTTCTTTTCGTTTAGCAGAATCGGTAGTATGATTGTACTGCTCATATAAAGCATCAATTTGATCTAACAGTGGCTTTTCTTTAGCCCAATCTAATGTGCCATACTTGTCTGTTCCTTTGAATAACAAATGCTCTAAATAGTGTGCTAAACCTGTATGATCTTTCGGATCTGTATTTGAACCAGCTCTAACTGGGATCTTTACAGAGATCCTAGGCTCTTTTTTATTAACTGAAAGCACTACGGTTAGTCCGTTTTTAAGGGTATAAAAACGGGCTTTCATAGGATCGTTGCTAACGTATTTGTACGTATACCCCCCTGAAGTTGCTTCTTTCCATTCAAATTTGCCTTGTGCCGATAATGCCTGAATGCTAACTGCCATCAGAATTACCAGCCATAATTTCATCAATTTCATAATATAGTTTTAGTCTTGGAAAGATATTAAAAAATACACATGGGTTGGGCAGTAAAAGTGACGAATGGGAATATTTTATCCAATGCCAATCCACTACATATACTACCTTTGCGGGGCAAAAAATCATTCACCATTTATAAATACTAGTTATGGAATTCCGTATTGAGAAAGACACCATGGGAGAGGTTAAAGTACCTGTTGATGTTTATTGGGGAGCACAGACTCAACGTAGCATCGAAAACTTTCAAATTGCACAAGACATCAACAAAATGCCGAAAGAAATTATTGCCGCATTTGCTTACTTAAAAAAGGCTGCTGCACTAACCAATTTTGATGCAGGTGTTCTTTCTGAAGAAAAAGCAAAATTGATTGCTCAGGTTTGTGATGAAATATTGGAAGGAAAATTAAATGGTCAGTTCCCATTGGTTGTATGGCAAACTGGTTCGGGCACTCAAAGTAATATGAATGTGAATGAAGTGGTTGCTTATCGTGGTCACGTAATTAAAGGCGGTTCATTATTAGACCATGATAAATTTTTGCACCCCAACGATGACGTGAACAAATCACAGTCATCAAATGATACTTTCCCTACAGCAATGCACATTGCGGCATATAAAATTTTACTGGAAACAACCATTCCTGGCATCACCAAACTCAGAGATACACTGGCTTTGAAGAGCAAGGAATTCATGCACATTGTAAAGATTGGTCGTACGCATTTCATGGATGCAACTCCATTAACACTGGGACAAGAAATTAGTGGTTATGTTTCTCAGTTAACGCATGGCTTAAAAGCGATCAATAATACTTTAGCACACTTAAGCGAATTAGCATTGGGCGGTACCGCAGTTGGCACTGGTATCAATACCCCAAAGGGATATGATGTAAATGTGGCAAAACATATTGCTACCCTTACTGGGTTACCTTTTGTAACTGCAGAAAATAAATTCGAAGCATTGGCAGCACACGATGCCATTGTGGAAGCACATGGTGCATTAAAAACTGTGGCAGTAAGCTTGATGAAAATTGCAAATGATATTCGTATGCTTTCATCCGGACCAAGAAGCGGTATCGGCGAATTACATATTCCAGATAACGAACCTGGTTCTTCTATTATGCCCGGCAAAGTAAACCCAACACAGTGCGAAGCATTAACCATGATTGCAGCACAGGTAATGGGTAACGATGTTGCCATCAATATTGGTGGCGCAACTGGTCATTTTGAATTAAACGTTTTCAAACCAGTGATGATCTACAACTTCTTACACAGTGCGAGATTAATTGGTGATGGTTGCGTAAGCTTCAACGATAAATGCGCAGTAGGCCTTGCTCCTATCGAAGCAAATATCAAAAAGCACGTTGATAATAGTTTGATGTTGGTTACTGCATTAAATACCAAGATCGGCTACTACAAAGCAGCAGAAATTGCGCAAACAGCACACAAAGAAGGAACCACATTGAAAGAGATGGCGGTGAAATTGGGATATGTTACGCCTGAGCAGTTTGACGAGTGGGTGATTCCAGCGCAGATGGTGGGTGAAATCAAGTGAAGAGATAAGAGTGAAGAGTGAAGAACGGACTTTCAATCGTTTTTCGATAATATTTTTTTAACCCCATGGCATGCCATGGGGTTAATTTTTTGGATAAAGTCTGTCTGTTACTTAAAACTAAGCTTTGCTTAGTTTTGATCGCGTAAACAATGCATTTCCGTTCTTCACTCTTCACTCTTATCTCTTCACTAAAAACATCCAAGCGAAGTAAGTAGTTCTAAGATGTAGCTACTTCGCCTTCGGGTGTAATTGTTGCGTGTCTGTTGCTAAAAACGGCACAGCATAAGATCCTGTATCAATAACAGCTTTGGGGAAAGCCGTTTTAAGCATTGTATAGTCTTGGGTATGAATGCCTGTTCGGCCAATATAGATATTAGTTAGATTGTTATTTCCTTTTAATTGTTGTAAACCCATCGCAGTGATCTTGGTGTCAACTAGATTAATATATTGCAATTGACTAAGCCCATTCAACTGTTTCAAATCCTGATCAGTGATATTTGAATGTTCGGCACTAAGCCTTCTCAAATTTGTTAATCCGGCAATTGTTTTCCAACTGCTGGTTTCCAATTGTGCATTAGGAATTTTTAGCCAGATCAATTGATCTTTTAATCCACTGATTTGCTTTTCAATATCGCTATTCCATTTTTTACAGTTCACAAAATTGGCACTGAGCCAATTACTATTATCAGATATATTTAAAATAGTTACAGAATATTTACGCAGTGCATCTAGTGTTGATTCATTTGCTTTTGAAACCGTTGTTTCGGGAACATCAGTTCTTTTTGTTGCAACAGTTGCCAGTTTTTCTAATGAACTTAATGCAGATTTTATGGCAGGGGTTTGTTGGAGGTCTTTTGATTTTTTGGTAAAGTCAGTACCGGTTGCAATCCACCATTGCATCAATAGGCGTTCTTGCTCAGTGAGCTGTGGCTTGCCTTTCGGGGGCATATGCTTTTCTTCTACCGGATCTAAAATGATCCGTTTGTACACCTCACTGCTATCAATATTTCCAGCAACTAAAACCTTTCCATTTTTACCGCCCTTTAAGATCCAGTCTTGTGTGTCTAATCTTAGTCCGCCTTTTTGTTTTGTTGCAGCATGACAGTTATAACACTTTGTTTGAAGCATCGGTTGAATGATTTCTTTATAAACCACCGCCTCCTGTGCATTAGCAATCGGTTTGATTGCTACTGTTGAATCTTTTGTATCAGCCGAAACAGTTTTCCATAAATAGCCTTCACCATGTGTTAGCGTACCTCCTAAATGACCCGTTACTGTTAGCAAGACCAATAAAACAATTGAAACATATTTTAATTGCAACCCATTCTTGTTTCGAGCAAATAAATATCCTGCTGCTGAACAAAATGCAACGAGTATGCCCATCCATCGATGCAAATTCAATGTGGTTTCATCATACTCACCCGTGCCTGATAATAAATATCCAGTGATACAAGATAGAATCGCGGTGAGGGATCCTACTAAATAAGCGATGGGAATGGCGGGAGCTAATGTTGCATATTTTTCTTTGCTACTTAAGCCATGAAATAATATAGCCAACAATAAGATCCCTATGGGCAAGTGCACCAAGACCGGATGAAAATGTGAAATAACTGTGATGATCATAAAAATTCCGTTCTATATTATGCTTGGTATCTTTTTCTTAATAATTGCATCATGTGTACGTTAATGGCCCACTGATCTGCTAGTGGCTGTCTGGTATAAGGTAGTGTGGGCATGTAGTCGGGCGGACCAAACTCTGTTAATATCGTTAAATGTTTCGCTCCTGATTTTATTTTAAGTTCTACTACTTTATCCCACCACTCTACATGTCTTTTAACCGTACTTTCCCACTCTGGTGCGCGTGGATCGTTTACTTGAGGTCCTTCTGGATGCCCTACTCTTGCATGAATATGATCTACCCTGGTTAACGCCAATTGCACAGTGTCTTCCTGATCGTGCAATAAGGATTCGTGGACATTGCACCAATGCGAAATATCGAGCGTCATGCGCAGATCAGTGAATCGCTGAATATATTTTTTAGCTACATGCGCAGCAAATAAAATGCGCGAGCGATGCGATTCGTGACAGATGGTTAATCCGGTTGATTTAGCAAGGTGAATAGTATATTGAATGATTTGATTATTGATCTCTTCTGGAAAATAATCTTTACCAGAATGACAATTGATATACAACGGTTTTTGATTGGTTTGATGTGCACATTCGCTGATCATTTTTGTAAATGCTTCCAGATGTTGGTCAGGATTAGATTCTCCAACACCACATAAAAAACCTACTTCTAGTTGGTGCTTTTTTAATGCATCAAATAAATCAGTCTGACTTTTCGCATCTCCCGGCCACCACATTTCAATACCATCATAACCTGCAGCTTTTGCCTTTGCACAAAATGCTTCTACAGAGCCATCAAAACCCCAGTTCGTTCCCATGATCTTGACACTGAAATCTGCAGGCACTTTAAAAGCCGGACTGCTTGCTATCAAAGACTCCCAGGGACTTGCAACCATTGCGGCTGCGGTACCTGCTATTGATAAAAATTTTCTTCGGTTGAGGCTCATATCTTTATTTTTTATGCAACAATTTCATTGATCACTTTACCATGCACATCAGTTAATCGGAAGGATCTTCCTTGAAATGGAAACACCAATTTTTCGTGATCAAATCCTAATTGATTCAAGATGGTTGCTTGAATATCGTGCGGTGTTACTTTGCCACTAATGGCACTGTATCCTATTTCATCGGTTTCTCCGAAACTGAACCCCTTTTTAATTCCACCACCCGCCATCCACATGGTAAATGCTTCGGTATGATGGTCTCTTCCCTTGAACGGATTCTTTTTTCCATCACGGTTTTCTAACATCGGCGTTCTTCCAAACTCACCGCCCCAAACAACCAGTGTTTCATCGAGCAACCCTCTTTGTTTTAGATCCAATAATAATGCGGTAATAGGTTTATCGGTTGCCCTACATTTATTAACAAATCCAAAATCGATCGCTAAATTTTCTTCCGTGCCATGACTATCCCAACCCCAATCAAATAGTTGTACAAAACGTACACCCTTCTCTACCAATTTTCTTGCTAACAAAACATTGTTTGCAAAACATGCCTGACCAGGTTTTGTGCCATACATTTCGTGAATGTATGCGGGCTCGTTATTGATGTTCATGGTCTCGGGAACTTCGATCTGCATGCGATAAGCCATTTCGTATTGTGCGATCCGAGAAACGGTTTCAGGATCCTGGTATTCTTCGTAGGTTAATTTATTGGCTTCATTAATGGCATCGATCGAAGCTTTGCGCAGATCGCGATCCATGCCTGCAGGATCCTTTAAAAATAAAACGGGATCGCCTTCTGTTCTGCATTGCACACCTTGATATACAGATGGCAAAAATCCATTCCCCCAAACACTCTTACCTGCATCCGGATTTTTTCCGCCCGATGTTAATACTACAAAACCAGGAAGATTATTGTTTTCAGAACCCAATCCATAAGTTACCCAAGAACCAATAGATGGTCTACCCAATCTTGGAGTACCTGTATGCATTAAAAGTTGTGCGGGTCCATGATTGAACTGATCTGTTTGCACAGCTTTTAAAAAACTGATCTCATCGGCAACGGTTGATAGATGCGGCAAATGATCAGAGATCCAAGCGCGCGATTCGCCATATTGTTTGAATGTAGCTTGAGGTCCCATCATTTTAGGAACCCCACGAATGAATGCAAATTTTTTTCCTTCCAAAAGAGACTGTGGACAATCCTGTCCGTCTAGCTTCATCAAATCAGGTTTAAAATCGAACAACTCTAATTGTGAAGGAGCCCCAGCCATATGTAAATAAATCACTGATTTTGCTTTGCCTGCAAAATGAGGTGCATGTGCCATCAGTGGATTTGAATGAATCGAATTTGCATCTTTCGATGCCAGCCAATCACAGCCGCCTAAAACTGAACCAAATGCCATTGCACCCATACCTGTAACGCAATCTTTAAAGAAATGCCTACGCGTTTGCTGTTGCATGTATAGTGCATTGGCTTCTTGTATGATGCGTTGATGATCTCTACTCATGCACTAATTTTTAGTAATAAATTCATCCGTGTTCAACATGGCTTCTGCCACAATAACCAATGCTGCGTTCTCTGCTGTTTGTTTATCTGACCCAGTTGTTTCTGCAATTTTTTTCTTATCTGTTTTAAATTGCTGATACGCCTGATCATATAATTTTTCAAATGCCTTTCTCTTCTCAGTAGTTATTTCTTTGTGCATGGCCCATTCATAACCCTTGCTGATTTGCGCAGATCTTTCTTTGATGCCAGTTGCTTGAATGCGTACTGCAAAATGCTGTGCAACTTCTACATACACCGAATCGTTGAGGGTAGTGAGTGCCTGAAGAGGCGTGTTGGTTCTGATCCTTCGCGCAGTACAAACTTCTCTACTTGTGGCATCAAAACTTAACATGGAAGGATATGGTGCTGAACGTTTCCAATAGGTGTACAATGATCTTCGATATTGGTCACCTTCATCACTTGTTTTCCAATAAGAACCATTCCATGGTGAATTCCAAATGCCTTCAGGTTGAAAAGGCATGACACCCGCGCCAAACATTTTCTCGCTCATCAACCCACTCACCATGAGGGCTTGATCTCTGATCTCTTCGGCAGATAATCTTACACGTGGGCCACGTGCATATAATTTATTGTAAGGATCTTTTTCTAATGCTTCTTTATTGAGTTTTGAGTCTTGCCGATAGGTAGCACTCATCGCAATCTCTTTCATCAATTTTTTCAGATCCCAATTGTATACGTACATTAATTTCCATGCCAGATAGTCGAGTAACTCGCGATGCGTTGGTGCAATACCTTGCGTGCCCATGTCTTCCAAAGTCTCTGCGATGCCAATTCCAAAAAATTGCTCCCAAATTCTATTCACAATGGTGCGTGAAACGAGTGGATTTTTTTTGTCGGTTAACCAGATCGCCATACCCAATCGATTTTTTGGTGCGTTCGCTGGCAAACCTCCCAAAGATGCAGGTACATTGGGTTCTACCTGTTTTCCTTTTACCAACCAATTGCCTCTTTCAAAAATATGGGTTGGGCGAAATAGTTCTGTTGGGTTGTCCATCATTACTGGTGTGGTGGTAACATTGCTAGGCTCTAATAATTCATCAAAAAACTTATAAGAAGTATCAGCACCTGTATAGGGTTTGCTTGGAAAAGGATTGGTAAAAAAGAACCAATCGAATTGCATACCTGTTTCTTCTGGCAATTTTAATTGTGTGCTACTATAAGTAACATACAAATTGTGTTTACCAGCAATGGGTGCAAAATTCAATTTGGCTTCCGCCCATCTTCCTCTTGTTTCTTTTACATTGGTCTTAGTAAGTAGGGGGCCATCTGGTTGATTCAAATGAATTTGCAATTCACCACCGGGGCGATAAGCTTCGTAACGGTAAATGAGTTGCGTTTTATTGGTAAGATCTATTTCTTTAAAACGTGCCACTGCTTTATTTCTGAGCACCAGCCATTTTGTATCCATCAAGGCAGCGTTCTTTAATTCATCAGCAGCAATTGAATTAATGGCAGGCTGTTGCAATTTTACAAACTGTACGATTTCTTTTTCACGAACAGGGTCATTTTGTTTGATCCAATTTTTAAGTGCCATGAATTTTGTGCTATCTGTTTCATGAAACTCACGGATCAATGGATAATCATCATAAGTATCTTCATCTCTTGTGTTATTGAAAAAGGCCATGAATTGATAGTACTCTTCATTCCGAAACGGATCGTAAGGATGACTATGACATTGCACACAAGCAAAACTAGTACCCATCAATCCTTCCCAGGTTGCATTTACGCGATCCAATACTGCTGCAGTTCTGAACTCTTCATTGTCTGTTCCACCCTCATCGTTGGTCATGGTATTGCGATGAAATGCAGTGGCAATATATTGTGCGTCTGTTGGATTCGGCAATAGATCACCAGCAATTTGCTCGGTCAAAAATTCATTATAGGGCTTATTATGATTGAACGCATTGATCAACCAATCGCGGTAACGCCAGATATTACGTGAGTCGTCTCGCTCATAACCCTTGGTATCGGAATAACGAGCCAGATCCATCCACATCGCTGCCCATTTTTCTCCAAAGTGTGGTGAAGCCAATAAAGTATCTACTAATTTTTCGTAGGCGTTTTTATCCTTGTTATGTAAATACCAATCATTGATTTGTTCTGACGCAGGCATGCCAATAAGATCCAGACTAGCTCTTCTTAAAAGTGTTGCTTTATCTGCTTCATCAGAAGGCGACATCCCTTCTTTTTTTATTTTCTGATAGATGAATTGATCCACATCATTATTGATCCAGGAGGCGGTGCCAAATAAGCCGAAAGGTCCACGGCCATTGGATGGCACGGGAACTTCTTTTACAGCAATATAGGCCCAATGATCGCCCCATACTGCGCCTTCTTTGATCCATGTTTTGAGTGTTGCAATTTCTTTTTCGGAGAGCGGTGGATGCTTATAGGGCATGCGTTCTTCTGGATCTTTGAGTGTAAGTCTTTTGATCAATTCACTATTCTCAGGATCGCCAGGAATGATCGCGGGCTTGCCAGATTTATTTTTTGCAAGTGCATCAGTTTTAAACAGCAAACTAAAACCACCTTGTCTTTTTACGCCACCATGGCAAGAGATACAATTTTTATTAAAAATGGGTTTGACTTCAGTATTGTAATCAACTTTTTTATTGTTGAACATACATGCCGCAAGAAATACCAAGGAAGCCAATACAAAAATGGCCCAGAATGTTTTCGGTAATTTCGGGTGGAGCATGCAAATTGTTTTATCGTTTTAAAGATAAGCAATGCAGCCAATTCAATCAGGCATTCTTAATGCACTTTTTTACCGCCCAAATAGGTTGCTATAACTTTTGTTTGTAATATCTCAGTGTCGGCCACTTTCATCAGGTCCTTATCGAGCAAGATAAAATCGGCTTTCTTACCTGCTTCCAAACTTCCAATTTCTTTTTCAAGAAAACTTGCTTTGGCAGCCCAGATGGTCATACCGCGAATGGTTTCTTCTCTGGTTAATGCGTTTTCCATTTGAAAACCCGCATCAGGAAATCCTTTGGCATCTTTACGAACTACTGCAGCTAAAAAAGTTTTGAACGGAGAGATATCCTCTACAGGAAAATCTGTGCCTAATGCGATCCAGCCATTCTGTTGCAGTAATTGTTTGTAGGCATAGCCACCTTTTAATCGTTCAGTGCCTAATCTCTCAGCAGCCCAATACATATCGCTAGTAGCATGTGTAGGTTGTACAGAAGGAACAATACTAGCTGATCCGAATAAATTAAAGTCATTCACATTCACAATTTGCGCGTGTTCAATTCTCCAACGACGATCGTTCTTACCCTTTAAATATTTGTTGTATACATGCAAGATCTCTCTATTGGCACTATCACCAATGGCGTGTGTACACATTTGAAAATTAGTAGCTGCTAACACCTGTGCCAAAGAATCGTAGTGCGATTTATTGCGCAATAAAAATCCATTCCAACCTGGCTTATCGGTATATGCCTGAATTAAGCAAGCGCCTCTGCTACCAAGGGCTCCATCGGCGTAGACTTTAAATCCGTTCACAAAAAGTTTATCGGTTTTATATGCGCCACGTTTCAAATATTTTTGAAGATTCGCATCATTATCACTTAACATCGCGAAGATACGCATAGACAATTTTCCTGTTTGTTGTAAGGTATCGATCGCATCTACATCATCGTAGTTCAGGCCACAATCTGTGATAGTAGTAAGGCCTTGCTCGAAACAATTTTTCTCAGCCGCTTGCAACCATTGCTGATAGGTTTCTTTGGTAGCTGCTGGAATTTGTTGATACACTTTATCATCTGCATTATCGATCAACACACCGGTTAACTTACCCTCTTTAGTTTCGATGGATCCACCAACAATAGTTTGTCCAGCTTTAATGCCTGCAAGATCCATTGCTTTTTGATTGGCGATGGATGCATGTCCGTCTACCCTTTGCAATACAACGGGTTTATCCGGAAATAATTGATTCAATAAAGCATTGGTTGGATAGGTTTTTCCTGGCCATTTATTTTGATCCCATCCGCGGCCTTGGATCCAAGGAATGGATGGATTTTTTGCTGCAAAAGCCTTCACTCTTTCTACGGCTTCTTCCCAAGTTGTGGTACCATAAAGATCCACTTGAAAAAGTGATCTTCCATATCCTACAAAATGTGCGTGCGCATCAATAAAACCAGGGTATACAGCCTTTCCGCCAGCATCAATATTTTCTGTTGCAGTATATTTTTTTTGGATCTCTTCATTCTTACCTGTTGCAACAACTTTGCCATCTTTAATAGCCATCGCTTCTGCTGTAGAATAAGTAGAATCAACGGTATAAATGACTGCATGGTGGATAATGGTATCCACTTTGTTGCTGGCACATGATGCTAATGCAAATAGCGATGCTATTAATAAGAATTTTCTCATAATCTGAATTTGGAAAATAAAGATAGGGTTACTTCAACAGTTCACAAGGCTTGAGGCCTGTATGTTTTTTGAAAGCCGCAGAGAAATGCGAAATAGAGGAATAGCCCAATAGTGCAGACACATCCGTTACACTCAAACCCTTTTCATATAAAAGGTATTTTGCGTGTTCCATTCTTTGTTGTTGATAGAAGTCGAAAATAGTGGTGCCAAATATCTCTTTGAATCCTTTCTTAACATAGCATTCGTTCATGGCTACTTTACGACTCAATTCCTTGATCGTGATTGGATCACCGATATGTTGTAATAATATTTCTCTTGCCTGATAGATGCGCTCACGCCCACTTTCGTCGGCCAGGAATTTACATGTGAATCCTTCTTCTTTTTCATCCACCAAACATTCTAAACTATAGACCAACAGTTCATGAATTTTTGCGTTCACGAAAATGTTTTCCATTGATCCGGAATAAGAATGATTCAACAATTCGTCGAGCACATTTCTTTTACGAAGCGATACGGGAAATACCTTGGTAAATGCATTCGGATATTTGAAAGCCAGCACTTCATCTTTCTGATTACTCAGTTTTACATTATGTACAAACTGGTGCAAGAAAGTGGCGTTAAAATGAAATTTAAAAACATCTACTGTTTGATGCTTACCCACGCAGTTGGCGGTAGGTAATTGGTTACACTGACTACAGGTTCTTTCCTCGCAGTAACGGTTACCAGTAACGCAATAACGCAATTCCATGTAGTTTTCTTCTGGACGTTTTGCATTATAATGGTACACCAACATGCCAGTATCTTCTGCTACCCATGAGTTTTGGGCATAGTACCGATTGATCTGATATTGAAACGAACCTGGAATCTGAGAACTTTTCTCATATAATAGATCCATGCTCGGCTCAATTCCGCCTTTATGTGCCAATTTTAATATGTCCAATACTTGTACCATGCTCCACAAAATTAATGTATAAACATCTAATTTTCTAATTAACAACTGTTAAACAATCAGTTTCAGGCAGTATAAGACTTAAAAACTACCTTGCCATGACAATTAATATATATGAAACAGCTGATTGGATTAATTTGTTTAACATGGATGATTTCAGGCCCTATTAAGGCCCAAAATTGTAAGGTTTTAATGCCCAGTATTGCCGGAACTTATGAGGGTGGATGCGAAAAAGACAAGGCTAATGGGCGTGGAAAGAGCTCAGGAACAGACAGTTATGAAGGAAATTTCAAAAACGGTTACCCAGATGGCTTAGGAAGATATACCTGGAATAACGGAAACTTTTTTGTTGGTTACTTTAAATCAGGCAAACGCCAGGGTGAGGGAGCGATGCATTATGTAACCACCGGAAAAACGGATAGTATTATCAAAGGTTTCTACAATAAAGACCAATATGTTGGCGAATTCGAGTTCCCATATGTGATCAAAAGCAAAAGTTTCGCGATAAAAACGGTGAATGTATCGCCCGATTCCAAACAAATTCCTACCCAGATCACCATTGAATTATCTGCTGTGGGCAGTGGTACCGAAGACGTAAAGGGCACAGTTCCCAAACCATCGCTTTCTAGCATTGAAGTATTGAAGGGTAATTTTCAACAACGTACTGAAATGACCAATATGGATAAAAAGAACGTGTATACGCTCTCAAATATCAAATTTCCATTTACCGCATCTTTCAAGATCGGGGATGATGAAGTGGTCATCGATTTTAATAATAACGGATCCTATAAAGTAGAGATCGTAACCAACCAATAAGGGCAGATTTTACCTATTTAGAGCTCCCCTCATTCTTTTAACAATTTTATGCCTATTTAGCCCCCTCAAAAGTGGATAAATAGGCATTTTTTATGCCCCTTTAACCCCTAATTTTCGCTACCTTTGGCAGCTACTGATAAAATCATTAAACACAGGACTGATAAGCATTTATGACCCAGGAACAATTAGACAGCAACGAAGCACAAAATAAGAGTTACGGCGCCGACAGTATACAGGTTTTGGAAGGATTGGAGGCAGTGAGAAAAAGACCCGCCATGTACATTGGCGATATCGGTGTAAAAGGATTGCATCACTTAGTATATGAGGTTGTTGATAATAGTATCGATGAAGCATTGGCTGGCTTCTGTAAAAACATCGGCGTTACTATTCACGTAGATAATTCAATTAGCGTTCAGGATGATGGCCGTGGTATCCCAACTGCGATGCACACAAAAGAAAAACGTTCTGCACTGGAAGTGGTAATGACTGTACTGCACGCTGGAGGAAAGTTTGATAAGAATACTTACAAAGTTTCTGGTGGTTTGCACGGTGTGGGGGTGAGTTGCGTAAACGCCTTGAGCAGTAAGTTGATCGTGAACGTGCATCGTGAAGGAAAGATCTTTGAACAAGAATACAAAATTGGCGTACCTCAATACGCAGTTCGCGAAGCAGGTGTGAGCGATAAAACAGGAACATTTGTTCAGTTCTGGCCCGATCTAACCATCTTTCAAGAATCTGTTTATCACCGCGATATTTTAGAAGGACGTTTACGCGAATTATCTTTCTTGAATCGCCGCATCAGTATTACACTTACCGATCTGCGCGAGGTGGATGAAGCTGGTGTTCCTTATTCAAAAGTTTTTTATAGTGAAGGTGGTATTGTTGAGTTTGTTGAAATGCTTGACAGAAATGGTAATAGAACACCATTGATCCCTGCGCCGTTATATGTAGACGGACACGATGAAGCATCTAACGTTGCTGTAGAGGTTGCGCTTACTTATAACGACGATTTCAAAGAACATATCTTCTCTTACGTCAATAATATTAATACCATTGAAGGTGGTACACACGTAACTGGTTTCCGTCAGGCACTGACTCGTGTGTTTAAAACCTATGGTGATAAGCAAGGACTTTTTGAAAAAGCAAAAGTTACCATTGAAGGTGACGACTTTAGAGAAGGTTTGAGTGCGATCATTTCGGTGAAAGTTCCTGAGCCTCAGTTTGAAGGTCAGACCAAAACAAAATTGGGTAATAGTGAAGTGAGCGGTATCGTTCAAACCACTGTTGCACGGGCATTAGAAGCGTTTTTAGAGGAGAACCCTCGCGAAGCGAAGAATGTGATCTCAAAAATTATTCTGGCTGCGCAAGCCCGTGTTGCTGCTAAAAAAGCACGCGATATGGTGCAGCGTAAAACGGTGTTGAGCGGTGGTGGTTTACCTGGTAAACTGGCCGACTGTTCAGAACGTGACCCTGAAAAATGTGAGTTATACCTAGTGGAAGGAGACTCGGCTGGTGGTACTGCTAAACAAGGTAGAGACCGCAGCTATCAAGCCATCTTGCCATTAAGAGGTAAGATCTTGAATGTGGAGAAAGCGATGGAGCACAAGATCTACGAAAACGAAGAGATCAGAAATATGTATACCGCATTAGGTGTTACTGTTGGTACACCTGATGATCCAAAAGCATTGAACATTGCGAAGTTGCGTTATCATAAATTGATCATCATGACGGATGCCGATGTGGATGGTTCGCACATTGCCACATTGATCCTCACTTTCATTTTCCGTTATATGAAAGAGTTGGTGGAACAGGGATATGTTTACATCGCTCAGCCACCTTTATATTTAGTGAAAAAAGGAAAGGATCAGGAATATGCTTATTCTGAAGAACAGCGCAAAATGTGGATCGCGAAGCTGGGTGGAGGCAAGGATGATACCGTAAATACACAACGATACAAAGGTTTGGGTGAGATGAACGCTGAACAATTGTGGGAAACTACTATGGACCCTGCCCGCAGAACACTGAAGCAGGTTACAATTGATAGTGCCTTCGAAGCTGACCGGATCTTTAGTATGTTGATGGGTGATGAAGTGGCTCCACGCCGCGAATTCATTGAAACTCATGCTAAATACGCGAAGATCGACGTATAACCGAAAACTAGATTTTTAAACAGACTTTAGATAGAAAAAAGGGCGAAAATTGAATTTTCGCCCTTTTTTTGTGCTGTGCAGCAATGTGGATTAGTTCTAGGCCTAGATTAGACCTATATCTTAAAAAAATGTTTAGCTTGTGCTTGATTACATATAAGATTATTCTCTAACAATTAAATTCTACGAAAATGGACGCTTCAAAAATGATCAAAGCAT
>CAIYAG010000025.1 GCA_903924075.1 uncultured Bacteroidota bacterium | reverse complement strand
GATCATTTGGGAAATTTGGTTTTTAGAAAAACCACCCGCAACTTTTCAACTAGTATGGCCAAAGCAGGAAATATTACTATTGCGGAAGTAGAGGAATTAGTTGAGCCTGGGACAATTGATCCGGATGATGTGGATGTAGCTGGAATATATGTACATCGCATTTTTCAGGGCAAAAATTATGAGAAAAGGATTGAAAGAAAAACGCTCCGCATTCCTTCCTAACATTTCTGCATTCAACAAAAAATTCGAAACATGTCACTAGATAAATTCGGAATCGCCAAACGCATTGCACAGGAATTAAAAGATGGGATGTATGTAAATCTTGGTATTGGAATCCCCACGCTTGTTGCCAATTTTGTACCTGATCATATGAGCGTGATCTTTCAAAGTGAGAATGGCATTTTGGGAATGGGCCCTTATCCTACAGCAGCAGAAGTGGATGCCGATCTGATCAATGCTGGAAAAGAAACCGTTACGCTGATCAAAGGCGCAGCACTTTTTGATAGTGCTGAAAGTTTTGGAATGATCAGGGCGGGAAAGATCGACCTCACCGTATTAGGCGCAATGGAAGTCAGCGAAAATGGCGATATAGCAAACTGGAAAATCCCGGGAAAAATGGTGAAGGGTATGGGTGGTGCCATGGATCTGGTGGCAAGTGCAAAAAACATTATCGTTGCCATGATGCATACCAACCCTAAAGGAGAAAGTAAACTACTAGCGCAGTGTAGCCTTCCTCTTACAGGAGTAGCATGTGTTAAAAAGATCGTTACAGAAATTGCAGTACTCGCAATTGAAAATGGATGCTTCAAACTTCTTGAAAGAGCTCCTGGAGTTACGGTTGAGGAGATCGTACAGAAAACAGCCGGAAAATTAATTGTTCCTGAATATGTACCTGAAATGCAAATTTGAATTTATTGAACCATTTGTAGTGTTTTTCGTTTTTAGGAATTATGCTGCTGATCTGCAGAAGCATTCATTTGAAATCGTATTTTGCAACCCTAAAAATTTAATCAATGAGTATTCAAGTAGGCGATAAAGCCCCATCTATTTCTTTGTTCGACACAGATAAAAATCAGGTTGCCATTGGTAGCGCTGATAAAAATACTGTGGTTCTTTTCTTCCCTCTAGCTTTTACCGGCGTATGTACTGCTGAGTTATGTAATATCAGAGACAATATCGGTTTGTATAATAATACCAATGCAGCAGTTCTAGGAGTCTCTGTTGATTCTCTTTTTGTATTAGGTAAGTTTAAGGCGGAGCAGAATTTGAATTTCCCATTATTGAGCGATTTTAATAAAGCTGCTGCGAAGGCTTTTGGGGTTTTGTATGAAACCTTTCCTGCTTTTGAAATGCAGGGTGTTAGCAAAAGAGCTGCTTTTGTGATCGATAAAGCTGGTGTGGTGCGTTATGCAGAGGTTTGCCCTACTCCTGGCGACCTTCCAAATTTTACAGCAATCCAAGCCTGTTTGGCTGCATTATAGGCATAAAATATTTAGAGCCGACCATACAACAAACCCGTTAATGGTCGGCTCTTTATAGTATAAATAGGAAATTATCTTGAAATTGTCGGGTATATTACCTTATTTTGAGTAGGGATTTAGCTTATGAAGTATTTATACACCATCCTTTTATTTGGTTTTATAGCATTAGGCAGCAGTTTTGTTGCTGAAAGGGAAGGTGATATGTTGGTTAATTCGAAGATCATCAAAGCCTATCCCAACCCCGCTACTTCCTATATTGTTTTCGAATTTGACAAATCGGTTGACCGCAGTTATTCACTTCAGATTTATGCTTTTTATGGTAGAAAAATGACCGAATTGCATATCATTGATAGCAAGATCAATATCAATCTAGACGATAGTTATATGCGCGGATTGTATATCTACCAATTGGTTGACCAAAGTGGTAAGATTGTTGAATCTGGCAAGTTCCAAGTAAATAAATAATACTTATCTATCGCAAACTTCCACTATCAGAAATTTCAGGTAGTTGGTGTTTTCCATTCCCCAAATGATTGGATGATCGCTCGATTGTGCTTGAAACACAACTTGTCTGATACGCTTTCTCGCATCCTTCGCAGCTTGGTCGATACTTTGTAAAAACATTTCAGGATTCACCAAATTGGTACAGCTGGATGTTACCAGAAACCCGCCGTTTTTCAAGAGCTTCATACCTCTTAAATTGATCTCTTTATATCCTGTCAAAGCCTTTGCTATATTTTCTCTACTCTTTGTAAATGCAGGTGGGTCTAGCATTACCACATCAAATTTCTTTCCGTCTTTGCCCCACTGCTTTAATACATCAAAAGCGTTCATCGCTTCGAACTTTACAATTGAGTCCAATCCGTTCAAAGCCGCGTTCTTATTGGCTTGTGCAACGGCTTGTTCAGATATATCTAATCCTAAAACACTTTTTGCACCATAATGTGCTGCATGAATTTCAAAGGTTCCAGTATAAGTAAAAGCTCCTAAAACATCAGCGCCTTTTACAATATGTTGGATGGCTCTGCGGTTGTCTTGTTGATCTAAAAAATAACCTGTTTTTTGTCCGTTTTCAATATCTACTAAAAACTTCAAACCGTTTTCTATGATCTGAATATTGGTATCGAAAGGTTCGGTTAAAAAACCTTTTTGTTGAGGCAATCCTTCCAGTCCGCGTACAGGCACATCATTGCGCTCATAGATTCCTTTTGGATGAAACAGGCTTTGCAAACTATTTACAATGGCATCTTTCCATTTGTCGATCCCCAATGAAAGTGTTTGAATAACAAAATAGTCATTGAACTTATCAATGATCAGTGCGGGCAATTCATCAGCCTCACCAAAAACCAAACGGCAGTTTTCGGTATATCCCAATTTCTGACGATACAGCCAGGCTTTCTCAATTTTACGATAGAAAAAGGCCTCGTCGATCGTTTCCTGTTTCCTGGTAAGTAAACGAACCAGGATCTGAGATTGAGGGTTAATATAACCTCGGCCAGCATATTTCTCAGCACTATAATATACATCTACAATGTCACCTGCAATTACTTCACCATCGATCTTTTCTACCTCGTTCCCATAAACCCAAGGGTGTCCATTTGCGATTCTAGGTGCTATTTTTTTACGGAGAAATACTTTTGTCATGCCGCAAATATAGGTCAATGCATGCCTAGACCAAATTGCGGATTCTATTGAAGTGCTTATTGCTCTGTCATTTTAAGTGCAAATAGTGTAGCATTTCGTGCTAATGCTGATAATCCCTGTCATTTTTTCCCTTTCCTTTGCTTGGCAAAATTTTTGACCATGTACAGAATAATGGTTTTTTTATGAAACAAGCAGAAAAAGAAATGCAGCAGAACGCAGAAAACGAGCAAATAGACATTAATACTGACGAAAATGCAGCCGGTACTTCAAAACTGAACGAGCCTATTGGAGAAGAGTCTGAAATAGAGAAACTCAACTTAGAATTACAGGAGCAGAAAGACAAGTATTTGCGTTTGATGGCAGAATTCGATAATTTCCGCAGGAGAACAGCCAAAGAGCGTCTTGATTTGATACAAACCGCCGGAAAAGACGTGATTGTTTCATTATTGGATGTATTAGATGATTGTGATCGAGCAGAAAAACAATTGAACTCGAATGCAGATATTGCGGTGCAAAAAGAAGGAATTCAACTGGTCTTTAATAAGATCCGTTCAACACTCCAAAGTAAAGGCGTAAAGGCAATGGAGAGTGTACATACTGAATTTGATGTAGAGAAACACGAAGCAATTACAGAAATACCAGCGCCAACCCCTGAACTAAAAGGGAAGATCTTGGACGAAGTAATGAAGGGTTATTACTTGAATGATAAATTAATTCGTTTTGCCAAGGTTGTAGTTGGTAATTAATTGCATATTTACAATACATGAAGAGAGATTTTTACGAAATACTGGGTGTTAGCAAATCTGCGTCCGCTGATGAGATCAAAAAAGCTTATCGTAAAGTGGCCATGCAGTATCATCCAGATCGCAATCCTGGCGATAAAGAAGCGGAAGAAAAATTCAAGGAAGCTGCAAGTGCTTACGAAATATTAAGTGATGCCGATAAAAAAGCGAAATATGATCGATATGGTCATGCAGCTTTTGGTCCGGGTACAGGCGGCGGTGGATATGGTGGTGGAATGAACACGGATGATATCTTCAGTCAGTTCGGCGACATTTTCGGCGATGATATGTTCAGCAACTTCTTTGGAGGTGGTGGTGGGCGTTCACGAGGTGGAGCAGGTAGAGCAAGAGGTCAGCGCGGTAGTAATCTGCGCATCAAATTAAAACTCAACTTCGAAGAAATGGCGAAGGGTGTTACGAAAAATGTGAAAGTAAAAAAACACGTTTCTTGTACTACTTGTGCAGGCAGTGGAGCGAAGGATAAAGGAAGTGTTCAAACCTGTACTACCTGTAATGGTAGCGGACAGGTTAGAAGGGTATCCAATACTTTTCTTGGTCAGATGCAAACTGTAACAACCTGCCCTTCCTGTAATGGAGAAGGTACAACGGTAACTGCAAAATGTACCAGCTGTAAAGGTGAAGGAAGGGTATATGGTGAAGAAACCATTAGTATTGATATTCCAGCAGGTGTGCATGAAGGCATGCAACTGAGCATGAATGGAAAGGGCAATGCGGGTGAACGTGGTGGAGCCAATGGCGATCTGATCATTCAAATTGAAGAAGAGGCGCATGCAGAACTGCAACGTGATGGATTGAATGTTGCTTTCGACCTGCACATATCTTTCCCTGATGCAACATTTGGTACACAGGTAGAAGTGCCTACCATTGATGGCCGTGCGAAAATTAAAATTCCTCCGGGAACACAAAGTGGTAAGATCTTCCGATTAAAGGGGAAAGGTTTTCCAGAAGTACAGGGTTATAGCCGCGGAGATCAATTGATCCACGTAAATGTGTGGACCCCACAACATGTATCTTCCGAAGAAAAAGCGATACTAGAAAAATTAAGTCAAAGCGAAAACTTCAAACCCAATCCTACAAAAAGTGATAAGAGCTTTTTTGATCGGGTAAGAGAAGCATTTAGTTAAATAACAAAAATAGCCGCTGAGTTCTCAGCGGCTAATTTTTTGAATTTTGATTTTTGAATTTTGAATTTTGGTTTTATTTCTCTTCAATGATCTGATAAATCTCCTTAATGTTTCTCCCGTAACCATCATAGTCTAATCCGTATCCCAACACAAATTTATTGGGGATCGAAAAGCAACAGTAGTCGATCGGAACATTGTATTCAGTTGCTTCTGGTTTGTGCAATAAGATCGCAACTTTCAAAGAAACGGGTTGTTGATTGAGCAACTGAGGAAGAAATTCATTCATTGTTTTTCCAGTATCAATGATGTCTTCTAAAATGATCACATGTCTGTCGTGTATCTCAGCATCAAG
>CAIYAG010000024.1 GCA_903924075.1 uncultured Bacteroidota bacterium | reverse complement strand
TTACGCTCTTGAAGATTTAATTCAAATTCTGTTCTTGTTGCCATTTTTCTACTTTTTAATGGTCAACTTATTTCAGGCATTGACAGTGAAGAGTGAAGAGTGAAGAGTGAAGAGTGATTGTCTAATCGAGTTATAAATAAAACAACCCAGGGCTTTGCCCTGGGTTGTTCATTTACGGGAATCCCCGTCCGTTCTTCACTCTTCACTCTTATCTCTTCACTTACGCCTTATCGTACTTATTCTTCCTTAAGATTCAGCGGGTAGGCGTACGATCCTTCATAGCCTGGGTAGATCCCTTCAAGGCGAACTGTTCCGCCTTTAGATGCAAGAAGAACAGTTTTTAATTCTTCTACATTTTTCACTTCTTGTCCATTCACACTAGTAATAATAAATCCTTCCTGCATTTTTGTGTTTTTAAGATAACCGTTACCGATTTTCTTTACTACTACACCTCCACTTAATTCATTTGCCGCAGCTACTTTTTTGTCAACATTTTCTAACTCGCCACCGATCTGATCCATGATGCTGTTGTTTTTTACAATGTCGGTATTGCCAGCTTTATTTTTTAAAGTAAGGTTTACGGTAGTTTCTTTACCAGCTCTCTTATATGTAAGGTTTACTTTATCTCCTGGTTTGAAACGGGTAACTTGTTCTTGAAGTTCTGGTCCATTGGTAACAGTATTGCCATTTACTTTAGTGATGATATCACCTTTTTTCAAGCCAGCAGCATTTGCTGCGCCTCCTGCCGGAACACCAATTACAAATACGCCTTCACCTTCTTTATAAGGAATACCTATTTCTTTTTCAAGTGCTTTGATATCGTCATCAGATAAATTTTCGTTTGCATAACTAACTCCTAGGTAAGCCCTTTGAACCGTACCGAATTTTACGATATCTGTGACGATTTTTTTAGTAATGTTTACCGGAATGGCATAAGAGTAACCAGCATAAGAACCAGTAGGTGATGCGATCGCAGAATTTATCCCGATCAGTTCACCATTAATATTAATTAATGCGCCACCACTATTTCCTGGGTTCACTGCAGCATCTGTTTGAATAAAAGATTCTACAGGATTTGCACTCTGTTGTTTATTGATATTGATAGATCTTGATTTTGCACTTACAATTCCTGCAGTAACAGTTACATCAAGGCTCAATGGATAACCAATTGCCAATACCCATTGTCCAAGTTTCACATCATCACTATTGCCATATACTAAGTAAGGGAAACCCTTTCCTTCAATTTTAATGACAGCGATATCACTACTAGGATCAGCACCGATCACTGTTGCTTTATATGATTTTTTGTTTGGCAGGGTTACATTAATTTCGTCAGCTCCATCTATTACGTGATTATTGGTTACGATATAACCATCTTCCGTAATTAACACACCACTTCCACTAGCTCTTTGCTCAGGCATTACTCTTGGACCACCAAAGAAGTCGCCGAAAGCATCATCACCTCCAAAGAAATCAGAGAAAGGATTTCTTTGACGCTGGCTATTCGAAATTTGTTTTGATTTGGTCCTTGTTTTAATGTGAACAACTGCAGGTGTTGCACTAGTTGCAGCAGGAGTAAAATCAACAGGGGTACCTGGAGCACTATTGCCAGTAAATCCAGCATAATTTACAGGTAGTTTACTGGGGTCCTGAATACCAGCGTACTGGTGCTCCATAAACTTACCATATCCCCAAACACTTGTTATAGCGGTAATCGCGCTAATGGCAACAATGGATAAAATGTTTTTGAAATTCATAATCCTATTCCTTTTTTTTCTTTTAATTCAAATTTTATGCCTTTCGCAAAGCAAATAAATAAACCTGATGAAATGACAGTATTCCTTTTATCGTATTTAACAATTTTTTTGCGGATTCGTTCACTTCCATGCACACCTTAAATGTAGGCTAGATTCATGTCTTAAATGTATGCATACTGTTAAATTGGAATTATAATCCTGTTAAAAACTGCATCGTATCAATACCGTCAGCGTAATCAAATAAACCCGGACTTTGTGCTGCTCCAAATGGAATTTGTTGATGCCCTACCACACATTGTATCTCTTCATTTCCTTTCAAACTGTCAAGCACCTTTTGAATGTCTGCATATTTTTCATAATTCACCTGGCTAACGGGCGAATAAGCTGCAATATTTTCAGTTAAAATGATCGAGTCGT
>CAIYAG010000023.1 GCA_903924075.1 uncultured Bacteroidota bacterium | reverse complement strand
TTTGGCTGTAAGCTTTATTATCCTATTGATTTTACCAATGCTTATTTCAACACCTAATTTTATTTTCAATTCTTATTTTGATTGGATGGGGTCGATAATAGAAAAAAATGCTAAAAATATTGATATTTTGGACCCTGATTTTTATCAGGATATTTCCGTCATGGGTTTTGTGAAGCGTGTTTTTAGTTTGCCTCAATTGTCAAACCTGTTATTTCTTGTGCCTGCAGCTATAATTAATATTGTTATTTTATTTAGAGTTAAGCTTTATAAAAATTATTACTTCCAATTATCATTTCTCGCTATGCTTTTGATAGAAGTTGTTATTTTTAGTACATCTTCTGAATCACCCTCCTATATAATTTCTTCAATTGGCATTGGGCTATGGTTTGTTTTGCAGGAAAACAAAAAAAATGCAATCGTTATTTTACTCATTTTATTAAGCTTTATTGTTTCGAATTTTGTTGCTTTCCACGTTTTCCCAAGACAAAAGGTTGAAATTTATTATTATCGGTACTCATTAAAGGTGATTCCCTATTTTTTGATTTGGATTATTTTAGTATTGCAACTAATAAATAAAGATTTTAATAAAATGAGGCTAATTTTAAGTTGAAAACTCATTTTTAATATTATCGATATCTATGCCCATCTTTCAATTTACAGGACTTTCAGGTGCAGGTAAAACAACCCTTGCAGAAATGGTGTCAAATCTCTTTGTACAAATCGGCAGAGAAATTGTGATCATTGATGGGGATGTTTATCGTAAAACCATTTGTAAGGACCTTGGTTTTAGTATGGAGGATCGCCACGAAAATATTCGTAGGCTTGGAGCGGAAGCATATAAGCATAGTCTTCAAAATAAAATCGTCATCATTTCTGCGATCAATCCTTTTGAGATAATCAGGAAAGAGCTGACAGAAAAATATGGTGCCAAAACTATATTTATCAATTGTGCTATAAACACATTGCAAGCAAGGGATACGAAGGGCTTATATAAAAGAGCACTATTGCCTGAGGGGCATCCGGATAAACTTTTAAATTTCACTGGCATTAGCGATACCTACGAACCACCAATGATGCCTGATCTGGAGATTCACACAGATCTTTTAAGTAAAACCGAATCGGCCCAGAAAATTTTTAATTTCATCGCCCAATCTTAGGTTGGTGGGATTAACGTTCTCTTTTAATTTCCTCTATAATCTTTTCCTACATTTGCTCTGATGGGCATTCCTATATTTAATATCATTAATAAGTCTAATAACCCGCTACCGGAATACGCTACGGAGGGATCTTCGGGGATGGATATTCGGGCTTTTATGGAAGGGCCCATCGTTTTGAGTCCGATGGAGCGGGCGCTGGTGCCTACGGGATTGTTTGTGGAACTGACCGAAGGTTACGAAATTCAGGTGCGCCCTAGAAGCGGATTGGCGATCAAGCAGGGCATTACCTGCCTGAATTCTCCCGGTACGGTTGATGCCGATTATAGGGGGGAGCTGAAAGTGATACTGATTAACCTATCAGTCGAAAACCAAACCATTCACTCGGGCGACAGGATCGCGCAACTGGTTGTTGCTGCAGTGGCAAAGGCAAAATGGAATTTAGTAGATACTATTAATGAAACGGAACGTGGGGCTGGGGGGTTTGGGAGCACAGGAAGAAGTTAAGAGTTAAGAATGAAGAGTGAAGAGTGAGGAAGAAGAAGAAAGTGAGGGGTGAGAAGTGAGGGGTGAGGAATTTTTAAGGGTAAAAAATTGATGCAGATGAGAAATATTTTGATTTGGGTGATGCTGATTGGGTTGGGGGTTACTGGTTGTAGATCCACTAAGAAAGTGCAGAAGATTGAACAGGATATTTTTAAAAAAGATACCGCTGCTACTGTGGTGATCGCTGAAAAACCGAAAGTGGATTCTGCGGCACTAGTGAAAGATATCATGAGCAAACTCATGAAACACAAGATCGAGTACACCAGCTTTAACGCGAAGATCAATGTTGATTACGAGGGTGCTGAAACTAGTCAGAAGATGACGGCCTACCTGAGCATGAAAAAGGATAGCGCCATTTTTGTTAAGATCGCTGTTTCTCCTTATGGCGTTGTGAAAAATATTTTTGTGAACAAAGACAGCGTCATCCTCATCACCACAAAGGGTGATAAATCGATCCAATATCAAAGCATCAACTTTTTAAAAGAGTCGGCCAATATCCCTTTTGATTTTTCTACCCTGCAAGATATTTTGATTGGCAATCCCATTTTTCTGGATAGCAATATCGTTTCCTATAAATCTGGTCGTGAGCAATTACTGGTTTACATGATCGGCAATCTGTTCAAAAACCTGATCACACTGGATAATACCGACTTCAAAGTAGTGCATAGCAAACTCGATGATGTGGATGATCAACGTAACCGTACCTGCGATATTACTTTGAGTGATTATGCTTCGGTGAATGGTTATCAGTTTGCAACTTATCGGAAAATTTCTGTTTCTGAAAAAGCGAAACTGGATATTTACTTAGAATTCAAGACTTACGAATTCAACGCCCCACTCAGTTATACCTTTCCGATCCCTAAGAATTATAAAGTAAAGCAACAAACCAAAAAGAAGTAACGTTCTTTAGGGTGTTAGTTAAAAAATATTGCGCATGTGTAAGAAGGTTTTTTGTTTATTGATTTTGGTGATGGGTGTTTGGATGAGTTCTCATGCCCAGCAGCCAACGAGAGAAGACCTGCAAAAGAAAGAACAGGATCTGCGCAAAGAGTTAACCGAGCTCAATAATATGTTGGTGCAAACTCAGAAGAACAAAAAACTTTCGCTAAACCAACTGGCCATCATTAAGAAAAAAATTAATCAGCGTGAAGACCTTGTAAACACCATCAACAAGCAAGTGCATCAGCTCGATGAAACCATCTTCAATAACGAACGAGATATTTATCGCCTCGGCAAAGAACTGGATACACTGAAAATTAAATACGCGAAGAGTATTGTGTTTGCGTATAAAAACAGGAGCAGTTACGAGTATCTCAATTTCTTGTTCTCTGCGGGTAATTTTAATGATGCCATCAAAAGGATCACTTATTTAAAAAGCTATCGCCAGAACAGAGAAACGCAGGCAACTACCATCAACAAATCGGAAGAACTTTTAAAAGATAAAACGGTTAGTCTGAGCAATAACAAAAAAGAAATGAGCAAGACTTTGACCAAACAAAGTGAACAACTCAAAGATTTACAAGCCGATAAAAAAGAACAGGACCAAGTAGTAGCTCAGCTTAAAGGCAAGGAGCGCGAAATTGGCAACCAAATTCGCGAGAAGGAAAAGCAGCGTCAGAAAATGCAATCTGCGATGTTAGCCATTATTCGCCGTGCAACAGAAGAAGCCAATAGACAGGCTGCCGCTGCTAAAGCGAAGGCGATTGAAGATAACAAGAAGAAAGAGGTAACAGCTGCGCCGAAAGCCAATGATAACGCTAGTTCTAGCACTGCAGCAAATCCGCCTGCAGCGAATACAAGACCAAAATTGGGTAATGAAGCAGTTACCGGTGTTGTATCAGCAAATGGTACCACAGATAGAGCTTATACCGCTTTGGAATCAACACCTGAAGGCAGAGAAACATCGATCAAATTTGAGATTAATAAAGGGCGTTTGCCATGGCCGGTTGATGCAGGCGTTGTAACAATCCATTTTGGTACGGAAACAATCCCTGGAACTAAGTTGGCTCAGAAGACTGATGGAATTGAAATTGCACTACCTAGAGGATCATCCATTAAAAGTGTTGCCGATGGTATTGTTTCTTATGTGGGTGATATTGGTGGAGAACAAGTGGTTTTTATTAAACACGGAAAGTATTTTACTAGTTATAGTCATTTGTCTAGCATCAATGTTTCTACGAATCAGGAAGTGAAAGCAGGTACTCTTCTTGGAAAATCTGGAACAGGTCTTGATGGTGAAGGAGCGCTACTCTTTATGGTAAACAACGAAAAAGGGACTTGGCTGAATCCGGAATCATGGCTTAAGCCAAGGCGCTAAGAATAGTGAAAAGATAAAAGTGAAAAGAGGAAAATGGACAAGCTTCTCAATAAGTTTGAATTAAAACATCAGTAGGAATGTTCATTAAATCATGAAGATTACGGATCATTTCCAGTGTCAACTTCCTCTTTTTATTTAAGATCTCACTAGCCCTGCTTTTCAATCCAACTACATTCGCTAAATCGGTTTGATTGTAGCCCATTTGTTCCATTCTAAATTTTATAGCCTCAATTGGATCAGGGAAATCGATTGGATAAAATTGTGCTTCATATTTTTCTATAAGCATTCCTAGAATTTCTAATTCATCCCCAGCTTCAGTGCCTGGTTTCGCATCAAAAATTAATTCAAGTCGATTTAATGCTAATTGATAATCTTTTTTATTTCTAATTGGTTTAAATGTCATTCTTTTAAATTTTTGAGGCATCAATTTTGTCATTTTCAGCGTGCGTTCCTATGAAACGAATCCATATCATTTGGTAGTGATAATTTATTTTAACTATCAGTCTATGTTTGTTCCCCTTTATATTAAAAACAACCCTGTTACTTTCTATAATACTTGCCGAAGGGTATTCTCTTTTTATATCGATAGGGTTCTGCCACTCAGCATCAATCGCTTCATTATACCAAGATTTTAGCTGCTGTTCGCAATCTGAATGTTTGCTCCAATAATCCCTTAGTATTTTTTTAGCGATTACTCTCACCCCCTTCATTTTACAAAGTTATAAAAAGTTCCCATATTGGGAAATATATTTTTTCTTATAAATACAAATTATACTATGGTATATCAAAATGGAAGTAATTGAACTAAAAAGAATTTATTAACCACACCGGCCGTCGATTCGCTTGGCCACCCCTCCTATCCGCAAGCGGCAGGAGGGTAACATAGAAGACTTATTTACAATCGTATTGTTGCTTATATTTAAGGATAAAACTTGCTATATGAGCGAATTCATCTTGAGTTTCGACCAAGGAACTACTTCTAGTCGCGCGATTGTGTTTGATAAAAAGGGATCGATCGTGGCTGTTGCACAAAAAGAATTTACACAAATTTTTCCGCAGCCGGGTTGGGTGGAACATGATGCTAATGAAATTTGGAGTACTCAGCTGGGGGTGGCTGCTGAAGCAATTACCAAAGCAGGACTCACCGTAAAAGATATGGCCGCCATTGGCATTACCAATCAGCGCGAAACCACCGTGGTTTGGGACCGCGCAACGGGTATGCCCATTCATAACGCGATTGTTTGGCAGGACAGAAGAACGGCTGATTTTTGTGATAGTTTAAAAGCTGCGGGGAAGGATAAACTTATTCAAGAAAAAACAGGTTTGGTGATCGATGCTTATTTCTCTGCTACCAAAGTGAAATGGATCTTAGATAATGTGAAAGGCGCAAGAGAAAGAGCTGCAAAGGGTGAACTCTGTTTTGGTACCATCGATAGCTGGCTGGTTTGGAAATTAACGAACGGACAAGTGCACGTGACCGATGTGTCGAACGCATCGCGTACCATGCTGTTTAATATTCATTCTCTGCAATGGGATCAAAGCTTATTGGAGATTTTTGATGTGCCTGCTTCCATGTTGCCACAAGTAAAAAGTAGTAGTGAAGTATATGGATACACGCAGCACATTTTAACGGCGCATAGCATTCCTATTGCAGGTATTGCGGGAGATCAGCAGGCTGCGCTGTTTGGTCAGATGTGTACCCATGCAGGCATGGTAAAAAATACCTATGGTACGGGTTGTTTTATGCTGATGAACACGGGCGAAAAAGCAGTGCCTTCAACACATAATTTATTAACCACAGTTGCCTGGCAGATCAATGGCGTTACCCATTATGCATTGGAAGGATCGGTATTTATTGCTGGTGCTGTAGTGCAGTGGTTGCGCGATGGATTAAAAATTATTCGTACTGCTCCGGAAGTAGAAATATTAGCGAAAGAAGTAGAAGATAGTGCTGGGGTATATGTGGTACCTGCATTTGCGGGATTGGGTGCGCCTTATTGGAATCAACACGCACGTGGTACGATCGTTGGAATTACACGTGGTACTACAGGCGCGCATTTTGCACGCGCTGCGCTCGATAGCATTGCTTATCAAACCATGGATGTGTTGAAAGCGATGGAAGCAGATTCAGGAATCTCCATTAAAGAGTTGCGCGTGGATGGTGGTGCTACTGCCAATAATTTATTGATGCAGTTTCAGAGCGATATGTTGGATACGAAAGTAGTGCGACCCGTGATCACAGAAACCACGGCCATTGGTGCTGCATACTTAGCAGGATTAGCCGTTGGTTTTTGGAAAGACCTAGAAGAGATCCAGGCACAGTGGCAAATGGAAACCGTTTTTCATCCGAAGATGGAAGATGAAAAAAGAGTGGAATTATCTGAGGGCTGGAAAAAAGCCATTAAAGCTGCAGTAAGTTGGAGCATCTAAGCTGAGAGTAATGAAAAGAGCGATTATGTTAGCGCAGTTGGAACAAACTGCACAATGGGATTTAGTAATTATTGGAGGTGGAGCAACAGGCTTAGGCGCTGCTGTTGACGCGGCTTCGCGCGGATTAAAAACACTTTTAATTGAGCGAGCAGATTTTGCAAAGGGCACTTCTAGTAGGTCCACAAAACTCGTGCATGGCGGTGTGCGTTATTTAGCGCAGGGCAATATCAAACTAGTGAAGGAAGCTTTGCGTGAACGCGGTTACTTACTAAAAAACGCACCTCATCTTTGTACATCTCAGCCATTTGTAATTCCTGTGTATACTTGGTTCGACAAACTTTTTTATGGCGTTGGTTTGATGGCCTACGATTTACTAGCTGGCAAATTGAGTTTGGGTGCCACCAAATTTTTATCAGCACAAAAAACGATTGATTTAGTTCCATCCATCAAAACGAAAAGTTTAAAGGGTAGTATTTTATATTTCGACGGACAATTTGATGATAGTCGCCTTGCCATCGATCTGGCCTATACAGCCGCCACTCATGGTGCTACGATCTTAAATTATGTTTCGCTGCAAGGGTTTGAAAAAGCCAATAAAAAAATCATCGGAATTCAATGCAAGGATGAACTGACTGGCAAAACATATGATGTACAGGCTAAGTCTTTTATAAACGCAACTGGTGTGTTTGCTGATCATGTGATGCAATTAGATGAAACAGATAGAGCGCCGATTGTGCGTCCATCGCAAGGCATTCATTTGGTCGTGAATAAAAATTTTTTTACTGGCCATCATGCCATGATGGTTCCGAAGACCGCCGATGGCCGTGTGTTTTTTGCAGTGCCTTGGCATGGTAGTGTGGTGTTGGGAACAACGGATACTGCTATTGAACAAATTAGTGCAGAGCCCAAAGCATTAGATGCTGAGATCGATTTTATACTCGAACATTTTAATCTATACAATTCATTAGCGATTACAAGAAAAGATGTGCAATCGGTTTTTGTTGGATTGCGTCCGCTTGTGAAAGCTACCGGCGTTTCGAGCACAGCGCTGATTTCGCGCGATCATACAATTATAGTTTCTCCTAGCGGACTAGTTACTATCACTGGTGGTAAATGGACCACCTATCGCAAGATGGCGGAAG
>CAIYAG010000022.1 GCA_903924075.1 uncultured Bacteroidota bacterium | reverse complement strand
AGGAAAATTAGTTGATTCCCTTACTAAACAGTCTTTGAAAGATGCTACCGTAACAGTTATGGATGCAAAAGATTCTACTTTAGAAGTGTTTGGATTGGCAAAAACAGACGGGCTCTTTGAATTGAAAAACCTTGCTTTTAAGCCTTTGATCTTACAAATTAGTTTTCAGAGCTATCAACCCTATAGCAAAGCGATCAATCCAACAAAATCAAATCCTGATATCAATGTTGGTACCATTTTCTTATTACCTAAATCGAATGATCTGGGAAATGTAACGGTAACACAATCACCAATAGTTATCAAAAAAGATACCGTTGAATTCAACGCTTCCAGTTTTAAAACCAAACCTAATGCTGTTGCAGAAGATTTATTAAAAAAATTACCCGGTATTGAAGTAGATAAGGATGGAGGCATCAAAGCGCAGGGAGAAACAGTACAAAGAGTATTAGTTGATGGAAAACGTTTTTTTGGTGATGACCCTAAGTTGGCTACCAAAAATCTTCCTCCAGATGTGATCGATAAAATTCAAGTATATGATGCCTTAAGTGATCAAAGTGCTTTCACAGGATTTGATGATGGGAATAGGGTTAAAACCATCAATATCACAACAAGAAAAGATAAACGAAAAGGGTATTTTGGGAAGGTTACAGTTGGGGCAGGTAGTACTGGAGATGAAGGGGTTTATGACAATAACCTGAATATTAGTAAATACGATGGCGATCGTCAGATCACATTGATTGGGCAAGGCAATAATGTTAACAAGCAAAACTTTACGGGTCAAAATTTATTTAGTGGCGGCGGCGGAAGCGGTGGAGGAAATCGTGCTGGAGGATTTAGTACAGGAGGCACAACAGGAAGCAGTGGAATTGTTAACACCTGGGCTGCCGGTTTAAATTATCGAGATAATTGGGGTAAAAAAACACAGGCTTCCGGTAGCTATTTCTTTAATGATCAACATACATATACCGATCAAAAAAGTTATACAGAAACTTTGGTTAACGGAAACCCAGATTCCTCAAACCTGAGCAATAACCTTAGTTCGTCTATTAAACATAATCAGAATAATCGTGTCAATTTTAATATTGAAACGCAGTTCGACAGTAGTAATAGTATGATTCTTCGACCAAATATCAGCTTCCAACATACTGATAATGATAACAATACAACTTCGGCTAGTACAAAAGGAAAAGTAAATCTAAATAGCTCCGTAGCCCACAGCACTACTGTAAATGATGGATACAATGGCACCATGGATGCAACGTTTCGTCACCGCTTCCCTAAGAAAGGTCGCACGTATTCCATTGGAGTAACATTCGGAGGTTCAACCAACAACGGAAGTGGAACCAATAATTCCATCAATCAATACTATACACAAAACAGAGTAGATACCATTAATCAGATCAATAACAGTAATTCTGATGGTAAAAATATTAATACAACTTTATCTTATACTGAGCCAATTGGAAAGGGCCAATTAATAGAACTGAATTACACTTATTCTTATAGCGATAATACCAATGGCAAACATACCTATGGCTTTAACCCATTAACCAACCAGCACGATATTATTGTTCCTAATTTGAGTAACACTTTCGAAAATATTTATAGTTCTAATAGAGGAACGCTGAGCTATCGCATTCAAAATAAAGTCATGAACTTAAGTGTAGGATCAGGTATACAAGTAGGAGATCTTACAAGTAATAATTTAACCAAAGACAGTGCCATCAAACAACACTATGTAAACTTCTATCCTACCGCTACCTTCAGATATGATTTTACAAAAACAAAAAACCTTCGTATCAATTATTCAGGCCGTACATCACAGCCAAGCGCCACGCAACTACAACCTGTTGCAGATAATACCAATCCATTGAATATTGTTTTGGGTAATCCAAACTTGAAACAACAATTCACGCATAGTATGCGCTTAATGTATTCGTCTTTTGATGTATTTACACAACAAGTATTCTTTGCAACAGTTAATGCCAGTGCTACACAGAATGATATTCAGAATTCTGTTGTTGTACAACCTAACGGTGCACAGGTTACGCAACCTGTAAACTTAGATGGAACCTATAGTGCTTCTGGTTATTTCAACTATGGTTTTCCTATTAAGAAACCCAAAAGCAATATGAGTTTTACAGGGAACCTTTCTTATAACCAGAGTCAGAATCTGATCAATTTAAAAAGCAACTATACAAAAAATACAACTGCTGGTGGAACTGTTAAATGGACCACTAATTTGAAAGACAATTTCGACATGAATTTCTCGTCTAATTCCTCTTTCAATTTTGCGCGCTATACTTTACAACCTGCACAGAATGCAGATTATTTTACGCAGACCTTTACCACAGAAGCTACCTATTATACTAAGAGTGGTTGGGTATTGGCATCTGATTTTGATTATATTATCAATACCGGACAAAGTGCTGGTTACAATACCAATATCCCACTTTGGAATGCTAGCCTTTCAAAACAACTATTCAAGAAAAAAGAAGGCGAGATCAAATTTTATATGTTCGATCTCTTGAACCAGAATGTAAGTATTCGCAGAACGGTTTCAGGAAATACCATTTCAGATGTACAAACACAAGTATTGAAAAGGTACTTCATGGTGAGCTTCACCTATAATTTGAGAAGATTTGGAGCAGCTGGTCAGCAACAAAGAGGTAATAACCCCATGCAAAATATGATGCGTATGGGTGGCGACAGAGGCCCTGGTGAAATGCGCAATTTCAGAGCCGATAGAGGCGAATAATATTTGAAATGTCTTATTTGAAAGCCGTCCCAATTAATCTGGACGGCTTTTTTACTAACGGATGTTAGGGGCTTTCATGAAAATTTCACAAAAAATTGCCCCATTTTGGCTCAAACTTTTATACTTTTGAGCCCTCAAAGAAAAATCAGTCAACATTGAAGCAGTTTATTAACTATAACAATCCCTTTCACACAGCAGCATCTTTACCGATGCGCTCGACGAAAGCTGCTTTTAATTGTTCACCGCGACCTCGACGCGGTTTCTGATAGGACGAGCAACTGGCACTTGCCCCTATCAGTGGAAAACTCCCAATGATACACTCTACACTATACGTGTTTTCTGTTTACACTATTAACATATTCGAAGTTGGAAACCAAGGAAATTATTGTCAGGGTAGCCACTCACCTTGATACACATTACGCACAGCGCATCACAGATGAAATGGAATCATCTGCCAAAGCAAGGGGTACTGGGATCGCAAAAAGATCTCCCGAGTACGTTGCTGGCAAAATGCTGGATGGAAAAGCAGTCATTGCGGTTACAAGACTAGGGCAGTGGGTAGGCTTTTGCTATATCGAAGCATGGGGTCATGGTAAGTTTGTAGCCAATAGCGGTTTGATTGTATCGCCCGAATTTAGAAAGAGCGGTGTTGCCAAAACCATTAAGAAAAGGATCTTCGAACTATCTAGGGTGATGTACCCCGAGTCTAAAATATTCGGATTAACCACAGGATTAGCTGTGATGAAGATCAATAGCGACCTAGGCTACGAGCCTGTTACTTATAGTGAGTTAACAGACGATGAAGAATTCTGGGCAGGTTGTAAAAGCTGCGTGAACTTCGACATCCTGATGAGCAAAGACAGAAAGAACTGTATGTGTACTGCAATGTTATATGATCCTGCTGATCATTATAAACCTGAAGAAACTGCCGAAGAATTCAAACAGAATTCAAAAATCTATGAACGCTTTATGAAAATCAAACAGAGTAAACTCCTGCGCATTTTCAAAAAGAAAGATACAGGCAATGGTGGCGGAGCAGGATTGAAACAAAAATCTTTCTTCCACAATCTTTTTACTTTTTAATTTTTACTTTTTAATTATTATATCATGAGCGAGGCTAAGAAAGTTGTATTGGGATTTAGCGGTGGACTAGACACTACTTATTGCGTAAAGTATTTGAGCGAAGACAAAGGATACGAAGTACATTCTATTATTGTTAATACCGGTGGCTTTACAGAAGATGAATTAAAACATATCGAGCAGCATGCTTATAGCCTGGGTGTTAAAACACATACTACGGTTAATGCAGTAAAATCTTATTACGATAGCATTATTAAATTTTTGATTTTCGGAAACGTTCTTAAAAATAATACTTACCCTTTGAGCGTAAGTGCTGAGCGACTGAGTCAGGCTTTACATATTGCGGAACACGCAAAAAAATTGAATGCTGATGCGGTTGCGCATGGTAGCACTGGTGCTGGTAATGATCAGGTGCGTTTCGATATGATTTTCCATATCATGATCCCTGGCGTTGAGATCATCACACCGATCCGCGATCTTAAATTGAGCAGAGAAGCAGAAATTACCTACCTCAAAGCAAAGGGTGTGGATATGAACTTCGAAAAATCAATGTACTCGATCAATAAAGGATTATGGGGTACCAGTGTGGGTGGTAAAGAAACACTCAACTCTAAAGGAATTTTACCTGAAGAAGCATGGCCAACACAGGTTACCGCTACAGAAAGTAAAGAAGTGAAATTGCATTTCGAAAAAGGTGAATTGAAGGGAATTGATGATCAAAACTTTGAACACCCTACAGCAGCCATTCAATATTTACAATCTATTGCAGGTGCTTATGGTATTGGTAGAGATATTCATGTGGGAGATACTATCATAGGTATTAAAGGTCGCGTTGGTTTTGAAGCCGCTGCCCCAATGGTAATTTTAAAAGCACACCATGCTTTAGAAAAACATATCTTAACCAAGTGGCAATTGGGCTGGAAAGACCAACTGGCGCAGTTTTACGGCAACTGGTTACACGAAGGTCAGATCCTTGATCCCGTAATGCGCGATATTGAAGCATTCTTATCACATAGTCAAGAAAATGTAACGGGCGATGTATTTGTACAATTATTGCCTTACCGTTTTCATGTGATTGGGATCGAATCTGCATTTGATCTGATGAATAGCAAATTCGGAAAGTACGGAGAAATGAATAGTGGGTTTACAGGTGATGATGTGAGAGGTTTCAGTAAAATATTTGGTAACCAGGTTTCGATCTGGCATAAAGTGAATCAGGGTTCTTAATAAAGCATGCAAATAATAGGTTATGGCAAAAGCGGGACATCAAACTAAAAAAATACAAGTTGGCATTGTTGGTGGAGCTGGTTATACCGGCGGTGAATTAATTCGCTTACTCATCAACCATCCCTATGTCAACATCCACTTTATCCATAGCAAGAGCAATGCAGGAAACCCTGTTCACAAAGTTCATAACGACCTGTTCGGAGAAGCAGACCTGGTATTTGTAGATAGTTTAGATCAGGATATTGACGTGCTCTTTCTTTGTGTTGGACACGGAGATGCAAAGAAATTTTTATTAGAAAATAATGTTGCTTCTCA
Organism: uncultured Bacteroidota bacterium; assembly: GCA_903924075.1. Classification (GTDB taxonomy): domain Bacteria; phylum Bacteroidota; class Bacteroidia; order Chitinophagales; family Chitinophagaceae; genus Sediminibacterium. The sequence goes on along the minus strand of CAIYAG010000022.1, from coordinate 7,283 downwards.
TATTAAAATCATTGATCTCTCCCAAGATTTCAGATTAAATTCAAATAATATCAATTCGGGCAGGGCCTTTGTATACGGACTACCCGAACTCAATAAAGAAGCCATCCGCAAGGCTCAAAATATTGCAAACCCTGGTTGTTTTGCAACTGCTATTCAATTAGGTCTCTTGCCACTTGCAAAAGCTGGATTATTGGGGGAAGTGTATACCACTGGGATCACAGGATCTACTGGTGCAGGTCAAAGTTTGAGCAACACTTCACATTTCAGCTGGCGTGCCAATAATATTTCAGCTTATAAAACATTACAACACCAACACCTGAAAGAAATTTGTGAATCCTTACAACAGGTTTCTGAAAATAATATTACCAAAAAAGATTTCATCCACTTTGTTCCTTGGAGGGGAGACTTTACCAGGGGCATTTACACCAGTAATGTTACCAATTGCAAACTGAGTTTAGAAGCCGTAAGAGAATTGTATCATCAATTTTACGAAAGCGCTGCTTTAACACATGTAAGTGATACCATGATCGATCTGAAGCAAGTAGTAAATACAAGCAAGTGTTTGATACATATCGAAAAACAAGGCGATAAAATTGCCATTCATACTGCCATTGATAATTTATTAAAAGGCGCTTCTGGTCAGGCAGTGCAGAATATGAATATCCTATTTGGTTTGAATGAAGTTACAGGGTTGCGACTCAAGGCGAACTATTTCTAATGAAGACTAGTTTGCCCAAACTCCGCATCAGTACAAATTCACAAACCAATTAAACTTTTAAACATGAAACTATTCGACGTTTACCCGATCAATAATATTACCATCACAAAAGCACTGGGCTCTTATGTTTGGGACGACCAGGGGCAGGAATACCTTGACCTTTATGGTGGTCACGCAGTGATCTCAATTGGCCATACCCACCCACACTATGTAAAAAGACTCACCGATCAATTACAGAAATTGGGATTCTATTCCAACAGCATTAGAATTCCATTGCAAGAAGAATTGGCGAGCAAGTTAGGAGACTTAAGTGGCAAAGAAGACTACCAATTATTTCTTTGCAATAGCGGTGCAGAAGCAAATGAGAATGCTTTAAAAGCAGCATCATTTTATAACGGCCGTAAAAAAATTGTGGCTTTCACAAAAGCATTTCATGGTAGAACTTCTTTAGCAGTTGCAGCAACCGACAATCCAAATATTGTGGCTCCTGTGAACGAAACAGATAATGTGGTATTTCTTCCATTCAATAATACCGAAGCATTAAAAGCTTACTTCAGCTCAAATGGCAATGAAGTGTCTTCCGTAATAATTGAAGGCATACAAGGTGTGGGCGGTATCAATGTGGCAAGCAACGAATTTTTGCAAACCATTCGCAGTTTATGCGATCAGTACAATTCCGTTTTTATCGCAGATAGCGTTCAGTGTGGCTATGGCAGAACTGGAAAATTTTATTCGCACGACCATAGTGGTGTAGCTGCTGATATTTATTCTATGGCAAAGGGAATGGGCAATGGATTTCCTGTTGCAGGAATTTCTATCGCGCCTAAAATTCACAGCAAACATTTTATGCTGGGCACCACATTCGGTGGCAATCACTTGGCATGTGCAGCAGCACTGGCGGTATTGGAAATTATGGAGCAGGATGCATTGATGGCCAACGCTGCAAAGATTGGAGATTACCTGATGCAGGAATTAAAAGGATTTCCCAATATCAATGAGATTCGCGGGAAGGGATTGATGATCGGGATCGATCTTCCTGAACACAAAAAAGAAGTAAAGAAAAATTTATTATTCAAGCACCACATATTTACAGGAGAAGCAAAACCAAATGTGATCCGTTTATTGCCTGCACTAAACATCTCACAAAAAGAAGCCGACCTTTTCCTAGAAGCACTAGCAATTGAATTAAAATAAAACCATCAACAGAACTGCTCATGAAAAATTTTATTTCTGTACATGATGTAACCGATATCAATGCGCTTGTAAAAAAAGCATTGGCATATAAAGCCGATCCATTTAAAGACCGCCAACTTGGGGTTGATAAAAGAATTGGCCTCCTATTTTTAAATCCCAGTTTGCGTACCAGATTAAGTACGCAAGTTGCCGCAAAGAATTTAGGAATGGAAGCCATCGTTTTTAATGTTGACAAAGAAGGCTGGATGCTCGAGTTCGAAGAAGGCGCCATCATGAGCGGCAATTCGGTAGAGCACGTGAAGGATGCAGCTCCAATACTGGGTCAGTATTTCGACATACTTTGCATTCGAACATTTCCATCTCTTAAAAACAGGGATGACGATTACAGTGAAATGTATATCAACCAGTTCATCAAATACGCTGGTGTTCCGGTGATCAGTTTAGAGAGTGCCACATTGCACCCTTTACAATCATTTACAGATATCATCACTATCCAAGAAAGTTTGATTGCAAAACCCATTGGCCGCAAACCAAAAATAGTTTTGTCTTGGGCACCACATATCAAACCATTGCCGCAATGTGTTTCTAACTCTTTTGCACAATGGGTAACTGCCTGGGGTGAAGCAGATTTTGTAATTACACACCCTGCAGATTATGAATTGGCAGAAAAGTTTACAGCGGGCGCTACCATCACACAAGACCAGGATGCCGCTTTAGCAGGCGCAGATTTTGTGTATGTAAAAAACTGGAGTACTTATACCGATTATGGTAAGATCTATGAGAACGATCCTAAGTGGATGCTCACAGATGAAAAAATGAAACTGACCAATCAGGCTAAAGTAATGCACTGCCTTCCAGTAAGAAGAAATGTTGAACTGAGTGATGAGATCTTGGACGGGCCACTAAGCTTGGTGACCAAAGAAGCTGGAAACCGCGTCTGGGCTGCACAAGCAGTGATCGCAGAGATCTTACAAAACAACAGTAAATAGTTTTCAAATCAACCGCAATGTCAACAGAAGAACAAATACATGATTCAAACACAGCAATCAATAATGCTGAAAAAGAAGCATTGTTTGTGATAAAGATCGGTGGAAATATTATTGACAATGCTGAGAAGCTGACCAATTTTTTACAACAGTTCACTGCCATCAAAGGAAAAAAAATATTGGTTCACGGTGGTGGAAAATTAGCTACACAGCTTGCAAAAGACCTGGGCATAGAACAAGAAATGGTAGATGGCAGACGCATCACCGATGCTGCTACTTTAAAAATTGTGACCATGGTGTATGCAGGCTATATCAATAAAAACATTGTGGCACAATTACAAGCGAATGGTAGCAACGCTATTGGTTTTACTGGTGCTGATGCCAATTTGATCAAAGCACATAAACGATTAGCAAGCGCATCTAAAGGAATCGATTATGGATTCGTAGGTGATGTGGATACGGTAAATACCGCAGCTATAGAACCATTATTGGATCAAGATATTGCAATTGTGGTTGCGCCTATTACGCATGATGGAAAGGGTCAGCTGCTGAATACCAATGCAGACACGATTGCGCAATCAATAGCAACTGCCATGAGTAACAAATACCATGTGGCATTACTTTATTGCTTTGAAAAAGCTGGGGTACTACTCGATGCAAATGATGATGCAAGTGTGATCCCAACGATCGATAAAGCATCTTTTAAAAAATTAAAAGATGAGCAACTGATCTTTGCTGGAATGATCCCAAAATTAGAAAATGCATTTGCGGCATTAGAAAAAGGTGTTCGTAAAGTAATTATTGGAAAAGCAGAATCCATTTTGGACTTAGTGGATGCGAAAGCAGGTACCACTATACAAAATAGTTAGGTCTTCGATTCGTCGATAAGATCAAAAAGAATGTAAAATGACAAACAGTAATACCATATCTAGTCTCACAGAAAATGCCATCAACCTTTTAAAAGGATTGATCGCATTGCCTTCTTTCAGTAAGGAAGAAGACAACACTGCCGACTTGATCGAGAATTTTTTGCAATCCAGAGGTGTAACGGCACATCGCTACCTCAACAATGTATGGGCAAAGAATAAATATTACGACCCGGCAAAGCCTACCATTTTACTTAACTCACACCACGACACCGTTAAACCAAATAAAGCATATACACTCAATCCTTTTGAACCTATCATGAAGGACGAAAAATTATATGGCCTTGGTAGTAATGATGCCGGAGGTTGTTTGGTTTCATTGATCGCTACATTTCTTTACTACCATCAGCAAACAGATTTAAAATACAATCTGATCCTCGCTGCAACTGCAGAAGAAGAAATCTCTGGGCATAATGGTGTTGAAATTTTATTGACCCGCATGCCGAAGATCGATTGTGGTATTGTTGGCGAGCCTACGCTTTTACAAATGGCAGTAGCCGAGAAAGGCTTGCTGGTACTGGATTGTACCGCTCATGGTAAACCCGGACATGCGGCTCGTGAAGAAGGCGATAATGCAATTTATAAAGCGGTGAAAGATATTCAATGGTTCATCGATTATCGTTTTGATCGTGTGTCTGATCTTCTAGGACCCATGAAAATGAGTGTAACCATCGTTAATGCAGGGGTGCAACACAATGTGGTGCCGCACGAATGTAAATTCACAACCGATGTACGGGTAAATGAATTGTATACTTTTGAAGAAGTATTAGAAACCATCAAAGCAAATACAACTTGTGATGTGCAACCAAGAAGCAGCCGACTAAGATCAACTGCCATTGCATTAGACCATCCATTGATAAAATCTGGCATTGCATTAGGCAGAACTTATTACGGCTCTCCTACTACATCTGATAAAGCATTGATGCCTTTTCCTACATTAAAATTCGGACCAGGCGATTCAGCACGTAGTCACTCGGCTGATGAATTCATTTGGGTGCACGAAATAGGTGATGGCATTCAAATGTATGTAGACCTGCTCAATCAAGTAATCGTTTAAATTAGACACATGAAACTCTGGCAAAAAAACACAACCGTATCAGCAGCTGTAGAAAAATTTACAGTGGGTAAGGATAAGGAATTTGACCTGATGCTGGCGCCATTTGATGTGTTAGGAAATATTGCACACGCTAAAATGCTGGCCACTGTTGGTTTGCTCACAAACGATGAAGCGGATGCTCTTGTAAAAGAATTGAGGGCGATCTATTCCATTGCAGCAGCGGGAGAATTAACCATTGCAGATTCTGTAGAAGACATTCATTCGCAAGTGGAGTTCCTGCTCACTAATGCCTTGGGTGATACTGGCAAAAAAATACATAGTGCAAGGAGTAGGAACGATCAGGTTTTAGTTGACATTAAATTATTCCTGAGAAATGAAATCGAAGAACTGGTTACAGCAGTTCAACCATTTTTTGAATTACTCATTGCTCAAAGCGAAAAATATAAATCAGACTTATTACCAGGATATACGCACTTGCAATTAGCCATGCCATCGTCATTTGGTTTATGGTTCGGAGCATATGCAGAAAGTTTGGTGGATGATCTAATTACTTTACAAAGTGCTTACCAAGTGGTTAATAAAAACCCATTGGGTTCTGCAGCAGGATATGGTTCATCATTCCCAATCAACAGAACATTAACAACAGAACTATTGGGATTTGCAGACCTCAATTATAATGTAGTGTACGCACAAATGGGAAGAGGAAAAGCAGAAAGGATCACTGCACAAGCGATGGCCAATTTAGCGGAAACCCTTGCCAGATTAAGCATGGATATGTGTCTGTACCTGAACCAGAATTTTGATTTTGTAAGCTTCCCTGCAGAACTCACCACAGGTTCAAGCATCATGCCGCACAAAAAAAATCCAGATGTATTTGAACTGATCCGTTCTCATTGCAATCGCATCAAAGCATTGCCCAATGAGATTAGTATGATGACTACGAACCTGCCTTCTGGTTATCATCGTGATCTGCAATTATTGAAAGAACATTTATTCCCTGCATTTCAAACTTTGAAAGACTGCTTATCAATGGCGCATTTGATGCTCGAAAATATTAGCGTCAAACAAAACATCATGCAGGACCCAAAATACAAATATGCATTTAGTGTAGAAGCCGTGAACAAATTGGTCTTAGAGGGATTGCCATTTAGGGATGCCTATAAAAAAGTGGGGCTAGATATTGAATCAGGCAATTTTGAGATCAGCAGCGATGTGCAACATGTACACGAAGGAACCATTGGAAATCTTTGCAATGATCAGATCGAAAAAATGATGCAGCAAGTACTTGCAAAATTCGAATTCGAAAAAGTACATCAAGCCATCGAACAATTGATCAACACCTAGTATTTTAACAAACTCAAACATAAGCTGAAATATAAAACCCCTATTTTAGCGGCCTAATAGAAATTAACGCATGAAAAGAATCATAATTGTCCTTACAGGAATCGTTTTAACAACAACTGTATTTGCTCAAACTGGCACAAAACCAGCTGCTGCAAAACCTGCTACTGCAACTACTAAAACGCCTGCTACCAAAACAACAGCAAGCAAAGCGCCAACTACTACACCAAGCCTTGTTTTGAAAAATAATCGTGATAGTGCCAGTTATGCTTTGGGAGTAAGAATCGCGCAAAATTTGAAGGAGCAAAGTTTCGATAAATTAGATCCAGCCCTGATTCAAAAAGGAATCAATGACGTATTCAACAATAAAGCCCTCGCATTGCCTGATGCATCGCTTGACAAATGTATTGGTACCTATCAGCAAAAAGCCTCCTCCGCCAAGGCTTCGGCGGCTAAAGTTGAGGGGCAGAAGTTTTTAGCTGAGAATGCAAAAAGAAAGGGTGTGATCACTACAAAGAGTGGTTTACAATATGAGATCATCAAAACAGGTGCTGATACTGTTAAACCAACGATCAATGATAAAGTAAAATGCCATTATCATGGTACCCTGATCAACGGAACTGTTTTTGATAGTTCGGTTGACAGAGGCGAACCGATCAGTTTCCCTGTTGGAGGAGTGATTGCTGGATGGACAGAAGCTTTGCAATTGATGACAGTAGGTAGCAAATGGAAATTATATATCCCTTCAGAATTAGCCTATGGAGACAGAGCAGCTGGAGACAAAATTGCCCCAGGTTCTACCCTGATTTTTGAAGTAGAGATCCTTGCAATCGAGAAATAATTTTACTGGAATATTTTTAAAAGCTGCCCGATCAAGCATACTTTGATCGGGCAGCTTTTTTTGTGGAATGATGCGTAAAATGATTTTAGAGAGCTATGTATTCTTTTACCCGCCCACTATTTTAGCAATAAAAATCATTTAAAATATCGAGTTATGGAAGCCTCCATCAAACTTTGTATGACCTGTAGCAAACCCATCAAAGGACGAACTGATAAAAAGT
>CAIYAG010000021.1 GCA_903924075.1 uncultured Bacteroidota bacterium | reverse complement strand
TATTGTAAAAATGGGTTAAAGCCTTTTTCATGCCCAATTTTGGTAGGGCGGCCATGACCCGAATACACGATGGTTTCATCGGGCAGGGTAAATAATTGTTCGCGGATACTATTTAGTAAGGTTTCGGTATCTCCAAAAGGGATATCGGTTCTTCCGATGCTTTGGTAAAAAAGCACATCGCCCCCAATTACAAATCCTTGGTTTTCATTGTAAAAACAAATGCTTCCTGGAGAATGCCCGGGTGCAAGGCGGATCTTCAATTGATCTTCATCTAAAAAAACAGTATCGCCGTGCTGCAAAAAATGAAGGGGGCCACTGTAATTAATAAAGGGCAAACCATACATATCTCCCGATTTTGGGGCAAAAGCTAAAACCTTCTCTTCGTTGGGATGTACATATAATTCTAAACCATAGGTACTATGGACCCAATCGTTCCCAAATACATGGTCTAAATGACAATGGGTATTGAGCAACTGCACGGGCTCTAATCCCGTATCTTTTATAAAGTTTTTTAACGTTTCTTGTTCAGCGCTGGTGAAACATCCGGGATCAATTATAATAGCTTTGTGCGCATCATTATAGAGCACATAAGTGTTTTCTTGTATAGGGCTGAATGTGAAAACTTTAACATGGATCATAATCTTAATTTTATGGTGCTTTTAAAGCTAAATGACTAATTTTAAAATACTAAAGTTCGGATATGCATTTTAATAGAATAAATAAATGGTTCCTTTTCATAGGTTTTCTTTTGCCTTTATTTTCCATCTCGCAGGTGAACTCTGTGATGTTTGGTAAAAACAGGATTCAACATAAAAAGTTTATTTGGAAATTTTATCAATCACCCAATTTTAACACTTACACTTCTCAGGGTGGTGTAGAACTGGGCAAATATGTTGCGCAGGTTGCTGAGGAGGAATTGCCTTCCATTGAAAATTTTACAGAATACAGCTTACAGCGCCGTGCAAATATCGTGGTATATAATAACTATAACGATTATAAAAGCAGCAATATTGGTTTGGGGATGGATTGGCAGAATGCTGGTGGTTCTACTAAACTGGTTAATAATAAGATCATTGTTTATTTTGATGGTAACCACGAACACTTAAGAAGATGGGTACGTGAGGGCATTTCAAAAGTATTGACCGATAATTTATTGTTTGGTGATGATATCGGAGAATTTGCAAGCAACCAAGCTTTATTGGATCTGCCCAAATGGTTAGTGGATGGTTATGTGGCTTATGCTGCAGAACCATGGAGTAACGAAAAAGATGATCAATTAAAAAGTGCTATCCTTGGAGGAGGTTATAATTCTTTCTATCAATTCGCATACGAAAAACCTTTGCTTGCTGGAAATGCATTCTGGTATTATTTCGGTGAAAAATACCGCAAAGAAAATATCACCTACATGTTGTATTTGTCTCGTGTGTATAAAAACATCAACAGTGCAGCATTACGTATTTGTAAAATGAAATTCAAAGATGTATTGAAGGATTTTATGTCTTATGAACAGGATAAATATATCAGAGATATCCGCGGCAGAAGAAATGCGCCAAAAGGTCAGTTGAATATTACAGAAGACGTTACCAAGAACGACTATATCCGTTTCGCCGCAAACCCTACCCCAAAAAATAATAATTATGCGGTAGTAGAATTTAAAAAAGGAATTTATAGCGTTAAATATTACGAGAATTTTTATAACGAAAAAACGCTTTTGTCATTTGGTGTTCGTACCAATATTGGAGATATCAATCCGAACTATCCGATCCTTGCATGGGATGGTAAGGGTAGTAGATTGTTAGTGGTTTATTGGAAAGATGGTAAGATCAATATGTTTGTATACGATGCCATTGCGCATTACAAAAAATACAAACAAACCATCGAAGGGATCGATCAGATCAACGATGCATCATTTATGTTGGATGCCAATACAATAGTGATGAGTGCAGTTAAAAATGGGCACTCTGATATCTTCACCTATAAAATTGAAGAGAACAAATTATTGCAGGTTACCAACGATGTGTACGACGATATGGATCCAAGTTTTGTGGCATTCCCGAACCGTACCGGTATCATATTTTCATCGAACCGTCCTAACCCTGATGCAGTAAGCGCTGATACTGTTTTGCCTGGCAGACATCCTTTCAACGTTTTCTTGATTGATGGAATGGGCGGAACCAGTATGTTCTCGCAATTAACCAACCAAACCTTTGGTAATGCGCGTTCACCCATGCAGTATAATGGTACACACTTTACTTTTGTATCTGATCAAAACGGGATCAAAAACAGATGGGCAGGTTTCTTCAAAACCGCAAGAAACGGCGTTGATACTTTGTATTATGTAGGCGACCAAGTGTTGCACAATCCTTCTGTCAGCGAATTCGATAGCACATTACAAGCATGGCGTAAAAATGAACCAGATAGTGTGAGTTATTTTCAGGTGTACAAAGATTCCACTTATACTTTCCCAATTACTAATTATCAGAGTTCTTTATTAGAAACAAGGATTGCTGGTAATAACGGTCAGGTGAGTGAAGTGCGTCAGGAAGGCGATCTCAAATTCTTGTACAAATTAAAAGTAGACTCAATTGCACTGAAGCGCAGAAATATCAATCCAAAGCCAACTGATTACATGAAGAAAACGCAGGACGCCAAACGTGCTGCAGAGGGTAAAGCCATCTTCTATAATAATAAGCAAGTGGCACCTGCTGCCAAGAAGCCTGATAGCGATGTGTTTCAGTCGGAATTTGCTGATGAAAAACAAGATACACTCGCCACTAAGCAGTTAATTAAAAATGCAGAACGTGCATCCACATTAAGCAAATCTAAACTCTTCGATTATCGAATGAAGTTTAGTAGCGATTATATTCTTGCAGGATTTTCTAATAATATTCTTATCAATCGATACCAGCCTTATGCAGGTGGTTCAGGGCCAATCCAGTTGAATAATGGAAACGATCTGAATTTCACATTCCGCGTGGGAACCAGTGATCTGTTTGAAGATATTAAGTTTGTAGGTGGTTTTAGATTTGGTACTAATTTAAAAGACAAGGATGT
>CAIYAG010000020.1 GCA_903924075.1 uncultured Bacteroidota bacterium | reverse complement strand
TGTACAAGGAGAACCATTATTAGAAGCGCCTGTTTATGCAAGTCTTCGATTGAACAAAGTATATTCTTTTGATCCAGTGCAAGAAGGAATGGATGCGAAATATGTTTTAGGCGGACAAGGTAATCAGTGGACAGAACAATTAGGCAATTATAGAAGCCTACAATACATGACTTGGCCACGTGCACTAGCTATTGCGGAAGACACATGGTCTCCCAAAGAGAAAAAGAATTGGGATAGTTTTACGGGTAGGGTTGAAAATCAATTCAACAGATGGGATGTTTCAGACGACAGATATTCAAAAGCTATGTTCGATGCAATTGTAGCAGCGTCTAAAGATGATAAAGGAAATCTTTATGCCAATTTAAGTACCGAGTTAAGTGGAATGACCATTTACTATTCTTTTGACGAATCTAATCCAGATAACTATTATCCAAAATACAGCACCCCGGTTTTGGTTCCTAAAGATGCAGCAACTATGAAGATCGTGACCTACAGAGATGGGAAACAAATTGGAAAGCAGATCAATATTCCGATTACTGAATTGGCTAAGAGAGCAGCGAAAAAGTGAAGAGTGAAGAGTGAAGAACGGACGAAGAATGTCTTCTAAGAATAAAAAAACAAACCCCTGACAAAATCAGGGGTTTGTTTTTTTAGTGGGCTAAAGTTTTACTTCAAAATATTTAATATTATTTACCCAAATCTGATGCCAGCATCAGATTAATCGTTTGAGACAATCATTTCCGTTCTTCACTCTTCACTCTTCACTTACAAAAGATTATTATTCCTAAGCCAGTCTTTACAACTAACCATCCAATAATCTTTTGTTATTGGTCCTTTTAATCCAAACCCATGCCCTCCACTTTGATAAATATGTAGTTCTGCTTTAACCCCATGTGCGATACAGGATTGATAGAATAAAACGCTATTGTTCACTTTCACAGCTCCATCGTCTGAGGCATGAAATAGAAAACTTGGAGGTGTATTATTGGTGACCCTTAGTTCATTAGAATATAAATCCTTTTTTGCTTTGGTGGGATTTTTACCAATCAAATTATCTCTCGAACCCATATGCGTTAAGCTGTCTTGAAAACTGATCACAGGATATCCCAGTATCATGAAATCAGGTCTCAGACTGGTTTTTAGCGGATTAGGGATCAATGATTCGTCAAAATGGGTGCCAAGTGAAGCAGCCAAATGTCCGCCTGCAGAAAAACCAATGATCCCAATTTTATTTGGATCAATATCCCATTCAGCAGCGTGCTCGCGAACGGTAAGGATGGCTTGCTCTGCGTCTTGCAGTGGACCAATTTCGCGGTTCTGCATGGTTCGATCACTTGGAATACGGTATTTGATTAGAATGGCTGTAATGCCAACATCATTAAAAGATTTGGCAATATCTGAGCCCTCGTGGCTAGATGCCGTAATAGTATAGCCGCCACCAGGGAAAATAATGATCGCTGCTTTTTTGGGGCTTTTCTGTGTTGGTTGAAAAATAGTATAAGTGGGAATACTGATATCACTAATTCTTAAAATCCCATCAGTGGTAGCATGTTTTTCCAAATTCTCTGAAGGTTTGCTGTTGGGAATCTCCCCTTGATACAAATTTGTTTCTTTTTGAGCTTGAGTCTTTATCATGTTTGTCATCAGGAATATTAAGAGAAAGAATTTAATTTTCATATTGCTGGTTCGAGTTGTGAATTACTAAAATAATAAATAACTTCAATATCAGTTGCTTCTTAATTCATTTCAAACAACTAATATGGGAAGAATCACAGTAAAAGATGTGTTTAAGCAAGTTAAAGCAGACTTGATTGGAAAAGACTCCTATCGTGGAGTTTCGCTGACTTATTCTTGGCTTGCTAATCAGTTTGGACATATATCGTTAGGATTTATTCCTGCTTCTGTTGTTTTTTTTCTTTTAAAAAATAGCAACAGTGTTGAACATGCCGGTTTAAAAGCAGCATCCTATGTTGCGCTTGCTTGGATCTGTTTTGAGTTGTATAATTTTTTAGGCCCCCTATTATTAAACAAGAAAACGAAATCCAAATTATTATTTGTTTCCGGACCAGCATACCAATTTCAGCCAGCATGGGGTAATATCGCATTTGACACTTTCACTGACCTATGTTTTTTTGCAACCGGTTCTTTTACCAGTGCAGTATTAATGGTTTATTTTCATGATGGAAGCATACAATTGCTGATCTATATTCTTTTAGCGCTTCTCTTGATTCTTCAATATCCCATACATTTCTGGTTCCTTACAAAAATGTATGAACAAGCTGCGCAATTTCCTTTTCAATTTAGGCTTAGTCAATTTGATCTACCCATTTCCGAAACTGCGAAACAATCAATCGCATATTGGTTGGCTGATAATCATAAAGCAAAGCACATTTTAATTTTCGGGAATGTAAACAGCGGTAAAACAAGTTTAAGTGTAGGATTGGGAAATGAAAAAGCCATCATGCATAAATCTGTTACTTATACAACTGCCACCAAACTGATTAGTTTGTTTTTTACCAAGTCTCAGCCTAATCAACAAAATGCCTATCCATGGAACTGGCAGAATTGTGATTATTTGGTTGTTGACGATATGAATCCTGGCAATCCAGTTAGAGAAGACATCATTTCAGCTGACTATTTTTTAGAATTAATGGATAATTATTCCAATGAAAACGAAGTGAACAGAGCTGTATTTAGAAATACTTCAGTGATTTGGGTTTTGGGGAATGATGATTCTAGCAGCAATGTGAAGGACGACTGGAAAAAAATGTTACACAGCATTGGAATTTCAAAGGATCATATTTGTTCCATAGAACTCTAAATTAAAAAGGCTCCTGATACGTTGGTCAGGAGCCTTTTTAATAAATATTTATTCCCTATTTAGATAATTCCAATACCCACATTCTTTTTGCAGGGATAGTAAATTTATGTTCAACAGTAACTCCAGAAACAACATTTTTTCCTGATTTAAAACCATCAGTTCTTTCAGCAAATTTCGAAAATTCTACTTCTTTGTTTTTATCGCTGGTATTCATCACACACATGATGGTTTGTTTGGCATCGTACCTGAAATACACGTACAGTCCATCTTCTGGCACATATTGCATGAGTTTTCCTTTAGTAATGGCAGAACTGTTTTTACGATAATTGGCAAGTGTAGTCACATATTGCTGCATATCTTTTTCTTCTGCAGTTAACCCTTCTCCAGTAAATGCATTTTTGGTATCTCCTTTCCATCCTCCAGGAAAATCGAGACGCACATTTCCATCATCTGGATTTTTTTCTCCCTTCATTAAAACTTCTGTACCGTAATACAATTGTGGAATGCCTCTGGTAGTTAAAAGCCATGCGATCCCTGTTTTTACTTTTTCAATATCACCACCAACATCAGATAAAATTCTTGTCAGGTCGTGATTATCCAAAAAGATACAATTGCGATTAGCGTCTTTGTATAAGAAGTCGTTTGAGAGTGTTGTATATAATTTGTTCACACCTTCAGTCCATCCAAAATCTTGTTTCAGTGCTGGTTGTATACCATACATCAATGCCTGAAAATCAGTTGCGCCTTGTAGGTTGCTTTTGAATGGAACATCAATTTTGTTTTCCACAAAATAAGCTTGTGCGGCAGTTCCATGTACCCAAGTTTCACCAAACATCGTCATCTTAGGATATTCATCAGTCAGCGCCTTGTTACACCGATTCATAAACGGCAGATCGTTGTAGATATAGGTATCAATACGCCATCCATCTACTCCAAATTTTTCCACACTCCAGATGGCATGTTGAATTAAATAATTGGCCACATAAGGGTTTGACTGATTTACATCTGGCATTTCTCTTGTGAACCAACCATCAACGGTTCTTTTAGCATCAGACTTAGATGCGTAAGGATCAAACAAAGGTTGATCTTTATAAGATGTTCCAGTGTACTGAGGCCACTGATGGTACCAATCTTTCATTGGTTGATCGAGGAATGTAATGTGTTTACTTCCTACGTGATTATACACTGCATCCTGGATCAATTTCATTCCGCGCTTGTGTAATTCATCGCTCAATTGCAAATATTTTTCTGCACCACCAATTCTTCTTTCAATGGCATAATGATCTGTAAATGCGTATCCATGTTCCGTTCTATATGGTTGATCATTTTCAAGAACAGGTGTCATCCAAACTGTTGTGATCCCCAACTTTTTGAGATAGTCTAAATGATTGATCACACCTTGTAGATCACCACCATGACGATCATAAATTTTATTCCTATTTAAAGTTTGATCGCGCATACCGGCTACACGATCATTTGTTTCATCTCCATTACTAAATCTGTCGGGCATCAACAAGTAAATCAAATCAGAAGAATTAACACCTTGTGCATAGGTAGTACCCAAGCCTGTTCTCCTTTTCTCCAATGGCCATTTCACTGCATGACCTTTACCATTCTGAAGAAATTCAATGATCACATCACCAGGCTTTGCAGTTGCAGCAATCTCAACATCAAGCGCCATATATTTTCCGTTCTCCAGCGGTGTTGTCTTTAAAATTTTTACACCAGGATAATTAATACGAACAGTTTCTTTATTAAATCCGTCATATTCACCATACACCAAAATTTGTACTTTATTCCATTTCATTCCTACCCACCAGTTTGTAGGATACAATTTTGCGTATTGTGCAAATGAATAACAGGTCATGGCCAGGGTGGCAATAACTAATAAACTAAATTTCCTTTTCATTTTGAATAGTTTTAATAAGACCTACAACTACCTACTCATTCGACTTGATGACAAGCTTTGCACAAATTCCTGCAATAAACATGGATGCTCCAGCAAGACCAATTACGTTAACTGCTTTTTCACCACAAAGTGTTAAAGCAAGTCCGCCCATTAATCCAGCAGCAATTTGTGGAATGGTAATAGTTGCATTAAATATTCCCATGTACACACCTGTTTGTTTTGGTGGTAATGAGGAAGAAAGAATGGCATAAGGTAACGCAAGGATAGCAGCCCAAGCAATACCCACACCGATCATTGGTATGAATAATAAATTTTTATCGGTGATGAACATCATAGACATCAAACCAATACCTCCACAGATCAATGAAAGCATATAGGTATTCTTCCTTCCTAATCGATCTGCAATGGGTGTCAACACCAATGAATACAAGGCTGCGAATAAACTGTAGGCAGCGAAGATCACTCCGGTCCAGTCGCCCGCATCATTAAACATTTTCGAATGAGGATCGGTAGTACCCCATATATTTTGTGCAATGGCTTGCGTGGTATACACCCACATTAAGAATAATGAGAACCATGAAAAAAACTGCGTAATAGATAGCTGCCACATGGTAGCAGGTATATTTTTTAGCAATGTTAGAAATGGAACTTTCTCCGTTTCTGCTACATCTATATTGTTGTATTTAGCATATTCATTGGGAGGATATTCTTTGGTTCTAAAAGAAGTCCATAATACACTTAACAACAAAGCACCACCACCAAAATAGAAAGCCCAGATTACAGTGGGTGCTACTTTTTCACCAGGATTCGGAGAATTGGCAACATTGAAAATATTGGTCAAAACATAAGGCAACATTGAGCCTACAAATGCACCAGTATTGATCAGGAAACTTTGAATGGCATAACCTTTATTACGCTGACTTTCAGGAAGCATATCGCTCACCAATGCTCTGAATGGTTGCATGGTTACATTGAAAGAAGTATCCATCAACAATAACATGGTAGCACCAAAGATCAATGCTGGCAAAAGCGATGCAAAATGTTCTGAGTTGGGCATGAAGAACATGGCCAATGCAGAAACGATTGAACCGCCTAAGATGAATGGAATTCTTCGGCCTAATCTGGTCCATGTTTTATCACTAGACATTCCCACAATGGGTTGTACTACTAGTCCGGCCATAGGTGCTGCCAACCAAAACAAACTTAGATTATGTGGATCTGCACCAACTGCAGAAAGGATCCTACTGGTATTCGCGTTTTGTAAAGAGTAACCAATCTGAACACCTAGAAAACCAAAACTGATATTCCAGATCTTCCAGAAACTTAAAATAGGTTTTGAACTATTAGTAGTAGATGACAAATTATTTGCAAGGGCCATAGCAATCGATTATGGAGTAATGTGTAATAATTACATGAAGGTAAAAGTAAATAAAAAAACATCCCACTTGGGGATGTTTTTTATGATTTATATCACGAATCCGTCGGGAAGGATCGCAGATTTTCGCACTACTACGATGCCGTCTTTGACTGAATAAAGTGGATGATCGCTATTGGGTAAATGTTTTCCGCCAATGATCTTCACATCATTTCCGATTCTGCAATTCTTATCAATGATCGCATCTTTAATATAGCAACGCTCACCGATTCCGATCTTAGGCAGGCCCTTTTCTTTATTAGATTCCATTTCAGAAAGGGTTTCATAGAAATCGTTACCCATGATATAGGCACTTACAACAGTTGTGCCATGGCCAATCCTTGAACGGATCCCCACCACACTCTGTTCGATTCTACTTGCATTGATGATCGATCCTTCTGCAATAATTGTTTTCTCTAAAGTTGTTCCACTAATTTTTGCTGGTGGCAACATTCTTGCACGGCTATATACCGTTTTGTTATTATCGAACAGATTAAACAAAGGCACATCATCAGTTAATGCAAGGTTGGCTTCAAAGAAAGAATAGATATTTCCGATATCGGTCCAATAACCATCGTATTGATAACTGATCACTTTATGGTTATCGATAGATTCTGGAATAATTTCTTTTCCGAAGTCGGTTGCTTTTGGATTCTTCTCATACAACAGATGATCTAATATTTTTTTGTTGAAAATATAGATCCCCATCGAAGCCAAATAATTTCTTCCTTGCTTTTGCATTTCAGCCCCTGTATCGCTGGTCCACTCTGGCAATAATTCTTTTTTAGGCTTTTCAATGAATGAAGTAATAAAATGTTCTTCATTGGTTTTCAAGATCCCAAACTCAGGCGCTTCTCTATCTCCAACAGGAATAGTAGCAATGGTAATATCTGCATGCTGTGCTTTATGATTGGCGATCATTTCGCTGAAGTCCATTTGATATAATTGGTCACCACTCAAGATCAAAATATAATCATATTCGAAATTGCCGATATGGCGAAGTGATTGCTTAACCGCATCAGCCGTACCCTGAAACCATCCTGGATTATCAGGCGTTTGTTCTGCCGCTAAAATGTCTACAAAGCCCGAGCTGAATGCACTAAAGTGATAGGTGTTTTTAATATGCTTGTTCAGTGAAGCTGAGTTAAACTGCGTCAACACAAACATCCTATTGATATTGCTATTGATACAGTTACTAATTGGAATATCAACCAATCGATACTTGCCTGCAATAGGTACAGCTGGTTTTGATCTTGTTGCAGTTAAAGGCGACAATCTGCTTCCTGCTCCACCTCCTAGAATAACTGCCACTACTGATTTCGAATAATTCTCCATGAGAACAAATTATAGGGTTTAAATGATAGATTGATATAGGTTAATATATTTTTGAACGGTTGCTTCCCAGCTATTGTCGATTTGCATCATTGTTTTACGCATCTTCTCCAGATGGCCTGCATGCTGATAAACTGATACTCCTCGATGAATCGAATATACCAAATCATCGACAGATGCGTGATTAAATCGAATACCATAGCCATCAGGGTCTCCCATATCTACTACAGTATCTTTTAATCCGCCAGTACTCCTCACCACAGGAACCGTACCATAGCGCATTGCATACATTTGGTTCAATCCACAGGGTTCTACCCTACTTGGCATCAATAAGAAATCTGCACCTGCATAAATTAAGTGACTCAATGCCTCGTTATAGCCAATATACACATTATAAACGCCGGGATGCAGGTAAGAAAGTTGCTGTAAAGCCCATTCTACATCGGTTTGACCGCTTCCTAAGATAAAGAAGTTGGCGGCGCCCTGTGTTTGATAAATAGCAGTAGCAATTGCGTCGTGCAAAATATCTGCTGCTTTTTCACCCACTAATCTTCCAATGAATACAAAAAGTGGTTTGTTTGCATCTAAGCCAAATTTGGCACAGAGCAGATCTTTATTCGATTGCTTCCCTTTGGTAACCGTCTTTGTTGTAAAGTGGTTATCGATATAGGTATCTGTTTGAGGGTTCCATATTTCGTTGTCGATCCCGTTCAATATACCGCTACATTTTCCTCTTTCGTATTCGAATAAGGCTTCTAATCCATTGGCTTCATAGAAAAGTTCTTCCATGTAACTCTGACTAACCGTTGTTACTTTATCGGCACACCTAATGGCCGATGCCATTGGGTTGATTTTTCCAGCCCACTCTAATAGTCCTGTTTTCCAATCGTCCCATGCAGGTATTAGCTTACTCTTAGTCCAATCCATCCAACCTTGGTATTGACCATTATGAATCGTAAATACAGTAGGAATCCGACTTAAATGACGGTAGTTGAAACAATGTTTCATCATAAATGGCACTAAAGCAGATTGATGATCGTGGCAGTGAACCACATCTGGGCGATGCTCCCAGCTAGCCAACCAGTTCACTACAGCAATTTGAAAAGCTGTAAAGCGCTCTGTATCGTCGTCGTAGCCATAAATTTTTTCGCGGTCAAGTAACCCATTAATATCAACAAGGTAAAGGTCAAATCCAAGTGAATTCTTCTGTTCACGGATGATGGTATACTCGAAAAACCAGTCGCCCAAATTTGCAGATCCTTTAAAATCAACCACCCATTCGTTAGCATATAAAAACTTAGTGCGATACATGGGCATCACCACTTTGGCGATATGACCAGCCTGACATTGGTATTTAGGTAAGGCACCAACTACATCACCAAGGCCGCCAGCTTTGGCCATAGGATAACACTCCGCACTTATATGAACAATCTCCATCAGTTTTATTTAATACTTGATTTGCATTCAATTTAGGAATGAATTGGCAGTGCACAAAAAACATTTAAAGTTTTCTTCTTGCCAATTTATATTTATTTTACAGCCTATTCAATTCACCAACCAATATTAAGCTTGCCATGAATCAAAAAACTAATTGGTCGCAATTCGGGACACTGATCACCGTATTTTTCTTCTGGGGATTTGTTGCTGCCAGCAACGATATCTTAATTCCAGTATTCAAAAAAGCCTTTACATTAACGCAATTACAAAGTCAGTTAGTTGCTGTTGCTTTCTATGTTGCGTATACGGTAGGATCACTGATCTATGTTGGTGTGTCATCAGCCATTGGCGGAGATCTATTAAACAAAATTGGATATAAAAACGGGATCGCACTTGGTTTGATCATCTCAGCCTTGGGTACCCTTTTATTTTTTCCGGCAGCAAATCAAGGATCATTTAACTTGATGATCACTGCATTATTTATTGTGGCACTTGGATTTAGTTTGCAACAAATTGCAGCGAATCCATTGGCAGTTGTAATTGGAGATCCAAAGACAGGTTCACAACGTTTGAGTATGGCAGGTGGCGTTAATAATTTTGGTACTACTATCGGACCATTACTTGTAAGCTTTGCGATTTTCGGAAGCGTTAGCAGTGGTAACGTAGAAGCTAGTATTGAAAGTGTTAAAACACCTTATCTGATTCTAGGTGTTGCGTTTGTACTAGTGGCGGTTTTCTTCAAATTTTCATCGATCCCCAATAAAATTGATCTGGATCATGTAGCAGAAGAAGAAGCAGAAAGTACTACTAAAGTATTACATAAAACTTCTGCATTGCAATACCCTCAGTTGGTATTAGGAATGATTGGTATTTTCGTTTATGTGGGTGTTGAAGTGGCAACTGCAAGTAATTTACCAGAATATATGCGTCAGCACGCAGGAATTTCTACCGATAAAATTGCACCCTATATTTCATTGTATTGGGCAAGTTTAATGATTGGTAGATGGACCAATTCTGTTGGCGCTTTTGGTGTTAATGCAAGCAAAGAAAAGATCTTAAGCTTTGTAATGCCGTATTTAGCATTCGCAGTTTTCTTGATCGTTAATACTATTGCTCAACATGATATGAGTAGCTTCTATGTTTATGCAATTGTTATTGTTGCAATGATCGTTGGTAATATTACTAGTAAAGGAAGTCCAGCTAGGATGTTGCTCATCTTCTCAGCACTAGGCATTGTTGCAATGATCATTGGTATGCTTACATCTGGCATGCTAAGTGTATTTGCGTTTATCAGTGTTGGTTTATTCTGTAGTACTTTATGGCCTTGTATTTTTACACTAGCAGTTGCTGGTTTAGGAAAACATACTAACCAAGGAAGTAGCTTATTGATCATGATGATCATGGGTGGTGGTGTGATCGCAGCATTACAAGGATGGGTTGCAGATGACAAAATGTTGGGTATCCAATACAGTTATATTGTAGGTGCTTTGTGTTTTGCTTATTTAGCTTTCTACGCTGTACGTGTGAAATCAATTTTAAAATCGCAGGGGATTGACTATGACGTTAAGACCAGTGGTGGTGGTCACTAATTCTTCATTTAATTAAGTATAAAAATGGCAACTAGTAATTCCAGTATGGAGCAGTTAGCGATAGGAATTGATATAGGAGGAACGGGTACCAAATTTGGTATCGTAGATAGAGAAGGTAATGTGCTTTTTTCAAGCCATATGTCAACCAGAGGTTTTG
>CAIYAG010000019.1 GCA_903924075.1 uncultured Bacteroidota bacterium | reverse complement strand
CTCCAATGGAATAATTATCTCCCATTTTTCAAATCTTGCTTGGATGATGCCTTCTGTTGAAAATTCAAATGGATCGATGCGCAAGACCTCACTGAAATCAACGTCTCCACTACCCCACCATTTGAACATGGCTTCTTTGGCGCTCCATAAAAGGGTGAGTAAATTGGTTTGTTGATCGATCGGAAATGTATTTACAAAAGCCAACTCTGTGGGGTGCAAATATTTGTGTTTGATTTTGTGCACGCGTTCTGTGAATACTTCTATGTCAATGCCAACACGCTCAGTTTTACTAACGATTGCTGCTGCATAATTACCACAGTGCGAAATGGAAAAATGGTATTGATCATCTGGTAAAAATGGTTTGCGCGTATCTGCTATGGCAATTTCGCTGGAAGGAAAATCGGGAAATAAATATGGCAGCAAATAGCGACCTGCAAAGTGTTGTAGCCTTTTGTGCGGATGTGTGATATTGCTTTGAACAGAAACTGATGTAGCAAAAAAATCTTCTGACTCTGCCAATTCCCAGATCGCCAATTTTGTTTGTTCGTTGATATCTTGTTGATAAAACAATGCCACAGCTACCATTTAGATTTTAGCTTGCAGCACTAGAATAAAAGACTGCAATTCAAACAAAAATAACATGATTCTCTCTGACAAGCGCATTTTAGAAGAAATAGAAAAAGGTACCATCAAAATAGTTCCGTACGACCGTCAAGATCTTGGAAGCAATAGTTACGATGTGCATTTAGGAAAAAACTTGGCTACTTACGATAGTGAAGTGTTGGATGCAAAAGCACATAATACCATTTCGCATTTTGATATTCCTGATGATGGTTTTGTGCTGCTTCCAAATGTGTTATACCTAGGCGTTACAGAAGAATATACCGAAACACATGCACACGTTCCATTCTTAGAAGGCAAGTCGTCTACAGGTAGATTAGGTATCGATATCCACGCCACAGCTGGAAAGGGTGATGTGGGTTTCTGCGGTAACTGGACCTTAGAAATTTCTGTGAAGCAACCCGTTCGAGTATACCATGGTATGCCGATTGGTCAGCTGATCTACTTCCCTGTGGATGGAGAAATTGAAGTGAAGTACAATCAGAAGGGCAATGCGAAATATAGCGGTCAGCCTAACCGCCCTGTTGAAAGTATGATGTGGAAGAACAAATTCTAGTTAGATCTTACCAAACTTTTTCTTGTAAGCAATTAACCAGCTGATCACATCATCGTAGCTATTGATGCCTGCTGTTTGCTTGTTGAGTTTGAGGTATTGATCATAGAGGCTTCCAAATGCAGGGCTAATATTATTTTTCCGCTTCTGAAAAAATTGCCGAATCTCTTTGCGATCTTTTCGAACAAGGCTATCTAAATAGGTCTTGTTGAATTTGAGCATGTTCTCAAATGCAGGAAAGTCTTTCTCTTTGCCATACAATAAAATTTCTTCTCCTTGGGCATAGCTAAAAAGTTCGAGGTATACCGAATACCTGAAATACACATCTTTAGAACTGGATGATGTTAGGTATCCCACAAAATTGGCTTCCGATTCACTGGCATATCCCATTTGATGCGCCATTTCGTGGCAGGCAACAAAGGGCACCATCACCCTTGGGATATCGTTTCTAATCTGTGCTTCCCCCGTAAATGGATTGAAATATCCTGAGAACCCTACATAATCAGCGATAGGTGTAAAAAAGCTTTCCTTGACCGAACGGTTTCGGTAGTTCAGAAAATGATATTGCATCGATTTGTTCTGATAACATCTAAAAGCCTCCCGTTCAATTTGATCAAAAGGTTGTTCCGGAATGATCGTGTCTTTGATCTGCCGCCTGCAGGCATTTAAGCTGTCCATCAAATCGCGTGTGATTTGAACCACCGCTTCTTTTTGATAGGGCTCGGGATCGAGGTTTAACTGATAGGCGATCCCCATCCGATCATAATTCAATCCCCAGATCAGCTTAAATAGGATATAGAGCCAAAGCAGTTTTCTTACGATCAATATGAGGCCGGCTCCCAAGATCTCCCAGTCAAAACCATGGCGAAAAACAGCGATCAGCCATCGAATGAGCGCAACTACAATAGAAAAGCCCGCTAATATATATAGTAGATCGCCAATGCTAAAGGGCAGATTTCGTGTGATCATCCGAAGCGTATTGCCAATTGCCGGATACCAATTATTGCTATAGTATTCTTCTACCTGGAGGCTAAAAAATGAGAACACGAAGATCAAAATGGCTGGAATTAGCAATAAAGCCAACGAAATCAGTGTATTTACAGTTATCTTCGTGGGGGTTCTCATTGTTGCAAAATTGCGGAATATATCTGTTATTCAGTATTGTTAATAAGTGAAATCTGTTTTACGACGATTTTCCTTTGGCAGTTACGTGTAATTGGACTACCTTTGCGAGCCCTTAAAAAAAGGATATGAGTCATCGGAGGGAATTTGAAATAGCATTTGTGGGTTTGAAACCGGGGATTCATGTATTCGAGTATCGAATAGACGACAAGTTCTTTGTACCCTATGGTGAGCAAGATTTTATTAATCTCGACGCCAATGTTAAGCTGAGTCTGGAAAAAAATACCGGATTCATGCAATTGAAATTTGATATTGACGGAGCGGCTAATGTAAATTGTGATCGCTGTGGAAATCCGCTGCCAATGCAGCTTTGGGACGAATTCAACATCATCGTAAAGTTGGTGGAGGATCCGGAACCAATGAATGAATCGGAGGAAGATCCGGACATTTATTATATCGCAAGAGGCGAAAGTCACTTGCACTTGAGCGATTGGATCTTCGAGTTCATTAACCTGAGTTTTCCTTTGCAGAAAATGTGTAAGGAATCTGAGATAGGTGGACCAAAATGTAATCTTGAAGTGTTAGAGAAATTGAGGAAGATGGAAGAAGAAGCAACAAAAGACACCACAACGAATACGGTGTGGAAGGGATTAGACCAGTTTAAAAACTTAGAATAATTTTTTTGATATTATAAATTTCGAATTATGCCAAATCCTAAACGCAGACATTCTCAGCAACGTAGTGCTAAGAGAAGAACACACTATAAGGCTCAGGAAGTAACCTTAAGCAAGGATACAACTACCGGAGAATTGCATGTACGCCACCGTGCGCACGTGAGCGAAGGCAAATTGTTCTATAAAGGAAAGTTAGTAGCTGAAAAAGCTCCTCTGAAAGCGTAACCTTTTTAGTTCAACTTTACTTAGCTTACCGCACATGAATATTGGCTTAGACATGATGGGTGGAGATTTTGCACCGCTTGAGGCGGTGAAAGGCTTGAAGCATTTCTTGTCTGTCAATACTAGTGCAGCTAATATATTTTGTATAGGTGATGAAGCCTTGGTTCAGCCATTATTGGAGGAACATCAGGTTGCATCACCTTTACTGCATTTAGTACATGCCCCAGAAGTAATAGGCTACCACGAACATCCTACTAAAGCTCTTAAAGAAAAACAAAAGTCTTCTATCAGCATCGGATACCATCTGTTAGCTACTGGAAAGATCGATGCTTTTATAAGTGCGGGAAATACCGGTGCCATGC
The DNA here is from genome assembly GCA_903924075.1 of uncultured Bacteroidota bacterium. GTDB lineage: Bacteria > Bacteroidota > Bacteroidia > Chitinophagales > Chitinophagaceae > Sediminibacterium. Next base: position 572 of record CAIYAG010000019.1, on the reverse strand, counting down.
TGGTTGGAGCCATGTTTAGCATCAAACCTATTGCAGGTGTGCTTCGCCCCTGCGTATCTGGTGTAGTGCCCAAATCGAACGGAGAAACTGGCGTTATTTTAGACGTGGGTTTGAATGCCGATTGTAAACCCGAATTACTGAATCAGTTTGCAGTATTGGGTAGTTTATATGCACAGCATATTTTAAAAGTCAGCAATCCCAAGGTTGGCTTATTAAATGTGGGCGAAGAAGAAGGCAAGGGTAATATCTTATGTCAGGCCACTTTCCCACTCCTCAAAGAAAACGCACAGATCAATTTCATTGGTAATATTGAAGGCCGCGATATATTCACTGAAAAAACCGATGTCATTGTTTGCGATGGTTTTACAGGAAATATCATTCTAAAAATGGCTGAAAGCGTTTACGACCTAGCCGCACTGCGCAATTTTGACCAGGACGCTTATTTCAACCGCTTCCACTACGAAAACTATGGTGGCTCTCCGGTATTAGGAGTAGCAAAACCAGTAGTATTAGGCCACGGTATCAGCAGCGACAAAGCATTCAGCAATATGCTAGACCTGGCTGTTCAGATG
>CAIYAG010000018.1 GCA_903924075.1 uncultured Bacteroidota bacterium | reverse complement strand
GGCCAGAGACTGAGAGCTTAACATCATCGACCTTCCAGACCGCTGGAAACCCTAAGAGTTGTTGGTAATGGTCAGTAAGTTTTTGCATCTTTAAGCATGGGATTGAAATACTTCAGTCTACGATTTTATCCCCTCATTCCATTAAAAGTCGCGAAGAGCCATTCAATTTAATCTTATCCATGTTGTAGCTAACTCAACTGCAGACCACAAATTGTTTATCTCAAAATAATAATCATAATATTCATCATTGGCATGCCTTGTTGAATTAATAAGTTTTCTTATTAATGGAACCCTAAGATCATCGCCATCCTCAAATACTTCTTCAGAAAAAGGGCTTTTTCTTTGAAATATTTGATTTAGATATTTAACTTCAAATATTTCAGTAGTGTGTTTGCAATCAATTTCAATATCCAATAGCGGACCATTAAAAATATTTAACCTAGCCTCCCATCTATAGGGTCTATCAGTTTCATCGCAAAATATTCTAGACTCATTAACTGTTACCTTATTAATTGTGCATAGAAATGCTAATAACTGAATCCCGTAAAATCTTAATACTCCTCCACCTAAGTCATGGTGAGCCTTCCATGAATCCTTATTGTTTTTGAAATGATAAGCATAAAATAACCAAGATATCTTCACGCTCACCGCACAAATAAATTCCTTGGATATCCGTAATTTTTGAGCCCAAACTGTATCATTAAAGCTGTAGCCAATCCTAACGCATGCGGCCATTTGTATACTTTTTTTTAATACACAATTTCCGATTATTGGATTTGATGCTAAGGGTTTTTCAAGAATCAGGTTTATATATCTACACTGATTAAACTCAATCTTATTAATGTAGAATTCTTGTACTTGTGGCGGGGTTGTTATTACCAATGAATTAGCCGTATTAAGCATTTCCTCGTATGACTCGACCCCCTTAACAAACCGCATATATTGATTTAATTCAGTCCTACTATTGAGGAACTTTAAATTTTTATTATGGATTAGAATTACTGGATTTGATGATTTAGACAATGCTGGCAAATAACCATACAATCCAAATCCACCGCCAATAATTCCCCACACGTTATTCATTTAGTCTTGATCAATATAATTTTCAGGCGAAAACACATCTATACATTTGTAGTCCGGGTCTACTACTTTCATATATGAGCTAATTTCCTCACTAATATGCCAAGCGAGATTTAAAATTGCACGAGGTGCAGGAGCCATTTCATGTAATAAATTTTCGCTGACTATTGGTATCCTTGTCCCTGGTACGTAATTTCCATTTTTCATTGAATTAGTCTTTTCAAAAACAGCGGTTATGTCTTTTTCTGTTAGCCCAAGTAATTTAATTAAAATTGCCGCCCTACCTGGAAAAGCTTTAGAGTAGATTGTTCCATCACTGTGTCTTACTTGTTCAAGCAGTTGATCTCGATTGGCAATCCATTTTTTAACAACAAATCTCAATTTTTCAAACTTTAACACGAAATCTCTTTCTTTTAACAATGCACTGTTTAATATATTCTCATTATTACTATTTGGTTTTTCGGGTCCAATAATTACTCGAATATTTCCTCCATACCTTGCCGGAAACTCTACCAATTCTACATATTTACCTAATCTTTTGGCAATTTCTACAAATGAATGTACTGAATATGTTCTAGGGTGTTCATGATAGAATGTGTCAAACTGAAATCTATCAAGCACAGATCCTAAGTAATGATTTTCAACAATAAGGCGCGAATTTTTTCCCATTAGAATTTGTACCGCATCTAATAACCCATCCATATTCTCAATATGGGCAAATACATTAGTAAAAGTTATGAAATCGGGATGCCCCATTTCTTGTAATATTACATTTGCGGTTTTAGTGTCAAAAAAGGATTTGATTGTAATAATCCCTGATTTAACGGCATCATCTGCTGCACCTGTTGGCTCAACGCCTAAAACATTAGCCCCTGCATCTCTAAAAAAGCTTAAAAGGCTTCCATCATTGCAACCAATATCAACTATTTTCTTTTCAGCCAGATTTCCATACATTTCACTCACTTTTACAACTAAACCCTGCATTCCGTCAAGAACATCCTTTGTCATACTTGATCTGTAATGATATGAGTTAGGAAACAGTTTTCGCTTTGGTACTGGATGAAGTTGATGAGCTGTTAAGCACTGATTGCACAAAGCAATCTCAATTCTGTACTCTTCACATTTTTCACTTGCGCCTATTTTTATCAAATCATCGCACAATGGATGCTCCCCAAGATCCAATACTGGGATAATATCTGCTGCATGACATACTTCACATCGATTTTTTTGCATTTTGTTAATTTTTTTAATACTTATGGCTCTTTAAGGAAATATAGAATCCCCTCCGCAAGCGGCGGGGATTCTATATTTCCTCTGCTAAAACAGGGTGACGACCGATAAATACAGTAGCTCCTGTGAGTGCAACTTTAATCATACCAGCTTAAGATTGGGAACCGCTGTAACAAACTTCCCTCCCCATTCCTGCACATACGCCAGTTGCTGCATGATCTCCTCCCGCAGGTTCCATGGTAGAATAACAACATAGTCCGGGTGTTCTTCGATAAGTCGCTCTTCG
>CAIYAG010000017.1 GCA_903924075.1 uncultured Bacteroidota bacterium | reverse complement strand
TTTCTTTAAAGTTTTAGTTACAGTGTCAACAAAAGAATCTAAAGCAGCGTTAGCTTGAGTTTTTGTAATGCTAGCGTCTTCAGCAATCTGAGCAATCAATTCAGCTTTGTTCATAGATGTTATTTTAATTTGATTTTTAAACTAGACAAATTTATTTTCTTTTCAGTAATATCAAAATTTATTTTATGCACCAGTTTGCCCTAAAACCATATCCATAAAGGGTTTCAGACGAAAAAAAGAAGGGTGTGTGAACATTAATACCGACCCTCAATTCTTCTGAAATCCTTTGCAGCAAAGGGTTTCATGTTAATTTCGCTGAAACGCTTTGCCAATGCGCGTTTCAAGGGAATATAGTAAAGTTTCGTGATTAGCAAAATGAAAAAACAAAAGTTTCCACACTCAATGCACAACCTGCATTAATGAGCGAAATCCGATCACTTTATTACCCCAGGTAGCAAGTGTATCGTTTCGCAACTTATTTGCATGGATCTCGAGATATCGATTATAGTCGGCTTTTGATGCCGCACGAAATTGGGTAGCATAAGTTGGTCCGTCACTATCATCCAATTCAAGCAACTTAACAAATTGATATTCGGTAAAACAGCCTGTATGCATGATTTCAGGGATATGGGTACTTTTCATCCATTCTACCCAAATTTCATGAATAGAAGGGTCTACTTTGGTTGTTACATTGTATATAAACATCTGAAAAAATTGAATTTCTAAGATTTATTTAAGCTCCATGAATATGGGGCAATGATCACTATGTTTGATATCTGGGTAAATGGTAGCTGATTTTAATTTTGGTGCCAGTTTATCTGTGATGCAGATATAATCAATTCTCCAACCTTTATTCTCTAATCGCACACTAGGGAATCGTTGGCTCCACCAGGTATAACCTCCTGTTTTTTCTGGATGTAAGGTTCTATAACTATCCACCCATCCATTTTGTAAGAATTTATCCATCCAGGCTCTTTCTTCAGGTAAGAAACCAGAAGAGTTTTTATTTCCTTTTGGATCATGAATATCTATTGCAGTATGTGCAATGTTATAATCACCGAGAATAATAATTTCTGGTCGAGTTTTTCTAAGATCTTGTAAGTAAATATAAAATTCATCGAGCCATTTATATTTATAGGACTGCCTTTCATCTCCACTTGTGCCTGATGGAAAATAAGCATTGATCAACGTGATCTTGCCAAAATCTGCACGTATCACCCTTCCTTCAAAATCGCTATGATCAATTTGATTTCCGTAGAATACATGGTCTGGTTTGATCTTAGTAAAAATGGCAACGCCACTATATCCTTTTTTCTGTGCTGAGAACCAATAGGTTTGATATCCCAGGTCTTCGATCGATTTAAAATCTACATTGTCTTTATGAGCTTTGGTTTCTTGTAAACAAATGATGTCTGCAGGATCGGTCTTTAACCAATCGGTAAAACCTTTTTTTATTGCGGCACGAATGCCATTCACGTTATAGGAGATGATGCGCATATAATAAAGTTAATGAGTGGGCAATTAATTTTTGATCTGTCTTTTTAAAAAATTCCAAGCCTCAAGGTAAACATCAATATCGTTGGGATAATCGTGTTTGCCTCCAATTACTTTAAGCAATAAAATCTCAGGCTTTCCTTTTTGTTGGTAGCGATATTTTTCGATGGTTTTCCCATCAGCTGGATCTGTATCAGCTAATAGTTCTTTACTTGGTTCTCCTTGATATCCTGCAAGACCAGCCCAATAATGAAAGGTTTGTTCGGTTGATTGTACTGTTCCTAATACAGTACCAGGAATTACCACTTCTCCGCCATTATAGGGATTTACAGGATCATTGGTTCCATTAATGATCATCACAGGAACTGCTATACCAGATGCGATACAGTCCATATTTTTTGCATCAGGTAAATTAGCAATGATAGCAGTAATCGCAGTCATTTTTTTTGGCATCGTCAATGCTAACTTATATGCCATATGTCCACCACCGGAAGTGCCAATTGCAAAGACCTTTGCTTGATCTATATTGTATTTAGTTTTGAAATATTCGATCATTGCATCAAAAAAACCTTCTTCGTTTATATTCAACTGATTTGCTTCTGCGGTCGAAGCCTTTCTACATTCGTTCCAAAAATGATGATAGCCATCGGGATAGGCTAAAACAATATTTTCTTTTTCTGCAATCGACCCTAATTTATTTGCGCCTTGCATAATTTGTAAACCCGAACCTCCTGAACCATGTAATACAAAAATCAAACTAGCTTTAAATTGATTGCTTGGTGGTTTTCGAAAATGGAAACTTCTAAAATGATTTTCAATCATCATTGAGTCGTGTATCATTTGAGCATCTAAATTACCCATACAAAAAACACACACCACTAATAAATAGATTGATAATTTATTCATATGCAATTTTAATTGATCAATTCTTATCAAGAATTTGAACACATTTTTAAAGATATGTTTTGTTGTAGACATTTTCTATTTGTGTTGGAATGAGTTTAACATTAGTTTTGCCTCGGTTTCGGTTCTGATACTTGAACAAAGTAAAAAGATTAATAGGGAATCTAGTGTAATTCTGGAACTATCCCCGTAGCTGTAAGCTCCTTCGTATTATTCAATCTTCGCGCCACTGTACCGATGAATCGGGATGGGAAGGCCTTGAATAATGGAGTAAGTCAGAAGACCTGCCGCCGCCATCACAATTTTTCAGCTTTCGGGTGAAAGGCATGAGGTGTAAGCGCTGTAAGGCATTTATATTTCTATCTTTTTTTATTTCCTGAAAGTAGTCACAACAAAATTTTCTTAAAATGAAAAGAAAAGTTTTAGTTATGGCTGCTATCATCATTGGCAGTCAGCTTTATGCACAAGACAGTTCCTCTGTAAAACAGTTGGACGAAGTAATTGTAACAGCTAACCGTTTGCTACAAAAGCAGAGCAACACGGGTAAAATAGTTACTGTAATTGATCAGGAAACACTGCAGCGGAATGCAGGGAAAACACTGACCGAAATCATCAATTATCAGGCTGGGGTCTTTATTAATGGAGCCACTAATAATTTAGGTACAAATCCAGATCTTTATTTTAGAGGAGCCAGCGCTGGCAATACTTTGATATTGATTGATGGCATACCAGTGGGAGATCCCTCCAATATCAGTAACACCTTTGATTTAAACATGATCGCACTCGGACAAGTAGAGCGTGTAGAAATTTTAAAAGGAGCCCAAAGCACATTATGGGGTAGCGATGCCGTTGCAGGTGTGATCAATATCATCACTAAAAAAGAAACAAGGTCTGGTATCAATAGTACTGCAATGTTAAGCTATGGTTCTTATCAAACATTCAGAGCTAATGTAGGATTGAATGGCCGCCTAAATAAATTCAGTTACAATCTCGATTACGATTTTACGAATAGCGGTGGTTTCTCAACAGCTTATGATAGTACTGGGAATAAAAATTTTGACAATGACAATTTTAAGCAAAATAATTTTCAAGCAAATCTTCGCTATCAGTTAAGTGAACATTGGTCGCTAAAATCCTTGCACAATTTTTCAAAATACAATGGCGGAACTGATGCTGGGGCATTTCAAGATGATCGAGATAATATATTCGAAAATAAGAACAATGTAAATAATATTGAATTGGCTTATGCAGATAAGAATACGCAGATCCATTTATCGCAAAGTTTTTTCAATGCAGCAAGAATTTATACTAATGATAGTGCCTCAATAGGGGGATTCGAAAAATATTCCAAGGGTGAATATAATGGCAAAACATCTGTTACTGAAATATTTGGAAATTTTAAATTCGCTAAAAAATTGATCCTGGTTTCAGGTTTGCAGCGACTGTTTCAACAAACGGATCAACATTATTTGAGTATTAGTAGTTATGGTACTTATGAAACAGCCTTGGGTGATAGTGCAAAAGTTACCAACTATGCCACGTATCATTCTCTATTGCTTACTGGTATGAATGGATTTGATGTAGAAGCAGGTTTTAGATACAATAACCATAGTATTTATGGAAGCAATGTTACTTATACTTTTAATCCATCTTACCATATCAATGAATTCGCAAAAGTTTTTGTGAACATATCTTCTGCTTTCAAGATCCCATCTCTGTACCAATTGTATAGTGAGTATGGCAATAAAAATTTGACACCAGAAAAAAGTGTGAATTATGAATTGGGTGTGCAATTGTTTTCAAAAGATCGAGGATCAAATATTAGAGTTGCTGGTTTTAAAAGAGATATTCGTGATCTGATTGTATTTTATACAGATCCAACTACTTATGATAGTAAGTACATTAATCGTGATGTACAGCACGATTATGGTTTCGAGCTAGAAACAAATGTACAATTATCCAAATCTTCACGCTGGATCAATAATGCAACTTATGTAAATGGGGAAGGAGAGAATGCTGGAGTAAAAACGAAAAACCTTTATCGAAGACCCAACTTTACTTTCAATTCAATATTGAATCTCGAAATCTTGAAAGGATTAGAAATCATGCCTTCTGTTAGAGTAGTTGGTACAAGAATTAAGGGAACCTACGATGCTGGTCCGGATACAATGCCAGCTTATTATACCATCGATTTTTATACGGGATATAAATTCTCAAAAAGCTGTAAAGCTTTTATCGACCTGAGAAATATTACGAATCAACAATATTTTGATATCGTTGGATACAATAGTAAGCGATTCAATATGATGGTGGGTTTGCGTATTGGTTTGTAAAGAGTGGAAAAATTATTTTAATGCGGACTAATTACGGTCCGCATTTTTTTTATTTCAGCTTCAAATAACATAGGCTGATCGCAATTGAAAAGGATGGTGTTGCATTGTTTTTCAATACCAAACATACGCGTGATGGTAATGGTTTCAGATAAACGAATGATACAATTATGTCCTTCCAATCCCTTAATTAAAGCGAGTTGTTGCGTCATGCCTTCAATTGGGACTTGTTTTGTTAATTCAATACTTTCTATTGATGTGTAAGGAATGATGGCGTCGCCTACTAGTCCGTTGTGTAGTTCTAATTTGGTTTCACCCAATAGGATTGGCCTTGCTATAACTGAGCGCATATGGGCAAAGAGTTGCAGACAGGTATACGTGCTTAATAATGTTAGGATCCAGGCAGCAGTTTTACTCCACAGTAAAAAAACAAAATGCATTCCTGTGGTTTCAATCAAAAAAAGTGCAAGCAGGGTTCCCAGCACAAGTAAGATGCCATTGTTTTTGTGATAACTAAATTTGATCTTGTGATCTACAATTGGATTTCTTTTAAATGAAAAGGCGTAAAACAAAACTGCAATTTCTGAAGCAATCACATTCCCCATTTTTTTATTGCCTGTATAACTGCTGATTAGTTCTCTACAAAAAGGAAGAAAATCAATTTCTGAAATTCCTGAATGCAAAGCTTTTTTTCTAGCTTTTAGATAGGTATCAACTATGCTATACACGACCCATAACTCTATTAAAGGCGCAATCCAGTGTTTAATTGTGGTTAAAAGGGTTGAGTTGTTTTTTCCAATCAAGAGACCGCCAAAAAATAGTCCGATCATAAATACCCGGGTCACTGTTTTCTTGGAAACCCTTGTGTTGTATATGCTGATATAATACAGCAGTGGAGCAGAAATGATGAGGTCTAAAAGTATCGCAATGGATAATTGATCTTTTTGAATTTGATAAATAGGCGACAAAACTATTGCAATGCAACAAATGATCACTAAGGCGGGTAAGCCTAATGCAATTTTCCAGTTTGGAGCTTTTAATTGTTGCATCTGTTTGAATTTAAAATGAAATACGATGATTAATCTTTAGGCACGGGTGGTGGCCCATCAGGTAACATCGCTTTCCAAACTTCTTTCCCCTTGCGTTGTAAGAATTCTGCCTTGATGTCTTTTCTTAATTGCTCATTTTCAAAAAGGTCAACCATCGTTGTGCCCAATGATTTTGATGCAAATAGCAAACCCTTGTGTCCGATGCTCATTCCGCCGCAAGCAACAACTACCCATGAATGCCAAGGAGCTTCAAAAGGGGCAGTAGTTGCCAATAAAGTGATTTCAGGAACGATATAGCTAACATCACCCACATCAGTTGAACCACCTGGTGCTGTTTCGTTTGTTTTTTCTAATGGTTTGATTCCGCCATTGATGCCTTTTGATTCTAAGCCATATTCCTTCATGATCTTATCCGCAAAATCCAATTCATCTTTTGTATAAGTAACCGGACCAACTAAATTCATATTATTCTGTAGAGTCTTTGCACCAGTTTCATTGATCAATAGTTCATATAAACCATTATTCAATCGCACTTCAGAAGTAACACCGGCCATGAGAGCAGCACCTTTAGCAATGTCTTTCATTCTTTCTGATACTTCTGCAACACCACTGCGTTTGCTATCTCTGATCCATAACCAAACTGCGGCTTCATCAGGAATTACATTTGGAACTTTTCCTGCTTTTGTAAAAACATAGTGCATACGAACACTTGGTTTCACGTGTTCACGCATATAGTTAATTCCCTGTGCAAAAAGTTCTGCTGCGTCTAAAGCACTTCTGCCATTCCAAGGGTCTGCTGCAGCGTGTGCAGATTTTCCTTTGAACGAAATAGTAAAATCTGTAATAGCCTGAGAGCTTTGCATATTGGCTTTGTTCTCGTAATCTGGATGCCAATCAAGACAAACATCCAAATCATTAAACAATCCTTCTTTCGCCATCCATACTTTTCCAGCTAGGTCTTCTTCTGCAGGTGTGCCATAGAAACGAATGGTGCCTTTCAGTTTTCCAGCTGCTATTAATTCTTTGATAGAAGTGGCTGCGCCTAAGCTTGCTGTTCCAAACATATTATGTCCGCATCCATGGCCTGGGGCACCCTCCAGTAATGCTTCTTTATTTGGTTGCGCTTTTTGTGATAGTCCTGGAAGTGCATCAAATTCACCAAGTATGCCAATGATGGGTTTACCTGATCCATATTCTGCAACAAATGCAGTAGGTATTCCAGCAACTCCCCTAGTTACTTTGAAGCCTTGAGCTTCAGCATAGTCGGCAAGAAGTTTTGCTGATTTATGTTCGCGCATAGCTATTTCTGCAAAGCCCCAAATTTGATCGCTAATTTTTGTGAGCTCATCTTGGTGCTTTTCAACAGATTTCAAAACACTTGCCTTATTTGGTGAAACAGTTGTGTTTTGTGCAAGCCCAATGATGGATATCAAAATGCAGCCTAAGAACAGGATTTTTCTCATACTATTTTTTTATGATATAAAATGATGTTGTTAAATATACGGTTTCGATACAATAAAATCAGCTTGGATTGAGTCATTTTATATTTTGAAAATTCCATTGAGTAAACGTTTATAGTCGGATGTAAATAATTATCAGCCGATTAATTGTGCATGACCAAAACATATTTGTTCTGTAAATACTGGGTTGACCAGTCATTATTATTCAAATAAAACGAGCGATTATGTACGCAATGAAAAACAAAGTGCAGCTCATAGGAAATCTGGGCCAGGCACCTGATGTTAAAACAACTGAGACCGGTAAAAAACTGGCTCAATTTTCGGTAGCAACCAACGAAAGTTACCACAATGCGCAAGGGGAAAAAGTTACTGAAACCCAATGGCACCATGTAGTTGCATGGGGTAAATTGGCTGAAATTGTAGAGAAATACCTTGATAAAGGAAAGGAAGTGGCAATTGAAGGAAAGTTGGTGAACAGGAATTATATCGACAAGCAAGGTGTGAAGCATTATATCACTGAAGTGGTGGCGAGTGATCTATTAATGTTAGGCACGAATAAAATAGCTGTAGTAACTGAATAAGGGGAAGTATTATTGAAGCATTATTAGAAAAACCGGATCAATTTGTATCCGGTTTTTTATTGCTTTTAAAATAAACTGCTGAAAGAAATCAAAAGAAGTTGGTTTAATATTTCAGGATCTAAGTCAGGATTCAAGACCGACATAATTTCTGGATAAAGTACTCCCTGTGCAATACAAACTAGTTGATTATTGTAATATATTTCTTTGATGGAAGAAGTTCCATTGGTTCCACTAATGAAAATTTTAAAAGGCTTATTTAATAAAGCTCCATTTAAAACAAAGTGATACACATGACTAATTGCTTGGCTGTTTTTGGCGGATGCAAAAGCAGTTCTCCCATTAAAATTCATTACTTGATCATAATTTACTTTTTTTGAAGTGTCACTTACAAGCGTTTGAATACTAAAACGTGCAATGGTATCTGTCTCACGAAGTAGAAATTGGTAATTACCTGGAAGAAACTGCAATGGAAGGCCTGTTTTTAAATTTACCCAAGGCGGACGAATTTTGTCGGAAGGGTCATTAATCACTGTGGCAATGGTTTGTAACTTATAATTCTTATTAGCGAAAACATCTCTGCCTTCTTCCCATAAAAAAATATAATCTCTTTTTTGATAGCGGATCGCAGTTTGAACTTCAACTGGAAGGGGAGTGATTTTTTTGCCTTTCAACAAAATTAATTCATAAGCAGGCTCCTGAAATCGCAAGGATTGCAATCCGCTTTTAGTATTGTATTGGACAAAATTTTGTTTAATAGTAGTTACTATATTAACTGAATTAATCAATTTTGGTTGGATAAAGTTATCAGGAGCGTAAGCAGGAAACGCTGTAATTTGAATCAATTCTAACTCATTTGTACTATCCATTAATATGGGCAAACAAGATTTAAGGGACTTGGAAAACCCGGCTGGGCCTAAATTATAAAACAGGTGTTCAAATCCTAAAAAATAGATATTGTCGGGCCGAGCTAGCAAAACATACAGTTGTTTATTCATAACCACTGATTCATCTGATCTTATCAGTTTTGCTCTTAAGCGATAAATGCAAATATTTTTTTTCTTAGCCAATTCATTTAGAAAACTGGTATCCATAACTTTCAAAAACATCTCAGACGCAAGAGGGTTCTCACTGATATCAAATGATAGATATAAGGTTGATTTATCCGCTTGGTTCATATCCTTTTTTCGAATACTTGGTACATCACGATTTAACACTATTAAGTCTTGGTCATCTGTTTTGAATTTGAAATTATCTGGGTAGCTCAAACGCCTATTAAACAGTTTCTGCGTAACCGAATCTAAGGTGTATAAAAAGTCGTTACAAATATCTTTGTCACTCAAATAATCTAAGGTGCTTGCGTTCGTAAATAAATGATAGGCTGCTGCAGAAAGTTCTATTTTTTCTTGCCCGAAACCGAGTATTTTTATTGTCAGAAAATACTATATGGTAAGAAACCTTTTCTGCATTCAACACATTTTAATAACTTGATTAATCTCAGGCATTTTATACTAATTTGAAGATATAAAGAAATATGACTGGCAATTACAAACAGCAAAGAATAATTCCCGCAAAAGCCCCTGTTTATTTGGATGGCCCTAAACCAAGGATCAGCGAATTGGCGTTTGCATGGGAAATTTTCATTCAATTCATCAAAGGCTTTAGAACCATGCATTTCGCAGGTCCCTGCATCACCGTTTTTGGCTCTGCAAGATTTGAAGAAACCCACAAATATTATATAGCTGCACGCGAATTTGGGAAAAGAATTGCTGAAATGGGATTTTCTACGTTAACAGGAGGAGGCCCAGGAGTGATGGAAGCGGCTAATAGAGGTGCATTTGAAAATGGAGGAGAATCAATTGGCTGTAATATTAAATTGCCTTTTGAACAGAAGCCTAATCCCTATGTGCATACTTCCGTTACTTTCACCTATTTTTTTATTCGAAAAGTAGTGTTGGTAAAATACTCCTATGCATTTATTATAATGCCAGGGGGATTTGGTACTATGGATGAGTTTTTTGAAACCCTAACCCTTGTTCAAACTAAAACAATCAATGGATTCCCCATTGTACTTTATGGTAAAGAATACTTTGAGCCATTGATGGCATACATCGCTTTTATGGCTACAGAAGGTACCATTTCTCCGGAAGATTTAAAACTGGTTTTGGTAACAGACGATATGGACGAAGCAATAGCCCATATAAATGCCTATGTACTCGATAATTATACCATTAAAAAAAGGAAAAGGGTTTGGTGGTTATTTGAAAAAGTTTAATAGATAGTTATTGCTTTAAACCCCTTAAGAGAACATGATTCAGTACTTTTAATGCATAATCACTTTAAGAGTAGTATAAAATTCTTTTCGATATGAAATTTTCAGTTCCAGCAGGTTTAAAAAAAGCACTTAAAATAACAGGGATAAGCCTAGTAAGTTTAGTGGCGCTCTTATTTATTTCACCGTATCTTTTCCCTGATGCTATTTCAAATAAAATCAAGGATGCTGCTAAAACAAGATTAAGGGGAGAAATGAATTTTTCAAGTGCCCGTTTTTCATTCTTCAGCCATTTTCCAAGTCTTACATTAAACTTGAATGATTTTGTGTTGAAAGGTTCTGCTCCATTTCAGAAAGATACTTTGATCTCTGCTAAACAGGTTTCATTTGGAGTTGGGTTGAGCTCTTTGTTTTCTACAATTGACATCAATCAAATATTTCTTACAAATAGTTTTATTAATATCGAAGTAAACCCAAAAGGTGAAGCTAACTACAATGTGTATATCGCAAACCCTGAGGCGCCAAAGAATCCTGCAGATACAAGTTCTGCATCTTTAACGATTGAAAGGATTGTTATTGAAAAATCTCATTTGGTCTATGACGATCAATCTCTTCCAATGCATATAGATGCAGGTGGTTTTGATTATGAGGGTAAAGGCGATTTTAGTAAATCCATTTTCGACTTAACTTCTCAGGTTAAAATTCGTGCAATCGATTTTTTATATGATAAGCAAGGCTATTTTATTTCTAAAACCATAGCTGCGAATTTGGTGACTAAGATCAATACGAAATCATTGGAGTTTTTGTTTGAGAAAAACGATTTGTTCATTAACCAACTTCCTGTTGATTTTAAAGGGCGGTTCGCATTCTTGAAAAATGGGTATTCGATGGACTTTAATCTGCTTTCAAAAGAAACAGAATTGAAAAATTTCATTTCGGCTTTTCCTCCAGCATTTTTAACGTGGATGGAGAAAACGGATATTAAAGGATCCATTGATTTTAAAGCAGCTTTGAGTGGAAACTATATTGCTGCAACCAAAACCATGCCTAGCTTTAGTTTGAACATGGCCATACGAAATGGATATATTTCAAACAATAAAACTCCAACGCCATTAAAAAACCTGTTTCTCAATTTCGAGACTAAAATTCCGGGGTTCAATATGGATAGTCTATATGTAAATATTGATTCTATTTATGCAAATGTTGGAAGCGACCATCTTAGTGCAATATGTTTATTAAAGGGATTAAATAAGCCAGAAGTTCATGCCAAAATAAATGGGGAAATAAATTTAGAGAAATGGCAACAGGCAATTGGCCTTCCTGGGTTAGAAGCAAAAGGGCAACTTGCATTTCAGGGAAAAGTAGATGGCAAATACAGTAAAGGTCAAAATCCCAAAAACTTTAGGCCCGATACTATAATAACATCCATACCAGTTTTTCAATTGAATGCGACATTCAGAAATGGATATTTTAAATATCCATCCCTTCCAAAATCGGTTGAAAAAGTTTCTTTTGACCTAGCTGCCAATTGCCCGAATTCGGATTATAAAAATTCCAGTTTGGTAGTAACTAATATCTATGCAGCACTTGCCAATAATTATTTAAAAGGGTTCGTGAAAGTGAGCGGCGCAGATAATTTTCCGATGGATATTAATTTGAATGGAATTATGAATTTGGCTGATATTAAACAGTTTTATCCGATCGATAGCTTAGATGTGAAAGGTAAAGTTGCTATAAACATTCAAACAAAAGGGAAATATAATGCCGCAAAAAAATTATTCCCGACAACCAATGCAAATTTTAAAATGGCTGATGGGTTCATTCAAACAAAATATTATCCTCATCCAATTGAAAAAATAGCCATTGATGCCACCATCAAGTGCAGTAGTGCATCTACAAAAGATGTGAATGTTGAAATTAAGCCAATCAGTTTTGTTTTTGAAGGACAGCCTTTTACAATAAAAGCTGATATGAAGAATCTAGAAAACGTAAAATACAATATCGCATCAAAGGGTACTATGGATATTGGAAAGATCTATCAGGTTTTTTCTAGAAAAGGAATTGAAGTTTCCGGATTTATTAAAACAGATCTTGAGTTGAAAGGGTTACAGAGCGATGCAATTGCCGGACTCTATCAAAAACTATATAATGCGGGTTCACTTTCAGTAAAAGATATTTCAATAAAAACAGATTATTATCCTCATCCTTTCCTAATTAAAACCGGGGTATTTCGTTTTAAAGATGATAAGATCTGGTTTGAATCTTTTAAAGGATCTTATTTAGAATCGGATTATGAATTAAGTGGTTATTTAAATAACACAATTAATTATGCCCTTAAGAATCAACCACTACATGGTCAATTTGATTTGAAAAGTAATTTGTTAAATGCAGATGATTTTATGGCTTTTTCAGGTGATACTACGAATGTTTCACAAACTGGTGTGTTTATTGTCCCTGAAAATCTTGACTTAAATTTTAAAGCGGATGTAAAAAAAGTCAAGTATAAAGGCATGAATATTACTGATGCAAAAGGCGACATGCAGCTAAAACAGTCTGTTATGACTTTAGCGAATACGGGATTCACTTTGATAGGGGCACCAGTAGTGATGGATGCGACTTACAAATCTTTAAGTCCGAATAGAGCCGAGTTCAATTATCATATCAATGCAAAAGAATTCAATATTAAAAGAGCTTATAACGAAATAAAATTGTTTCACGACATGGCTTCAGCAGCAGCAAGTGCAGAAGGGATTGTTTCGCTCGATTATCAGTTAAAAGGAAAATTAAATGGAACGATGTATCCAGTTTATCCATCTTTGGAAGGCGGTGGCGTTCTGTCGGTTAAAGCAGTAAAGATGAAGGGGTTCAAACTATTTAGTGCAGCAGGAAAAGCGGCTGGAAAGGATAGTCTTACAGGCAATGCAGATATTAGTAAGGTGGATATTAAAACAACCATTAAAAACAATGTGATCAATATTGAACAAACAAAGATCAAAGTCTTTCCTTTTAGATTGAAGTTTTCTGGTCAGGCAAACTTTGATGGTAACATGAATCTTAAGTTTAGAATTGGCTTACCACCAATGGGATTATTTGGCATCCCAATGAATATCACAGGTACGCAAGACAAGCCAATCATTAAAATGGGAAGAGGAGACAACACTACACTAAAAGAAACTGAAGACACGGATAATTAAGTGAAGAGTGAAGAGTGAAGAGTGAAGAGTGAAGAGTGAAGAGTGAAGAGTGAAGAGTGAAGAGTGAAGAGTGAAGAGTGAAGAGTGAAGAGTGAAGAGTGAAGAGTGAA
>CAIYAG010000016.1 GCA_903924075.1 uncultured Bacteroidota bacterium | reverse complement strand
TGACCAGACTAAAGATTTGCAATCTGTATTGAACCAAGCATTTGATGAGGATTCGATTACTGGGTCATCAATGTCGAACGAGACTGATGAATCAGGGAAAGTTGTTAAATATTTTTGATTTTCTTGTGCAATAAAGTCAATTGTTCAATCGATTGTTCCAGAACATTAAGAGAAAACGATCGTTCTGGAATTCTCATTGCAATTAATAATTCTTTTTCATTACATCCAACCTGAACTGGCCAGATAGTTTGTTTTCGAAAATTAGCTAACTTAAGAGCAGCTCGAAATTGTTTTTCATTCAGATAATTTAGTAATTCAGATCTCGAAATAATGACCTCTGGCAATGTCAATTCCGGCATATGTTGAATGTTAATGAAGCAGTCGTTTTCTAATTTGAGTTTTAGACGTAAAGATGAATTTAGCTGTAAGGATGGGATTCCAATGTTCCGCCCAAATTCTGTAATGGCGTGATCTATCCAGTTCATGATCCATTTTCCTCACTTATTTCCGAAGCCAATGCCGTTTCTTCTCGTGCAATTGCCGCATCAATTGCACCTTGCGCAGCTTCCAGTATTGTTATTCTTGCCAGATCATCTTCAAAAACTTTAAACGGTAATTCCCTGATAATTTGTTTTATGCCTGTCAGAAAATAAATGACGGGTGCACCTTCCGGAATATTGAAATCTCGAACAAGACGCTCAAACTGACTGGCTGATATCCAGCCTGCCGAGATAGTCTTCAACAAGGCAAGCAAGAGTTTTTGTTCATCAACGTCTAGTTCAGGCTGGTTTACCACTGTATAGTCTCTTCATTGAGCTCACGAAATTACTCACCAGATCCAGGAATGTGCTCGATATTTGCATATGTGCTAATTCATTTTGTAATGCTTCCAGCTTTATTTTATCTACGGAGCGTAACTCTGAGTCTGAACCAAGATCATCAATAACCGTTTGTTTCATGAGCGGCAGAATTTTCAAAAGTTCAGATGGCTTGTAATTATTTAGTAGTGTTTCTAATGTTTGAACAAAACCTTCCGTTTTATGTAGTAATTCAGGATAGGTTTGGAGAAAGACCTCAGGTTGGTCACTTTTCCCTGCTGAATCAAGAGCATTTTTAACGGCTCGAATCTGGCTTCCACCATGTTGTTCGAGCTCACGAATCTCATCTTCTACTTGTTCAAGCAGGGCTTCTTTTTCATCCTTTGTTGGTTCAGGAAGTTTCTGTGTTTCACGTAATTTTCTTTTCAGCTGTTCTGGCTGGAATCGAAGGGTTTTCATCATGCCAATGAGGTTTTCCTTTTCCTCTGGCATTGATTCTAATTCTTCAAGTAATTCCTCTAATTTACTAGGATCATCGCCGGCATCCCTAAGTTTTTCACACAACTCCCCCAAGTCTGATGCACCCCCTTTTATAGGGGTGAGCTGAGCTACAAAATCCTGATCATTTGATTTTAAAGATACTGCCAGTTTTTGTAGTCCGGCATAGTGCTGCATCAAATCTTTATTGCTGGGCTTTAATTGTGGCTTTGATTCATTTTTCAGAAAGTACTTTAGATAATCAATGGCTTTTTTAGTAATTGTTTGATTATTGCCACTTGCTTGGGAAAACGTTTTTAATTGTTGAGTAGAAAGTATTGAGCTGCGTTGATCAAGTCCTATAGACCGGCTTTGTAGCGGCTTATTTTCAATTATTCCTTCTAAACCTGAATTTTGTCTGATGCGTTTCATCAAGATTGCATCATCAACGTCGGGTTCCGCATCCGCAACAGAAATAACTTCACCCCGCATTCGTCCTGTCTGCGGGCTATCCGTATCTGGTAACTGTAGCCGAGCATTGCTTGCCCCAGTCTGTTGTACGCGTAGATTGTCTCTCATGTTTTGTATAGGAAATGGCAGGCAGTTACTGTTGGAATCTTGGTTCGGTTCCTATCT
>CAIYAG010000015.1 GCA_903924075.1 uncultured Bacteroidota bacterium | reverse complement strand
TAATAAAATTGGTAGGAGCATCGAAGTTAAAAAATATGTAAGAAAGAGTTTTCCATTATAGTACGGATACTTCAGCAGTAACTTTTGATACCTGTTTTTTCTAAAAATCAACAAGTAGTTAACAAGAATGCATGGAAGAATAAATAAAAACAAATATGCAAGTACATTATTAATGCGTGTTGGTAAAAAAGAAAAATCGATCTTATAAAAATAAACCTTGAATACACTCTTTTCTAATATTGTCATAATTAATACAAAATTTGCTGCCATTGCGATTGTCATAGAAAACATAGTACCAGACTTCCAATTCCGCTCATTAGCTGGCTGTTGCCTTGCCCTAATTATGCAATCCACCCATATTCTATAATAGACACCTAGCATTTGTAATAAGTCTTTAAATATTCTTGTTTAATTAACACAATATAATCATTCTGCATCCTTTCAATACCATCTATTGCCGCCCGTTGCTTCATCGTCCATTGCTGCTTGAAACTGAGCCTTAGCATCTCCACTGTAAGGATTACTATTAGGTAAATTGGTATTATAAATAATTTGAAATGCGGACATCCAAGACTGATACGTTCCAAGAACCATTCCTCCTACTCCTGTAAATTCAGAAACTGCACACATGGATTTTTGGAAAAATCCAAAATATGAAATACGATTTGCCAATAGACCCGTTGTTCCCATGGTTAGGCCTAATGCATCTAATGGATTTACATTGCTCAAACCGCCTTTCAAATATTGGTCACGCACCTGAATGAATGTAAGAACATTAGCCAAAAGTGACAAGCCCAATCCCGTATTTTTGATTGTAGATGAACGCAACTTAAAGACTTTGGCCTGCTGCGACATTCGCCTCATTTCCTCTGGAAAAGGCTTGAGATTACCTTTAGTAGTGATATAATTTTTATGGTCGTAGTTTCTATGAAATGCGTCAAAATACGTGTCGGTAGCACCAATCAAAGTAGTGAATGCTTCCATGCCATTATCTGTACTATTACCATGGCTCTTATTTTTGGGGGTTGATTTTACTGTTACCTCATTCAAGTCATGCCATACATTCCCTTTTTTATCTGTGCTATCAGCAAGACCTAATGGGTCATTAACTAAAATTGGATTATTACTTGCAAAAGTGAAAGGTGAATTTTCTAAGAAAAGGTCTGAATAGGCATCTACTTGATGAAACCTTCCCAATTGTGAATCATACATTCTATGAATTGCATCGTATGTTTCCAACCCACTACCATCATTGAACTCACCATTCTGCAATTCATTACCACCGTTGAACTTGAATCTGTTCTGTAGTTTCCCCGCAGCCTTTGAACTAATCCCCGCCATTGTAAGCCCGAACGGATAATAACTTTCACTTGGTTTTTGATTCAATTACAAAAAAGGAGCCCACTCGTCAATGTGTCATTCAAAGAACTTTCTAATTACTAAAAATAACCACCAACAATTTCCAATTGAAAAGAAAAATTATAACCGCCAACTAAGATCATTACTGCCGTTCAGTAGGAAAATAAATCAACGTTTCTCAATATCATTGATATTATGCTGACAAAAAAATGCCCCAAAACCACTTTAAAAATATTGTACATTCTCAAACAAGATTACCTCATTTGAGTTGCAATAAACTATTAATTTACAGACTAACTAGTTTTAGATATTAAACCTTTCTCTTCTATAGACTTGCACAAAAAACCAATTACATATTTCTCACTTGTAGTTAACTCAATATCATTATTTTTCTGCAACTTGTGTATCGCATCTTTTACAGTATCCCACAGGATAGTATTTTCGAACTGTTCATATGGATTTTTCATAACTCTATTTATTTTTATTTTTAGGACCACCAGGCCAAATTTGTTTTCCGCCAAAATCAATTTCTTTTACTTTCTTTCCTGTTTTTGGATTTGTAATATCCCAATGATCTTTATGCAGTTGGTCTTTTTTCCAAATATTACCCTCAGAATCTTTCCATCCTTGACCATTTTTCAATTTCGTTAATCCACCAGGCGGTTGCTGTGAATAATCACCTGTAGCAACTGAATTATTTCTAAGAAAAGATGGAGTATATGAAGGTGTAGCAGGCGCCATTGGATCAGATGCTTCTGGTACAGTACTTCCGCCTGACATAACATCATATAACCATAGAGCTCCATTTACTGCTTCTAATACTGGTATAGCTACATCATCAATAACCCCAATCCCAGTGGCATCATCTGCAGCTAGGGCAATAACAGTAGCTTGTATTACTCTAGTTGCCTTTGAAAGGGTTGAAGTTTTTCCTTTCGTATTATCCTTATTGTCTTTATTTTCTTTTTTTGAATCTGGGTTATCCTGCTTTTTACCACTTTGCAATTGCTGTATGAAATCAGCTATTTCACCTGCATCACTTGTTGAAGCATTTCCATTTGTATCGTACGTCCACATTCCATCCGGATCAATAAATCTTAATGGATTATCATTTGCAAATGTATAAGGCGACCATCTTCTTGAAACATCCGCTAATGGGTCTACAGCAAACCATCTCCCAATTTGAGGATCTTGCATCCTAGCACCAAAATCATACAATTCCAATCCACTTTTGTCATTAAATTCTTGATTTTGTAACTCCTTACCATTGAATTTAAACTTGTTAGTTAATGAGCTTGGAGCTTTATAACTAATCCCTGCCATTGTAAGCCCGAACGGATAATAATGCTATTCGTTAAATTCCTAATGGGAAACCGCTTTCAAAGAACTAAAAAAAATATTTTCAAACTAAATTCAGAAATTAATTTTATTCTCCTTTTATGATACATTTAATGATAAATAAATTAATCTTTCTTAAATGAAAGCCATCCTATATTTTGAAAAAAAGCCTTAAAATCACTTTTTAAATCTGATAGAACAAAATCTTTAGGCTTATACTTTGCCAAAGCATCCATGTTATTTAAAAAGCTAATCGCAATTAATTCCTTTTTCTTTTCCTCAGTATCTAATCTCATATACTCTTCATACGATATAACAACATCAAAAAATAACTCTTTATCCTTTCTACTAAACCTGTTTCGAACTTTAAATTCAATTCCTGGACATGAATTTAATATTGTGTTTAATTTTTCGACCTCTGGCCCAAAATTTTTATTTTCAAAATATTTTTCAATTAATGGAACGATTTGATCATACCATTTATCAATATTAGTATCCCAATAAATATCATAACTATTCCAGTATCTCATAATGTTTATTGCATTTTAGTGTTTCCATATGGCAACTCACCATTTATTAAAGCATATTGTGCAAGTTTCATAATCTGAACCATATAAACAGCCTGTGGCGACCCGGTGAACTCGGTGATTCTTCTCAAGCCATTCTTCTCAAGCCATTTATCTGAATATCTTTTGCCTTTCGTCGTTCCTATTTTCCACGTATCACCTACATGAAGCTTTTCCCATTTTGCAGCAACACCAGTTTTGAAAAATTTGGTTGCGTCCCCCCAACTTAACTTTGGATAAAGCCCTTCACGTGTTGCAATTAATCTGTATTGAATCTCATCCTGAGGAGGTGATTGATCTGTTGCAGTTGTTGGTATAGGAACTGCACCTGGAGGTACAGGTCTTCCATCAGCACCTGGTTGACCGAAATTAAACCACCCTGCTATTCTATTAACTAAATCTTCAATTTGATCTGCATGAGTTTCACCATATTTCCAACCTGTATACGCTCCAGTACCAATGATGGCAACAGGTAACGCTGCTACAGCAACGGCACTGGCGCTAGCCGTTCCCGCTCCTCCTACTGCAACCAATGGCAGAGTAGAAGCAGTACTAGGAAGTGAAGTTGGTGCTTCTGGGGTACTTGATACTTTCTTTTTATGTCTTACACCCGTAACTACAACTTCTGGCAATGTATTATCCTCTCCTGCCAAACCTAAAGGATCATTAATTGAAATAGGGTTATTATATGCAAACTGATACAATGACTGATCCTCAAACATATCTGCTAGAGGATCTTGTTGATGGAACCTTCCGATTTGTGCATCGTACATTCTAAAATTCGCATCATATAATTCTAATCCACTACCATCAAAGAACTCTCCATTTTGTAACTCATTACCTCCATTAAATTTCTCTCGGTTTTGCAATTTCCCCGCAGCCTTCGAACTAATCCCCGCCATTGTAAGCCCGAACGGTTAATAACTATTTTGCCTTCAGGGGAGCATAATTGGCAGCTTTCAATGAAAATTTCAAATCTATCGAAGGGCATTTATTTTTTTTACACTAAAATCGTTTTTTCAAATCTTCAATTTTAGAATTAATAATTATAATTCCTTTATTAACAACTTCTTTTGCTTCTTCTTCTTGATCAAGTACATTATGTAAATACCAACCCAATGATTCATAAAATGAAATATCATATGGATTCATATCAATTATATTTTCATAGATAGATTTAATCTCTGCTAAGTCTACGTTTTTGTAATTTATTTCATCCTTCATAAGTTGTAAATAATCTGCTACTTTTTCTGCAACTGATGAATTAGCATAGAGAGATTCTGTCTCAATTAAAGAAAAAAAAGAAATAATTTTGGAATCATCATATTCGGAACTAATTTGGTGTTCAATTATTTTTTTAGCTTTTTTTTGGGCTGAAATAATTGATTCTACAAAGTTCTTGATATCTATAGATTGATTATTCATATTTACTTGTTTTTATTTTTGTCTAATAATCTAGGTATTTGATCGACTAATTTTTTCATCTTCTTTGCAGCTTGATCTCCTGCCTTAGCGGCTTTTTCCAATTCTTCACGTGTCAAATTACCATATTTTGGATTATATGAAGGAGATCGCTTTAAACTACCAGGCAACAAATCATCGGCAGTTTTTTCACTTTTAACTGAAAAATTTTTAACAAAAGAAGGAGTATATGAAGGCGTTGCAGGCGCTATTGGATCAGATGCTTCTGGTGTCTTACTTTCACCTGACATTACATCATATAACCATAGAGCTCCATTTACTGCTTCTAATACTGGTATAGCTACATCATCAATAACACCAATCCCAGTAGCATCATCTGCAGCCAGGGCTATAACAGTAGCTTGTATTACTTTAGTTGCCTTTGAAAGGGTTGAAGTTTTCCCTTTCGCATTATCCTTATTGTCTTTATTTTCTTTTTTAGAATCTGGGTTATCCTGCTTTTTACCACTTTGCAATTGTTGCATGAAATCAGCTATCTCACCAGCATCATTTGTTGAAGCATTTCCATTTGTATCATAGGACCACATTCCATCAGGGTCAATAAATCGTAATGGATCATCGTTTGCATAAGTATAAGGCGACCACCGTCTTGAAACCTCCGCTAATGGGTCTATGGCAAACCATCTTCCAATTTGCGGATCTTGCATCCTAGCCCCATAATCATACAATTCTAACCCACTTTTATCACTAAACTCCTGATTTTGTAACTCCTTCCCATTGTATTTAAACTTATTCACCAAAGAACTCGGAAGCTTATAGCTAATCCCCGCCATTGTAAGCCCGAACGGATTATAATGGACTTTCCTGACATTCAATCCTAGAAGACATTTCAAAGAACATTCAATTCTATGTATTTAATAAAAAATACAATATTACTTGACATTGATTAAGAGTATTTTCACATAACCTAAAAAAGCTAAATTTCATAAAATCATCCTAAAATTGGTTAAGTTAGGGTAAAATGCGTGCTAGTGAATATGAATATATTTCGGTGTTTCTAATTGTCCTCTCCTACAGCGCAAAAGCAGATCAGTAATTTCTATTTTATATTTTTCATTAATATTTTTATCGTTTTTTATAAAAACATTATTTAGGTTATTTAAATCATTTAAATAAGTTTCTTTCCCAAAAAAACTTATTTTTTCCTGAGTGCCATTTTTAACAATAATTGCCATATAACATCTACCCTCAGAATCATATCTTCCAAAATTTATAACATCAATTCTTACAGAGTCATTTGTTTTGTAGCTGAAAGATTTATAACAGTAATAGTTTTTTCCACTCAATTCCTTCCCATCTTTCTGATATTTAATTACCCCAATAGAATCTCCAAAATGATTATTTTGATTCAAAAAATTTAACGCGATAGTATCAAATACTGCATTTTGCTTTTGGGAATGCAAACTCTCCTCCATTAAAATAAGGGCTACAAAAAATAGTATGAATTTTAACATAGTTTCTGATTTAAAATCCAGTTAACATTGAAGAAATTGCATTTGCAATAATTCTTAAATTTAAATATTGACTTTGATTCTCCCTTGGTTTAGCCTCCCTATCTTCATAAGTACTATTTTTATTTAATGCTGAATTAGATGCTGGATCTATTGCATGAGTTCCTTCATGTGTAGCAACGGAACCAATAACATCATCCATTGTCAACAGTTTCGTTCCATATGTACCTACTCCTAAATCTATTTGGCCTCCATTTTTAGTTCCATAGTTCATATAAGATTGGATTGATTTTTCAAAAATAGTTATGTCAGCTTTTATTATTTTCCCATTTGTACTTAATGTAGTAGATGTTTTCCCTAATGTAGCTCCTCCATCTTTAAAATCATCTGTTTTAGTATCAATTTTCATTGTAATATCATATTTCGCATTAACCATTTTATTTAAAATAGATTTAGAATCTGATGATTTAAGTAAAAGGTTTCCAATCTTTTTAATGTCATTTGTAGCATTCTTCCAAGTAATAACACCCTTTTTATCCTGGGTATATGATACTGGTTTATTATCAAGTCCTCGGATAGTATCTCCTAAAGGATCATTATTCAAAATCGGGTTATTGCCCATAGAAGCATATGGGCTTTCAACTGTGTTCGGTTTAGGGTCAATTTGCCACCATCTTCCTATCTGAGGGTCCAGTTGCCTAAAATGTGTATCATATAATTCTAATCCACTCCCGTCACTAAATTCCTGATGTTGCAACTCTGAACCTTTATTAAACTTAAACTTGTTCTCAAGCTTCCCAGCAGCTTTAGAAGATATCCC
>CAIYAG010000014.1 GCA_903924075.1 uncultured Bacteroidota bacterium | reverse complement strand
TTAATATTGCAGCAATTACAGAAACCAAGTCAACCAATAACATCGCCGATAAAGTGTATCTCGTATTTTTTACTTTGATACTTCCGAAGTAAACTGCTATCACATAGAAAGTGGTTTCTGCAGCACATTGAAAAATACAGGCTAGTCTGCCTGTTAAGGAATCAACACCATAGGTGCGCATTGAATCGATCATGAATCCTCTGGAACCTGCGGCATTGAATGGTCTGAGTATGGCAATAGGTAGGGCATCTACAATTTCTTTTTTCACACCCATCAACAAAAACAGTTTACCCATATAGCCCGATACAATTTCGAATACACCACTATTTCTGAATAAAGAAATGGCAACTAACATTCCTAAGATATATGGGAAGATCCTTTTTCCAGTTGATAGGCCAGATGCTGCACCTTCTACAAATGAGCTAAATATGTCCTTGTCATTGGATGCAAAATATTTTTCTCGATAAAAGGCATAAGCCAGAATCACAAAAATGATCACTAATAAAATTACGTTCGACAAATTTGTAGTGAAATGATTCTTACCGATGATATCTAAACGGGTAATATAAAAAAGCAATCCAGCAATAATACCCATGATGGCACCAAGCGATAAAATCAGGGAAGCAGATTTGAAATTGATCTTTTGTTTGATGCCTACAATCAACAATGCGGCTAAAGTACCAACAAAGGAAGTAATGATACAAGGCAGCATCACATCTGCAGGATTCTGTGCATTTTGTGCAGCCCGATAGCCAATGATGGAAGTTGGGATCAGTGTTAATCCTGCCGCATGCAAACTCATGAACATGATCTGCGAATTGCTGGCTTTATCTTTTTCAGTATTCAGCTCCTGCAAACTTTCCATCGCTTTTAAACCAAATGGGGTTGCCGCAGAATCAAGACCTAAAAAGTTGGCCGCGAAATTCAAAGTCATATAAGAAATGGAAGGATGATTCTTTGGAATTTCTGGGAACACTTTTACAAAAACCGGACTCAATAATTTGGCCAGTTTTTCAGAAGCACCTGAATCGATCAATAATTGTAAGATCCCGCAGAAGAAAGACAAATATGCGATCAAAGGAAGCAATAAATCAAAAATGGTATTCTTACAAGTAGGCAAAATACCATCAGTAGCTTGCTTACCCACTGCAATTTTAACAGTGGTATTATCTAAAATATAGAGTGAATCGTTTTGTACAAAGCGATGGTCTTTGGCTTTTTGTAAAGTGTCTTGTAAGAATGGAGATACCTGATTCAAATACAATTCTTTCTTAACCAGTGGCTCATCTTTTTTACCATTCACAACATAGTCGATCGAATAGCTATAGCCGCTAAACAATTGTGCCAGTATATAAGTAACCGATACTAGGATTATGATTAACCAGAATCTACTTAAAGCCATAAACAGTTATTATATGGCAATATACGAACTAATCAATTCTG
Source organism: uncultured Bacteroidota bacterium (assembly GCA_903924075.1). Taxonomy (GTDB): domain Bacteria; phylum Bacteroidota; class Bacteroidia; order Chitinophagales; family Chitinophagaceae; genus Sediminibacterium. The sequence goes on along the minus strand of CAIYAG010000014.1, from coordinate 4,773 downwards.
TAGTATTTATCACGCAGCCAGAATGCTACATTCACTAAGGCAATTAAAGCTGGCACTTCCACTAGTGGCCCTATTACACCAACAAAAGCCTGACCGCTATTGATGCCAAAAACACCAATTGCTACAGCAATTGCCAATTCAAAATTATTACCCGCTGCAGTAAAAGCGATCGACGCATTGGTTGAATAATCAGCACCTAATTTTTTGCCAATGAAGAAGCTCACTAAAAACATGATGGCAAAATAGATCACCAATGGGATGGTAATTCGAATGATGTCGATAGGGAGTTGAACAATCATTTGTCCCTTTAAACTAAACATCACCACAATCGTAAAAAGCAGTGCTACTAAAGTAATGGGCGACACAAAAGGAATGAATTTGTTTTGATACCATGCTTCACCCTTTATTTTTAATAGAAAGTACCTGGTATAGATACCTGCGAGAAAGGGAATGCCCAAATAGATAGATACACTCTGAAAGATCTGACTCATCGTAATATTCACCACCAATCCTTTGAAGCCAAAAAGCGGAGGTAAAATTGTAATGAAAATATAGGCGTACACACTATATAAAAATACCTGGAATACACTATTCAATGCCACTAAGCCAGCTGCATATTCTCTGCTTCCCTCAGCGAGTTCGTTCCATACAATAACCATGGCAATGCAACGGGCTAATCCAATAAGAATTAAACCCACCATATATTCTGGATAGTTGTGTAAAAAAACAATCGCCAGCACGAACATTAAGATTGGACCGATGATCCAGTTCAGAAAAAGCGATGCCCCCAGCACTTTTGTATTTTTAAAAACATCTTTTAGTTTATCATAATTCACTTTTGTAAAAGGGGGATACATCATTAATATCAAACCAATTGCCAGGGGGATATTGGTAGTGCCCGCTGAAAAAGAATTGATAAACGAAGATGAAGATGGAAAGAAATAACCAATGGAAACACCCACTCCCATTGCTAGAAAGATCCATAGGGTTAAGTATCTATCCAGAAAACTTAATTTTTTTCTTTCGTGTGCAGGTGCGCAGTTTTGGTTGCTCATGCTAATTTATTATATCGCAATATTACGATAGATAATTTAATAACCAAATATTAGTCTCATCCCGATATTAACTAATTGTTACTTGCAACACTTCAAAAGCGATTATGGAGCCAACCTTTCTAATTTCCAATTGTCGGCTACTTTGGTATAGCGTAAGCGATCGTGTAAACGAGAACTTCTTCCCTGCCAGAATTCGATGGCAGTTGGCTTTACAATGTATCCACCCCAATGATCTGGCCTTGGAACCATTTGTGCATTAAATTTATTGGAATAGTATTCTACATTTTTGTCGAGTACAGAACGATCTGGAATCACGGAACTCTGCGGTGAACACCATGCACCGATCCTGCTTCCTACTGGGCGAGATTGAAAATAAACTTCACTCTCTTGCGCACTAATTTTTTCGATGGTTCCATCAATGCGCACCTGACGCTCTAATTCTTTCCAGAAAAAAAGTAAACAGGCTTTTGGATTGGCTGCAATGTCTTGCCCTTTCTGACTATTATAATTTGTAAAAAATACAAAACCATTTCTATCATATCCTTTTAATAATACGATTCTTGCAGAAGGAAAACCATCTGCAGAAGAAGTGGCTAGTGTCATTGCATTTACTTCATCAATTTTACTTTCAACAGCTTCTAACCACCAATGCCCGAATTGCGCAAATGGATCAGTTGCCGCGTCTGATTCTAGTAACGATTTCATCCGATAATCTTTCCTGATGTCCGAAATTGAATTGCTCATGTTCAAATTTTAGAATGCGAAGTTATTAACTGTAATACTAGAAAAACCTAATAAATATCATAAACAAAAAGTCCTCCAAGAAATACTATCACTTGGAGGACCTCAATGTTAAAACAACTAATTATTCAACAATTTCCAAATGCTCTGATTCATGCTTTCCAGAGATATAAGTGTATACGGCAGGAATTACAAATAAGGTAAGAACCAACGAAAATATGATACCACCCACAATTACAATACCTAACGGCATCCTACTGGTGCTTGCTGCACCCAAACTCAATGCAATAGGCAACGCACCTAAAGCGGTTGCCAAACTCGTCATTAAGATTGGTCTTAAACGCTGAGTGGCTGCTTCAATTACTGCTGCATGTTTATTTAATCCGTGCTCCCTTTTCTGATTTGCAAATTCCACAATTAGAATACCATTTTTTGTAACCAAACCAATCAACATGATCATACCGATCTGTGAAAAGATATTGATAGTTTGATTAAAGATCCAAAGACTTAATAACGCTCCCGCAATAGCCAATGGCACCGTGATCATAATGGTAAACGGATCTTTGAAACTTTCGAACTGTGCTGCCAATACCAAATAAATGAGTACTAATGCTAATGACAATGCGAAACTAGTATTCGAAGAACTCTCAACAAAGTCTCTTGATGGACCACTCAAATCTGTTTGAAATGATTCATCCAGCACTCGGTTACCAATTGCCTGCATCGCTTTTACACCATCTCCAATTGTTTTGCCTTCTGCTAATGATGCAGAAATGGTTGCCGCTTTGAAACGATTAAAGTGAAACAATGTTGGTGGATTACTATTCTCTTCTAATTTAACAACAGCTGTTAATGGAATATTATCGCCTCTGTTATTTCGAACATATAATTTTTCAATATCCAATGGCTCGTTTCTATCAGTACGCTCTACCTGATTAATTACTTGGTATTGCTTTCCATTCATAATAAAATAATCCGCCCTTGCACCACTGAATGCAGATTGAACTACAGCTGCCACATCTGTTGTAGTTAAACCCAGATCCTTCGCTTTGATCCGATCGATAGTTAACTGCAATTCAGGCTTATTGAATTTTAAATTCACATCCACGTTCTGAAAAGTCTTATCCTTTCTTGCTTCTTCTAAAAATTTCGGAATCGCTGCTTTGATTTTTTCAAAGTCTAAATTCTGCACAATGAACTGAACAGGCAATGAACCCCTCGATGCCAATCCCACAGAAATGGTTTGCTCCTGCACTGCGAAAATTCTGGCATCGTTAAATCTTGCCAATTTTTTATTCAGATCATTGGCGATATCGTTCTGCGATCTTTTTCTAAACTCAGGTAAAACCAATCCGATCCTACCACTAGCTGCATTAGATCCGTTACCACCAAAACCAGGTGTTGCACTAAACACAAAATCTCGCTCCTTAACAGAATCGCTTAAAAAATTAGTTACATCATCGGCAATCCCTTGCATTTTATCATAACTGGTTCCTTCCGGTGCAGTCATTGATAAACGGATACTGCTTTTATCTTCGAGCGGAGCAATCTCACTTTGGATATTCTTTCCAATAAAATAAATGATACCAACACAAGCTGCAACAATTACCCAAGCCATCCAGCGAATTTTAATAAATGCGGTGAGGATCGATCGATATCCATTTTCCATCCCTTTAAAAAACGGTTCTGTTTTTTCATAAAACTTACCATGACCCATGTCTTTCTTATTCAAGAACACATTCAACACTGGCGTGATAGTTAATGATACAAACGCAGAAATTAAAACCGCGCAAGCCACTACAATTCCAAACTCGCGAAACAAACTTCCCACGAAACCTTGTAAGAAAATTACTGGCAAGAATACAACCGCTAGTGTGATAGAAGTAGATAATACCGCAAAGAAAATTTCTTTACTTCCTTCTAATGCTGCTTTGCGAATGGGCAACCCGGCTTCCAGTTTTCGGAAAATGTTTTCCGTGACCACAATTCCATCATCTACCACCAACCCCGTAGCAAGTACTATTCCAAGTAAGGTTAATACGTTAATTGAAAAGCCACCTACATACATCACAAAGAATGTTGCGATCAATGAGATTGGAATATCGATCAACGGGCGAATCGCGATCAACCAGTTTCTAAAGAAGAAGAAAATGACCAATACCACCAAACACAAAGAGATGATCAATGTTTCTTGTACTTCCTCCAACGATCTACGAATGTTCTTGGTATTGTCAATTAATATATTGAATTCAATATCTGATTTATTTCCCTTTTTAATTTGATCGAGCCTTTTATTAAACTCATCAGAAATTCGAATATAGTTGGCACCAGGTTGTGGGGTAATAGAAATACCTACTGCAGGTACGCCATTATACTTCCATCCGAATTCCTCTGCTTCCGGACCTAACTCTACATTTGCCACATCCGACAATCGCACAATTCCTGTTGGATCTTCTTTGAGTATTAGATCAGCAAATTGTTTCTCAGTTGTTAATTTTCCCAGTGTACGAATGATCAACTCCGTATTATTACCATAGATCTTACCTGCTGGCAATTCTACGTTCTCTTTATTTAGTGCGGTTTGAATATCATTAAATGCAATGCCATAAGCACTCAATTTATCGGGCTTGATCCAGATGCGCATCGAAGGCCTTTTCTGACCACGGATCTGCACAGCACTAACTTCGTTGATCGTTTGAAACCTTTCCTGCAATACGTTTTCGGCATAATCGCTCAATTCCAATAAACCCTTCGATCTACTTTGAATGGCCATGAAAATGATGAAATCGCTATTTGCATCAGACTTTGTAACAACGGGTGGGGCATCAATATCTTGGGGTAGGTTACGGATAGACTGACTCACTTTATCTCGCACATCATTCGCCGCAGCTTCTAGTGATACGCCTAAATTAAATTCAACTGTGATATTACTAGACCCAATAGAACTTGAAGAACTGATACTTCTAATACCAGGGAT
>CAIYAG010000013.1 GCA_903924075.1 uncultured Bacteroidota bacterium | reverse complement strand
GTTCACTGAATTACATCAGTTTGCGACTAATTTAAAAACAATGAGCGATAAATTAAACCAAAAGAACAATATAGCTGGAGTGGTTTTGAATGATTCAAGTACCGCAAATTCAATTAAAGTGATATTAAAAAGATTGGAATCCAGTAGCCAAAAATTAGACGAAGATCTGGAAGCAATTCAGCACAACTTTTTGTTCAGAGGGTATTTTAGAAAAAAAGAGAAAGCTGCTAATCAATAAAGTTCTTTAGTTTCCTGCTAATGCTATTAATAAGAAATGTTAGCAGAGAATAATTGTCTCTAGAAGTATTTCATAGTTACCTTGTACAAAGTGAATAAGCTGGTTAAAACAACCACTAAGCCCACTAATAGATACATGGTTTTAATGGGTATTTTACCCACCAATTTAGCCGCAATTGGGCCTGCAATCACCCCACCCATAATCAAACCTAAAACTTCTAAAATGGGGAGGTGCTTTAATAAAATGAAGAAAGTAACAGCACTTGCAAAAACCACGAAAAATTCAGCCAGGCAAACAGATCCTACCACATATCTGGGAGATTTTCTTTTTGATATTAAGGTACTAGTAACTAAAGCTCCCCAGCCCCCACCAGCAAAAGCATCCATAAAACCACCAACGGCAGCCAACCAACCTGCCCTTTTTACCTTGTCCGTTTGTTTTCTATTATTGAAAGCTTTTCGTATGATATAATACCCGAGATAAGTGGTATAAATAGACAATGGGATACACACCCATGATAGATTATATTTTTGCGCAAAAACAGCTAAAGCTGCACCAATAATTGCACCGATCACACCAGGCCAAACGATGGTACGAAACAGTTTCTTATTGATATTGCCATATCTATTATGACTATATCCTGATACCCCACTTGAAAAAACCCTCGCAGAGTGCACTCTGCTACTTACAATAGCAGGTGGTACGCCAATTGCCAGTAAAATGGTAGTTGAAATCGTGCCATAGCCTAGTCCCATTGAACCATCAATCATTTGCGCAATAAAACCTGTTAACAACATTAATAAAAATGTATTCAAATCGAGTCCAGTAATCCCTCCCTTAATGGCTTCTAGCGCTTCTCCAAAATTGATCAGTGATAATAACCCATGCGAAACAAGGATCACTACAAATGCAAGTAAGCAGTACAAAACAATTCTTGACCATTTTTTAGTTGGTGCTTTTGAATTGTCCATGATGGTTTGCTTAGACACCAGCACTTTGGTTAATTCATTCAAGTGCTTAACCTTCTCATCAAAATTACCATGGATCGATTGGCGAATCTGCTCCATATTGGTTAACATTTCATCTACCTCATTTGGAATAATCTCATTCATTACTTCCTTGATCCGTTTCGCAATAGTAGGAGATTTCCCGTTTGTTGATATCGCAATTTTCAAATCGCCTTTTTGAACAATACTACCCAAATAAAAATCGCATAAAGAAGGGGTATCAGCTACATTGATTAAGATCCCTTTTTGTTTTGCCAATTGATAAATATGCAGGTGCAGTTCTTTATCATCGGTAGCGCAGATAACAATGTCTTTTTGCACAATATCAGAGTCTTCAAAAGGCCTTTCAAAAAATTGAATGCTTGAACTATTTACACTGAGCGCCCGTACCTCTTCTCCAATAATGGGTGCAACAATCGTAACATTAGCATTAGGAGAATTTCGTAAAATAGCTGAAAGCTTTTCCAAACCAACATTCCCGGCCCCTACCAATAATAATTGAACCTGATTCAATTTTAGGAAAACAGGGAATAACTCATTACCGCTCTTTGGGGAATCCAAGGATGTTTGTTTGTTCATAAATGCAAAAGTGTAACCCCAAGTAGTTAATCTACAATTTTAGTATACTAAGCAAAAGTAATGGATTAAATCTTAAAATCGAAGATTCTAGAAAATTGCTACTATCAGAAGATAAGCCTGGAAAACCCACTTGATTTGTACCCCTAATACCATTCGTGCTTGACCCCATGTAATATTTTGAATAAATATTGATTTTGCAATATTTATAATAAAATAGTAATCAAATTAAAATGGGGGTCAAAACCAAATGGTATTTGGGGATTGAATCAAAATGGTATTAGGGGGTCATGGCTCTCTGGAGAGAGGGGGTTAAAGTAGGTGGTTTCTCCAATCTTGATGATAAACGCGCACTCTGTAATTTGCTATTTCCGGGCGGAATTTATTATGATGCGAAAAATCATCAATATCTAACCAGAGAAGTCAACGAATATTTATCTTTAATTAATTCATTATCAAATGGTTATGACGAAATAAAAAAGGAAACTTATCAACAAAATATTGAAAAGTCTCCTTTTGTAGCGAGATGGAGATTTGAACTCCAGACCTCAGGGTTATGAATCCTGTGCTCTAACCAACTGAGCTACCTCGCCGGATGAATACAAATTTCGTATTCGGGGTGCAAATATAGGGGTTTCCCTAAATTGAAAAAATTAGTAGGCTAATAATTTGCCAATTCTATCGGCAACTTTGAGTGCTGTTGGTAGCATCGCTGCTTCTAATGCAACGTTAATAGGCACTGCAGGCAGGTTTTTAGCTCCCATCACTTCCACTTTGGAATCAAGAAAATGGTAACAATTATTCGAGATCCGAAGCGATAAGGCTTCTGCAAAACTATTATTCAACTGTTCTTCGGTCAGAACCAACACTTTCCCGTGTTTTCTGGTACAGTCATAGATCATTTCTTCATCCAATGGATATAGGGTTCTTAGATCCAATATCTCTACCTTACCAGGATGCATTTCTGCAGCTGCTTTGGCCCAATACACGCCCATGCCATAAGTGATCACACAAACTGATTCTCCTAGTTTAACATTGGCAGGATCGGCCTGTAATGCGATATTGGCTTTACCCAATGGCAGGATATAATCTTTTGCTGGCTCTACGCTCCTTGCATCATCCGTACCTGGCACTTTACTCCAATACAATCCCTTGTGTTCTAACATCACCACAGGATTGGGATCATGGAAAGCCGCCTTCATCAAACCCTTCATATCTGCAGCGTTTGATGGATATACCACTTTAATTCCTTTGATACTTAATAAGGTACTTTCAATACTGCCACTATGATAAGGCCCACCACCACCATACGCACCAACTGGCACACGTAATAATACTTGCACTGGAAATTTACCATTCGATAAATAACAACTCTTCGCTACTTCTGATACCAATTGATTCAAGCCTGGATAGATATAATCTGCAAACTGTACTTCTACAATTGGCTTTAATCCCAACGCAGACATACCAACAGATGATCCTATGATATATGCTTCCTGAATAGCGGTATTGAACAC
>CAIYAG010000012.1 GCA_903924075.1 uncultured Bacteroidota bacterium | reverse complement strand
TAAGAATCTGAATTTTTTAGAGCAGCCCTGTGTCATCATTTCAGCTAGTGGTATGGCCGATGCTGGAAGGGTGAAGCACCATATTATGAATAATATCAGTGGTTCGCAAAATACAATCTTAATGGTAGGTTATTGTGAGCCAAGATCATTGGGTGGAAGATTAATGAATGGAGACAAAGTGGTTCGAATCTTTGGCGAAGAATTTGATGTAGTTGCTGAGGTTGGTTCTATGAAAAGTATGAGTGCGCATGGTGATTATGAAGACCTTTGCCAGTTTATCAGTTGTCAGGATACCCAACAGATCAAAACGCTTTTTTTGGTGCACGGCGAATATGATGTACAACAAGACTTCGCTAAGCGATTGGGAAGAAAAGGATTTAAGGATGTGGAGATCCCTGATCTGCACGAAGAAAAAACAATCAAATAAATACAAATATCTGATCAGCAATATGAAGAAAAGAATTATATTGATCTGCTTATACTCAGCGATTCTATTTATTGAAGCAAGTGCACAATCAAATATAAGTGAGAGCTGGCATGGATTTAAAAAGGTCTCTTTCAAAATTGATACGGCATCAGCCTATATCGTTGTTCCAGAAAAACCAATGGCAGGTAATCCCTGGCTTTGGCGAACCTACTCACCTGAATTCCATACAGAGATTGATAGTTTATTAGTGCTTCGAGGTTTTCACATTGCATATATCAATATCAATAATAAATTCTTATACGGTCAGCCTTCACTAATGGACATCTGGAATAAGTTTTATGGGTACTTAGTGAATGAAAAAAAATTAGCAACGAAGCCAGCGCTTTCTGGAGCAGTAAGAGGCAGCTTATGTGAATTTGCATGGGCAAAATTATATCCAGACAGAGTGAGTTGTATTTATGCTGAAAACCCTGTATCTGAAATTAAAAGTTGGCCAGGATCTAAAATGAAAGGAGTGGGGGCTACGCCAGATCAGTGGAAACAATTATTAGCAGCATATAATTTCACAGAAGAACAGGCATTGAATTTCAAAGACAATCCGAAGAACAATTTAGAAAAACTAGCAGCAAATAAAGTGCCGCTATATTTCACTTTTGGATTACACGATGCAATGATCCCTTATGAAGAAAATGCTTTGGTAATTGCTGAGAACTACATTCAGGAGGGAGGTCCTGTGATGATTTTTCCTATGACAAAGGGTAAACAAGAACAGAACGGTCATCATGTTACCATTGAGCAACCTGAAACTATTGCAGCTTTTATTATGAATGCATGGAAGGGGCTAAACTAAATCCGGGTTATTTAGCTTAGAACTTTATTTTTGCGAATCTTTCATTTTTAATACTACCGAATGTCAATTCCCATTAAGGCTTTTTTGTTTGATTTGAATGGTACGATGATCGATGATATGCAATACCATTGTAAGGCATGGTTCAATATCCTCAATGACGATCTGCACGCAAATCTGAGTTGGGATCAAGTGAAGGAGCAGATGTATGGTAAAAACAGCGAGCTTTTAATTCGCGTTTTTGGAAAAGACCGGTTCACAAAAGAAGAAATGGATATTCTTTCTGTTGAGAAGGAAAAAAGATATCAGGCTGAGTATCGCCCCATTTTAAAACTGATTGCAGGATTAGACCAATTTTTAGAAGAAGCAAAAGAAGCTGGAATACTTATGGGTATTGGATCAGCTGCCATCCCGTTTAATATCAACTTTGTATTGGATGGCTTGAACTTACACCATTATTTTAAATCCATCGTAAGTGCAGATGATGTAAATGAAAGTAAACCAGATCCTGAAACCTATTTGAAAGGTGCCGCAGAATTGGGCGTAAGGCCTGAAGAATGTATTGTTTTCGAAGATGCACCCAAAGGTGTGGAAGCTGCACAAAGAGCTGGTATGAAAGCAATTGTATTAACTACCATGCATGGAGCCGATGAGTTTGCTGCATATTCAAATATCATTGGATTCATCAAAGACTACAAGGAATTAGTTTTTAAGAATCTAATAAAATAAAGATTGAATAGTAATAAAAAAGCCCCGATCTAAAATCGAGGCTTTTTTAATTTGTGCATTTACTGATCTACCAAAACTTAACATAGAGTGCTGAAATGATAAAAAGAATAATAACTATTAAAACAGTTGTAGATGGTGAAAGCTTAAACATAGATTTATCCAGTTCAAATGCTTTTGGATTCACTTTTGGTCCGAATAAACTTACTGAGATCATCGCTATCATTGTAAACAAGAATGATAATCCCATACAGATATGAAAAGGTATTTCAAAACCACCTTTGCCATTTGGATAAGCTGTATACAAAATTGTTTCGTTACCGAATAGATGCGGTGCAAACTCATTAAATAATACAGACAATAAGAAGCCAGTTAGCAGACCAACAATTGCTGCGGTACCTGTAGTTCTTTTCCAAAACATTCCTAAGAAGAACATTGCAAATACACCTGGGCTGATGAAGCCGGTATATTTTTGGATGTAAGTAAATCCACCAACACCTCCAATCCCTAATAAGTCGTTCCAGGTAAACAATACTGCTAAGATCATAGCTGCAAAAACAGCAAAGCGACCAATATAAACCTGACTTTTTTCATTGGCTTCTTTTTGGATATATTTTTTATGTACATCCAAAGTATAAATGGTAGAGATACTATTTACTTTTCCTGCAAGTGATGCAACTATTGCGGCGGTTAATGCGGCTACAGATAGCCCTTTTAATCCAGTTGGTAAAAAGGTAAGTACTGCAGAATAAGCTCCATCTTTACCACCAACTAGTTGAGGTAAATGACCAGATTGGTATAATACAAAAGCCGCAATACCTGGTAGCATAACGATCAATGGCATCATTAATTTAAGGAAGCCTGCAAATAAAATACCTGTTCTGGCAGTTTGAAGATCTGCGCCCAACGCACGTTGTGTAATATATTGGTTACAACCCCAATAGTTCAGGTTGATGATCCAGATACCTGCAGCATAAGAAAGTAATCCGGGGAAAGTGATATATTTATTAATGTCGTTTTGTGAAGACGCGGCAGTTGGTTTAGGGATCATCATCTTAAAATGCTCTGGTGCTTCCCGCAATAAAACTTTAAATCCTGCAATCGCATTCTCTCCAACACCAAAATAAGATCCTACTGTTGTTAATGCGATATAAGTGGTAACAAGTCCACCGATAATTAATACAGCTACCTGAATAACGTCGGTATAAGCAACCACTTTCATTCCACCCAAAGAGATCAATAATGCAAATATGGAAAGACCGATCATAATAATATGAAGGTATCCACCACCTGCAATACCATTGATAGCAACGGCACCTAAATAAAGTATAGATGTTAAATTAACAAAAACGTATAAGAACAACCAAAATACTGCCATGATCAAGGCTGTAGATTCGTTATACCTAGTTTTTAAAAATTGCGGCATGGTATAGATCTTGTTTTTTAAATAAACAGGAATAAACCATATCGCAATGATGATCAGTGCAACTGCAGCAAGCCATTCATACGCGGCAACTGCAATGCCCAAAAAGAATCCCTCACCACTCATGCCAATAAATTGCTCAGCAGAAATATTGGAAGCGATCAGTGAAGCGCCAATGGCCCACCATGTAAGTGAACCCTCTGCGAGGAAATAGGCTTTAGCATCGTGTTCGTTCTTTTTACGTTTTCTATAGATACTATACCCATAACCAGCTACAATGATGAAGTAGATTATAAATACCAGGTAATCAGCGAAGGCAAGGTTTTTATTCATCGTTTTATTTTAAGGATTTGATAGTAATATAATTATTTATAAGCGATTTCGTTCCAGCGCAATTCGTTTTTGAACTGATTTATTTTAGTGTCTTTGCCAATTAATAAATACTCAATTCCAGCCATTTCTGCAAAGTCTTCTAAATGATCTGCGCTAAGGCTTTGGCTATAACAAGTGTGGTGTGCACCTCCAGCTAGGATCCATGCGGCACATCCTGTGTGCATATTGGGATATGGTTTCCATAAAACGCGTGCAACAGGTAACATTGGTAATGGATTAAATGATGTAACAGCCATTACTTCGTTCACTAAAAGTCTGAAGCGATTTCCCATATCAATAACAGAAGCATTGATAGCCGGACCAGGCCCAGAATTAAATACCAATCTCACTGGATCTGCTTTGCCACCAATACCCAATGGATGTATTTCACAACTAGGTTTTGCATCTGAAATAGATTCGCAGATCTCCAGCATATGTGCACCTAAAACCATTCGGTTGTCTGGATTAAAATGATAAGTATAATCTTCCATAAAAGAGGATCCTCCTTTTAAACCAGTTCCCATCACTTTCATAGCGCGCACTAATGCCGCAGTTTTCCAATCGCCTTCTCCTGCAAATCCATAACCTTTTGACATTAATCTTTGCGCAGCAATACCTGGTAATTGAACTAAGCCATGAAGATCTTCAAATGTGGTTGTGAATCCTTTAAAATTTCCGTTTACCAAGAAAGTTTCAATACCAATTTCTATACGTGCAGCTTCTCTGAGTGATTGATGTTGCGCACCGCCTTTTTGCAAAGATTCAACGAGCGTATATTCGTTTTCATAGATCTCGATCAATTCATCTATTTGTTGCTCGCTAACTTGATTAACTACTGCAACCAAGTCTCCAACTCCATAAGTATTTACTGAATATCCAAATTTCAATTCTGCTTCTACTTTATCGCCCTCTGTAACTGCCACATAGCGCATGTTATCACCAAATCTAACAAAGCGCGCACCCTGCCAATCATGCCATCCGGCTGCTGCACGCATCCAGCCATCAATTTTAGAAAGTGATTCATTGTCTTGCCAATGACCTACAACTACTTTTCGATTGATGCGCATACGCGTCATCATGAAACCAAATTCACGATCACCGTGAGCACTTTGATTGAGGTTCATGAAGTCCATATCAATGGTACTCCATGGAATGTCTCTATTAAATTGTGTATGAAAATGTAATAAAGGTTTATTCAAGATCTTTAATCCGTTGATCCACATTTTTGCAGGTGAAAAAGTGTGCATCCAAGTCATTACACCAATACAATTTGCTGCATTATTCGCGTCTTGCATCACGGCTGTTACTTCTTCAGTAGATTTTACAGTAGGTTTATACACTACTGTAACAGGGATCAATTCAGCCTCATTTAAATAGGCGGCAATTGTTTTTGAATGCTCTGCAACTTGATGCAAAGTTTCTGCTCCGTATAAATCCTGACTTCCAGTAATAAACCAGACTTCAAGTGTTTTTAAATCTATCATATTGTTCTCTTTTCAGTTGTTATTATTTAGTAAATAGTTCAGTTGCGGTAACTTTTTCAGGGATCCAAACTGTCATTTCTCCCTTACCTCTGTTTGCCCATGCATAATAGGGGATCGCTGTAAATGGTTTTGTGATTGTTTTTATATCCTGGCCATTTGTGCTGATCTCTACTTGAGAAGATTGTGATCTCAAAACCATTACTCCATTTAAAAGATCTGGTACAAATGCTGCATTCAATTTTGAATTAGCAGGAAGTATAATGTTAGATGTTTTTCCTGCATTGTCTTTCCATTCGGCACAATACATGATAGGGCCTCTTTGCAAAGACAGTTTACCAATATTATCATTGATCATTGTGTCAGCTGCAACTCTTCTAGATTCCATTGGTAAGACCACTTGAATCAGATCATTCTTTTTCCAAGTTCTTTTTAATACTGCGTATCCATTTTGAATTTTAAAATCTGCATTTTTTCCATTCACACTGATCAGAACTTTACTTGTTGATTGATTGGTGAAGTGATACAAATTATTAGGGATCGCTACATTTTGTGCCCATCCAGGAATGCGGATCAGCATATAAAAATTGATAGGTTGTTCTGTATGAATAGTGAATTTCAAGTTTCCATCCCAGGGATAATTGTTCTCTTGTTTCAGCTCGATTTTTTGGTCATTTATTTGAAGTGATGCAATTCCTGAAATGAACAGGTTTGCATAAATGCTATCCTTTTTCTGTGCATAGATGTAGCCAGGGATTGATGGCATTAAGCGAGCAATATTGGTTGGGCAACAAGAGCACTCGAACCATCCTGACCTTTCAGATTCCATATCTGGGTGATGTAAAAAGTTGTGGATCTGCAAGGCGTTGGTGTAAAAAAAAGATTTGCCATCCAAACCAACGCCGGATAGGAATCCATTATATAAAATCTTCTCCAATACATCTACATACTGTGCATCGCCGTGCAATAAAAACATTCTTTGATTAAAATAAATATTTGCGATCGCAGCGCAGGTCTCATTATAAGCAGTTGCGTTTGGAAGTTCATAATTGGCACCATATCTTTCTCCATCGCCAATGGCACCAACGCCACCTTGCACATACATTTTTTTACCTGTCTCGTTATTCCAGATTCTATCTACTGCAGCCAACATGTCTTTGTCATCCGTTAATGCAGCGATATCTGCCATTGCAGAATAAAGGTATCCGGCTCTTACAGCATGCCCTTCTGCTTCTTGTTGTTGTTTTACAGGAATATCGTCTTGCCAGTAAGCGCCATTCTTGAAAGGATCTTTGCTCTTAGTATCGTATCCTTTATAGTTACCTCTCTCTTCAATAAAATATTTAGCTGTATTGAGATATTCTGCTTTTCCTGTAATCCGATACAATTTTACTAAGCCCATTTCAATGATCTCATGACCTGGTGCAACATGACGTTTGTCAGGCCCGAATACGGAACAAACTAAGTCGGCATTTTTCAATGCGATATTCAATAAGTTCGTTTTCTTAGTGGCTAAAAAATGCGCAGCTGCTGCTTCGTATAAGTGACCAGCATTATATAGTTCGTGACTATGTTCGCGTTCTTTTTCCCAACGTTCCTTTCCAAAAAATGGGTTGACATTTATTTTGTCGATCGTACGTGCTGTATATAAATAACCATCAGGTTCTTGTGCATTGGCGATGATCTGGATCATGGAATCTAGATAGGCATCTAGTTTTGCATCGTAGTGCAATGCAAGAGAGAACGAAGCGCCTTCAATGGTTTTATAAATATCAGTATCATCAAAAGGGTAGCGGGTGCAAAATTTTCCTGATTTTGCAGCGGCCATTAAAAAATTCTTGACACGGCCGGTGCTTTCACATCTTGCAAAGGAAGCTGGAATGGTAACCAATCTATTTGTTTCAATTCTTGGGGTCCAGAAACGATCTTGTAATTTTACTTTAGTGAAATCTACCGCCTGAATTGGATAGTCTTTCTGTTGTGCGTTTGCGTAAACGATTACATTAAGAAATAAAATTATAAAAAATGGTTTCATGAGGATTAGATTATAACAGAAAATTTTTATTGACCGTAATAGGAACCAGCACCATGTTTACGTTCAAAGTGTTTTTTTATTAATGAATCTTTCAACTTAGGAGCTGCTGGGTTAATCTGTTCTGTTAAATAGGCCATTCTTGCTAGTTCCTCAAGTACAGCAGCATTATAAACTGCTTTGCTTGGTGTTTTGCCCCAGGCAAATGGGGCATGGTTACCTACTAAAACCATTTCAACTTCTTTATAATTCAATCCCAGATCTTTGAAATGATTCATGATCTGGAAACCAGTTTGATATTCGTAATCACCTTCGATCATCTGATCTTCCATCGGAGGTGCACAAGGGATATCGATAGTTAAATGATCTGCATGCGTTGTACCATAAATAGGTATGGCTCTTTGTGATTGTGCCCAGGCAGTGCCATAAGTAGAATGTGTATGAACAATGCTTGCAATATGTTCCCAGTGTTTGTACAATACTGCATGAGTTTGTGTATCTGAAGAAGGTCTTAAAGAGCCTGATACGATTTTTCCGTCAAAATCTACAATCACCATTTTCTCTGGAGAAAGTTCTTCATAGGGAACTCCACTAGGCTTGATTGCAAACACTTTTAATGCATGATCTGCTACACTTACATTGCCGAAAGTAAACAATACCAAACCTAGTTTTGGTAATTGCATATTTGCATAATAAGCTTCTTGTTTAATTCTTTCGTAGTCTGCAATGCTCATGTTAAAATGTTTCTATGAATGCCCCGAGTTTTTTGTATGACCTCATTCTCTTGGCATAATAATCGATATTGTTTTTATTAGGGGAATAAGTGGTATCAAAACCTTGTCCCATGCTTACCATCGCATCATCCACTTTTTCATAGATTCCTGCGGCAGTGGCCGCAAACATCGCCGCGCCCAAAGCACAGGTTTGTTCACTCTTATGAATTCTTATGGGCATGTTCATGATATCGCTCATGACTTGCATGATATAGGGCGATTTTTTTGCCACACCACCAAGACCAATCAATCCTTCAATTGGCACACCTTCTTCATTGAATCGATCAACGATCGCTTTTGCACCAAAGCAAGTTGATTCAACTATTGTTTTAAATAACATCACTGCATCTGATGAAAGATTTAATCCGATAATACCCGATTTTAATAACTGATTTGCATCTGGGGTTCTTCTACCATTTAACCAATCTGTAGCAATTGGGTCGGTTTCAAGTAAAGGCAATTCAGAAGCTTTTTTACTTAATTCAACTAAGAGCTTATCTGAAAGCTCTTCAGTTAGTTTTGTGATTGTTGATTGATCTATTGATTTTGAATTAGCAAGGATTTCATTTACTGGAGTAAGGATCATTTTCTTTAGCCATGCATAGCTATCACCAAAAGCAGACTGACCAGCTTCAAGACCAATCATACCAGGTATTACAGAGCCGTCTACCTGTCCACATATACCTTTGACAAGTGTATTCTGAATTTTATCTTTTGGCGCTACCAGCATATCGCAGGTGGAAGTGCCCATCACTTTACTTAAATGAAAGGGTTCGATCTGCCCGCCTACAGCACCCATATGCGCATCAAATGCACCTACAGCAACAATTACATCGTTTGGAAGCCCTAGTTTATCTGCCCATTCTTTTGAAATAGTACCGGCTGATTGATCGGAGGTATATACATTTTTTCCTAATCTTTCAACTTGTCTATCCAGTTTCGTATCTAGACTAGCAAAGAAATCATTGGGAGGGTATCCATCAAAGGCTGCAGACCAAAGTCCTTTGTGTCCAGCCGCACAAACACTTCTTTTCAGTGTGCTAATATCTGTTTGCCCAGTCAGTAAAAAAGGGATCCAATCGCAATGTTCTACCCAAGTGTAGCAAGCAATTCTAACTGATTCATCTTCTCTGAGAATGTGTAAAAATTTAGCCCAGAACCATTCAGAAGAATAGATCCCGCCAACGAATTGTAAATAATTGATGGGGAATTTTGTAGCGTGTTGATTGATTTCTGCAGCTTCTGTAACTGCTGTATGGTCTTTCCACAACACAAACATGGCATTCGGGTTTTCTTCGAACTCTTTTCTTAGTGCAAGTGGTTGACCAGTTTTGTCAACTGCTACCGGACTACTGCCAGTTGTATCAACGCCTATTGCTTTTACACCTGAAGCAATAGCTGGCCCTGCTGCTTCAACACATGCATGTATCGTAAAATGTAAGCCATCTATATAATCTTGCGGGTGTTGACGAAATTGATTTTTTGAGGGGTTGCAGAATTTCCCTTCTTTCCATCTTGGATAATAAAAAACGGAAGAGCTGATCTCTGCTCCGTTACTGGTGTCTACTAGGATCGATCTTACTGAATCTGTACCAAAATCAACGCCAATTGTATATGCTTTTTTGCTCATGATCAAAGTCTCGCAGAACCTTATATTACAAAGGTTTCAGCCCATTTTCGAAATAAAGTTATATCCTATTAAATATTACAGGGTTAGGGATAATATTCAAAAAGGCATGCAGGTTTGCGGCATAACGCCTTTTATCTAATTTATAATAGTAAGCACCTTTTTTAGAACCTTCTTTGTCCTTATCTTTTTGCTTAACAAGCAATTTGGTGGACTGAATTTTTCTACTAAAGTTTCTTTTATCAAACTCTGTATCGAATATTCCTTCATAAAGACTCTGCAATTGCGGCAGGGTAAATTTTTCAGGTAGTAATTCAAAAAGGAT
>CAIYAG010000011.1 GCA_903924075.1 uncultured Bacteroidota bacterium | reverse complement strand
TATTCACAGCCTTTATATTCCAGATAGTATCCAAACTTTAATAATATTTGGAAAGAATTCATTTGAAAAACAGTTCAGTGGAAATACAGTTAGTGAATTTCGAGCAATATTAATATAATGAAGGCTTCAATTTTTAGTCAGATTATATTTGCTATATTAACATATATTTTAGCAGGTATTTGGCAAATTGCTAATACATATATTTTTAATAAAACATGAAATGATACGCTTACTGATTTTTATTTTAGTAATACCTCTTAATGTTGATGCATGTTCTTGTGGAAATTTATGGGGGCCGGTTACAATCAAAGATTATAATAGCAGTGAATTTATTATTTCAGTTAAAGCAATAAAAGTAACAATTGATGAGAAAGAAGTGTATGATAAACAACGAAAAATTGATTTCCAAATTGATGAAATTTATAAAGGTAAAATAGAAGGAAAGAGTGTGACGATTTATACAGCTTTGAGTGATGCATCCTGTGGGCTTTATGTAAAAGAGAATGAAGAATGGATAATTTGGGCTTATATACATAACAATGTTATTTCCACGAGTTTATGTACAAGAAGTAAATTGAAACAATATATAAAAGAGAACGATTTTAAATCTCTTCAATATTTTAAATCAAATCCTCCATCCACCGAATGGAAAAATGATAAAGGCGTTTTAATTGCTGAGGGTAAACTGAAAAATAATTTACCCGTTGGACTTTGGAAATACTTCTATAATAATGGATACATAGAATCTGAAGGCGTATACAAAAATGGGAAAGAGGACGGCAAATGGATTTCGTATCTTGATCCAGAAGGTATTGTAAGAAGGTTACGCTATGACAAAGCTATACCAGAAGACTCCATTCCAGATCTAGACCTTCTTAAAAATAGGTTTTCTCAAATTCAAAACTACAAAGAAGGTATTAGAGAAGGTGAGTTTGTTTACTTCGCCTACTATTCAATCGACAAACCCTTTAGAATCACAAACTATAAGAATGGGTTAATTGATGGAAAGTCTATCATGTATTACGATAATGGAATGATTTATTACGAACAGAATTATAGTGGAGATAAATTGGAAGGATATGAAAGGTTTTATTTTCCAAATGGGCAAATAAAACAAGAAGGGAAATTTGTTAATGGCAGGGCAACAGGTGAATTCAAATTGTATAATG
The DNA here is from genome assembly GCA_903924075.1 of uncultured Bacteroidota bacterium. Taxonomy (GTDB): domain Bacteria; phylum Bacteroidota; class Bacteroidia; order Chitinophagales; family Chitinophagaceae; genus Sediminibacterium. The sequence continues at coordinate 3,765 of CAIYAG010000011.1, read as the reverse complement.
AAACTGGGTTATTGATGAAAACATCCATCGATAAAAGGCCTGAGGATTAAAATTATCATTAATTCTATTTTATGAATGTACAACAAGCATATAATATTTGGGCTGACCAATATGATACCAACCTCAACAAAACAAGAGATCTTGAAGCAATATCTCTAAGAAACTTTTTGTCTGATCGGTCTTTCGAAAATTGTTTAGAAATTGGATGTGGTACTGGAAAAAACACGGAGTATCTTTTAACCAAGGCAAAAAAAGTAACTGCAGTTGATTTTTCTGATGAAATGCTATCTAAGGCGAGGCAAAAAATCAATGCTGATCATGTTCAATTTGTTCAGGCAGACATTACGAAGGATTGGACGTTCTCAAATAGTCAATACGACCTTGTTACGTTTAGCTTAGTACTTGAGCATATTGAAAACTTAGATGAGATATTTAAAAAATTAGCAGCGGTCATTTGCGCAAATGGTATTGTATATGTTGGGGAACTTCACCCCTTCAAACAATATGCTGGCAGCAAAGCAAGGTTTGAAACCGAAGAAGGGCTGCAAATTGTTACTTGCTATAACCATCATATTTCTGATTTTATCATAGCTGCAAAACAAAATGGTTTCGATATTTTAGATTTAGCTGAATATTTTGATGATAACGACAGAGCTACAATTCCAAGAATATTTACCCTGCTTTTAAGAAAAAGGGGGTGATTATATTTTAGTGAAATAATTTATAACTGTTTAAATATAAAAGACATGAAAATGAGTGTATTTATTTTGCCGAAGTTTTTATTGAGTCTGATCTTTATGGGATGTATATTGTCTGGTTACGCACAACCATCCCTATTTAGTTTTGAAAAATTCGCAAATGGGAAAGGTGACACTTTGAAATATCGGCAACTCTATCCAGACTATGACACTCTTCGAAAATACCCCCTCGTTATATTTTTACATGGCTCAGGTGAACGTGGTAATGATAATGAAGCCCAATTAAAATGGGGCGTTAAAAATTTTGCAACAGATCAAAATATGCAATTACATCCTGCTTTTGTAATTGCACCACAATGCCCTGAAAATTCAAATTGGTCAAATTTTTCAAGCCGAAAGAATACCACAACTATTCTTTTACAAAAAACTCCTACAAAACAAATGGAGCTTTTGATTGCACTTATTCATGAAACCATTAAAAAATTCCCTATTGATACAAACCGAATCTATATTACAGGTTTATCAATGGGCGGTTTTGGAACATTTGATGCAATTGAAAGATATCCAAACCTGTTTGCAGCTGCTGTCCCTGTCTGTGGCGGTGGAGATATTTCCATTGCAAATTCAATTAAGCATATTCCTATTTGGATTTTTCATGGCGCTGAAGACGTTACCGTTGATCCGATATTTTCTAGATCAATGATTGAAGCTTTAACAAAAGCTGGTGCGCATCCTGGTTACACACAGTATCCAGAAGTGGGGCATTTTTCTTGGATTGCTGCTTACAGCGACCCGCTAATGATTGAATGGCTGTTCAGACAACATAAATAATCAGATTTTGGATAAGTAAAATTGATAAAAATGAAATACTTCATTGGAACAAAAGAAAAACCATTAGTCTTAAAAACGCCACCATTATCATCTGAATATACCATGCATAAAGATGCAAAAGGCAATAAAATGAAAGCCTTATAGTAAAATGATATTTTGCAAAAATGACAAGTCAAGAACAATATAACGAGTTAGCATATTATACTCTATCTCATAAAAGCCCAGATTTTATACATCAAAATATTGTGGATGCTTTTACTGCTCAGGTAGCAGACGAAAAAACGAAACCCATCGCAATTATTTATGCGCTTGCCGGGCTTTACTTAACCATCATTAAAAACTATACGGGCAGAGAAGTTCAATTGGCTCATATAACAATGTCAAAAGGTTCTAAAATATTTGATAAGATCATATTACCAGAAAGCAGAGGAAGTATTAGAGTTGAAGATGTATTAGCAATAGCTCCCGGTTCAGAAAGAGACCAAATGATTCACCAATGGTGTATATCTGTTTGGAAAGCGTATTCTAGCGAGCAAGAAAAAGTGATTCGAATGACAAACAATCTCCTGCAAAAAGAGAATGACCATTAAAAAAGCAAGTAGCTTTACTCATGAATAAATTTTTAAACATTTGTATTTTCAGTATTATAGCAATTTCGAGTTTTAGTCAGACCAATAATTCAAAACAACAAGCACAAACGAAACCCTTTGTGCTTGGCGTAATTGATGAATTACAATCAACTGTATTATCCGAGAAAAGAATTTTGAATATCTACTTACCTGAAGGCTATCATCAAAATGACGCAAAGAAATATCCTGTCATTTATTTATTGGACGGATCAGCCGATGAAGATTTTATTCATATAGTTGGGCTGGTTCAATTCAATAGTTTTGAATGGATCAATCAAATTCCAAAATCGATTGTAGTGGGTATTGCAACTGTTGACAGAAGAAGAGATTTTACTTTCCCTACTTTAATTAAAGAAGATGCTGCAAAATATCCTACAACCGGACATTCCAATCAGTTTATTTCATTTATAGAAAAGGAATTACAACCTTATATTGAAACAAAATATAAAACTACTTCCGATAAAACAATCATTGGGGAATCACTAGGTGGACTTTTAGAAACTGAAATTCTATTTACCAAACCATCTCTTTTCAATAAATACATTATTGTTAGTCCGAGTTTATGGTGGAATAATGGTTCATTGTTAAATCAAAATACTCAAAACCTGAGCGAAGAATTTGGTCATCAAACAGATATATATATTGGTGTTGGGAAAGAAGGCTTAACTCCAACTGCCATTCCAAGGGTTATGGAGGTTGATGCAAATTTGCTTGCTGAGAAGATCAAGGGTATAAAAAACAAAAAACTGAAAGTGGTATTCGACTATTTGCCTCAAGAGGATCATGCAACCATCATGCATCAAGCAGTATTTAATGCATTTAAATTATTATATCCACTCAAAGAAAAAGAGTTGAAATAGTGATTCTTTTTTGAATTAGTATAAATTTAGGAGGCAATTCTAAAAACAATAACCGATAAAAGAATAATTCATGGCCAAACAAAAAAATAGTTGGAAAAAAGGCCGTGGAAAATTAGGTCTACTATCCCCCTTACTCGGATCCTGGATTGCAGAAGCTACCTCTCCTATGGGTAAACTAACCTGTACTAGATTTTTGGAGCCTATACTTGGTGGAAATTATATACAACTCTCCGTCATTTGGAGTTTCGAAAAATTTGCTTATCAAGAACACGCGATCATTGGAATCAATGAAGACAAAATTCCTTTTTGGTCATTTACTTCAGATGGTAAAAAATCACAGGGTGCCATTTCAGATGGCACTGATATTCATCCTGAAGCTATTTGCTTTGAAGCACAAATGCCAGCTGGAATTGCTCGCATGATTTATTGGCCAAACCCTGACGGGGGCTTTAATTGGGCTGTTGAATCAAAAACCAAGAAAGGTTGGAACCGATTTACCATGCACCATTATCAAAAAAATAATCAAATTTAAAAAGCATACAATGAATCCAAAGGTTGATCAATATTTAAGTAAAGTCAAGCAATGGCAAGAAGAAATAGAGCAATTGAGATCGATCATACTCGATTGCGGCTTTATAGAAGAATTGAAATGGGGCAAACCTTGTTACTCGTTTCAAGATACAAATCTTGTGATCATACAACCTTTTAAAGAATATTGTGCATTGATGTTTTTCAATGGGGCATTAT
>CAIYAG010000010.1 GCA_903924075.1 uncultured Bacteroidota bacterium | reverse complement strand
GCTTTTTCATGATGGACTTCGTTATAACCAAATTGTATTAATTTAGAATCAACCTGATCTGCAGTGAGACCATCATTGTTACTCTCAAATAAGCTTAAAAAGGTTTCCACATCATTTTTGCTCGCAACCCTTAACTTATGAGAAGCTATTTCATCAAAACCATTAGAATTGGGTGAAAAAGGCAACTTACTTTTTATCGTCTCTTTAATTGAATTAGCCATACTCCCTGTAACCCTTTTTATGAATCCATAAATCAACTCCTATTTGGCAAAAATACGTGACAAATAGAAGGAAATAGAATAAAAAATCGTTAACTAGGACCGTGTAAAAGCTTATTTTTAGTGTTATAAACCACCTTTCCCTTTATATAAACAAACATGCTCGGTCGTAGACAATTTTTGCAACTTGGCAGTTTAGGCATTTCTGCACTCTCACTAAAAAGTTGTGTCCCTGATGGAGATTCCCGTAGGCCAATTGTTTTATCTACTTGGCCAGAGGGAATAGAAGCTAATAAAGTAGCATGGGAAATATTAAGATTTGGAGGAAGGGCATTAGATGCTGTTGAAAAAGGTGTAATGGTTACTGAATCAAAGGTGAACTGCTGTGTGGGCTTGGGAGCTAATCCAGATCGGGAAGGATTCGTTACACTTGACGCTTCTATCATGGATGAGTATGCAAACTGTGGAAGTGTTGCTTTTTTAGAAAGGATCAAACACCCTATCTCAGTAGCCCGTAGAGTCATGGAAAAAACTCCACATGTATTTTTAGTAGGAACTGGTGCTCTGCAATTTGCAATTGAAGAAGGATTTGCTCTTGAATCTCCCACCCTGTCTGATTCTGCCAAAAAAGCCTATGAAAAATGGCTCAAAAAAAGTGAATACAAACCTGTTACAAATATTGAAGATCCAAGTAACAAAAAAAATATCCGTGACAAACAATTTGGGGGCAATGGCAATCATGATACCATTGGCATGATTGCTATGGATGCAAATGGCAATCTTAGTGGTTCTTGTACCACTAGTGGAATGGGGTTTAAAATGCACGGAAGAGTCGGTGACGCTCCTATAATAGGGGCTGGACTTTTTGTAGACAATGAGGTTGGGGCTGCCACAGCAACTGGCGATGGCGAAGAAGTGATGCGCATTTGCGGTGCGCATCTGGTTGTTGAATTCATGCGACAAGGAGATCATCCTCAAACAGCTTGTAAGAAAGCAGTGGACCGAATCATCAAACTAAAAGGCCTTGCTGCAAAGGGCATTCAGGTTGGCTTTATCGCGATCAATAAAAAAGGGGAATATGGTGGCTATTGTATTCTCAGCGATTTTAGCTATGCCGTTTGTTATGCCAACGACAAAAACTTTTTAGTGAACAGTAAGCACCATCATTTTTGGATGGACAAATTCTTTTAAATCGATTTGCTAATTCCGTATTCCAAGCCCCTTAATTCGGCCAACCCCTTTAACCTTCCAATCGCTGAGTATCCGGGATAGGTTTTCTTATGTAGATCATCTAACATTTTATGTCCATGATCAGGGCGCATAGGAATAGAAGCCCCTCTTCTCTTCATTTCAACAAGTAAGGCTTTGATCACACCAAACATATCTACATCTCCATACAAATGATCTGCTTCATAAAAGTTACCATCAGCATCACGCTTAGTACTTCTTAAATGAATGAAATGAATATTTTCACCAAACCGTTGTACAATCTTCACAAGATCATTATCTGCTCTTACTCCTAATGAGCCGGTACAAAAACACAAGCCATTTGCCGGTGATACAATGCATTGTAATATTTCTTCTAGATCTTTTTCTGTACTCACTATCCTTGGTAAGCCCAATAAAGGATATGGCGGGTCATCAGGATGTATTGCCATCTGTAATCCATTGGCTTCAGCAACTGGCACCACTTGTTGCAAAAAATAGAACAAATGTTGCTTTAATTGTTTCGCATCAATGTTTTCGTAATTCTTTAATGCAGCTAAAATTTGCTCGGGCGTAAATCGTTCTTCACTTCCTGGTAAACCCAATAAGGCATTTGTGTAAAGCACTTCTTTCTCTTGCTCAGTTAAAGATGCATATCTGGTTGTAGCAGTTTCAATTTCTTTGGAAGTATAATCTTTCGCGGCATGAGGCCGTTTTAAAATAAAAAGATCAAATGCAATAAACGCAGCTTTCTCAAATCGCAATGCACGGCTTTTATTGGGAAGCTCGAAAGAAATATCAGTTCTCATCCAGTCAAGAATGGGCATGAAATTATAGGTGACTACTTTTAACCCACAAGCCGCCACATTTTGCAAACTGGTTTTATAATTTTCAATGTGCTGCAAATAGTTGCCTGTTTGCTTTTTAATGTCTTCACTAACTGGCAAACTTTCAATGACGGTCCAAGTCATTCCTGCATCTTCAATTGCCAGTTTGCGCTGATTGATCTCTTCAACGGTCCATACTTCCCCAACAGGAATATGATGTAATGCTGTAACTACGCCACTGCATCCAGCCTGACGAATATCTGATAAACTAACAGGATCATTTGGTCCGAACCAACGCATGGTTTGATGCATCATCATAAAATAGATTTAACTGAAAACAAAATTAGTGATAATTACCCTACTTGATGACGTAACAAAGTTTTATACCAACCTTGGTATAAATCCTGATAAATGGCCTCATTTGTTGGTTCAATAACACTTATACTTTGATAGATCTTACAGGCTTCCTCTGCTGATTGATAATAATGAACTCCAATTCCAGCACCCTTTGCAGCTCCTACACTTCCATCGGCATCATATAATTCAACAGGTACTCCGATCACATTAACAAATGCTTCAGCAAATAGCTTACTTAAGAACATATTGGCTTTGCCTGCGCGAATCATGGTGGGTTTCATCCCATTCGATTGCATAATGTCGAAACCATATTTGAATGCAAAGGCAATGCCCTCTTGAGCAGCTCTAAAATAATGTGCAGCTGTATGTTTATTAAGATCAATATTTTCAAAATGAGCGCCTACGATTTTGTTATTGAAGATCCTTTCAGCACCATTTCCAAATGGTAATATTTGCAAGCCATCACTGCCTGCATGAATTGTTGCAGCTTGTTGATCAAAGGCTTTATAAGACAAGTCTTTTCCTGCCAACTGTTTCACATACCGATTCATGATCCCAGTTCCATTGATGCACAATAAAACACCAGTTCTGATTTTGTTGGCAGTATGATTCACATGCGCAAACGTATTTAATCGAGATTGCTGATCAAATACCAATTGATCAGACACACCATATATAACCCCAGAAGTACCTGCTGTTGCAGCAACTTCGCCCGAATTCAACACATTTAAGGATAATGCATTGTTGGGCTGATCTCCTGCTTTATAGGTAACTGGTATACCTTCTTGCAGACCTAGTGCATCAGCTACTTGCTTTGTAATTTTTCCATGTTCACTAAAAACCTCCTGTATATTCGGAAAGATCTTTTCATTAAACCCAAAATAGTCTAACACATCTTTTGAAATGGAATTGTTTGCAAAATCCCAAAAGATCCCTTCAGATAATGCAGATGCAGAAGTGGTTGTAGTATTTGTAAGTTTAAAAGCGATAAAATCACCAGGCAATAAAACCTGATCAATTTTTTGATATAGTGCTGGTTCATGCTCTTTTACCCATGCTAATTTTGCAGCAGTAAAATTGCCCGGAGAATTCAACAAATGGGTTAAGCATTTTGCTTTCCCAATTGCTTCGAAAGCTGCATCCCCATAGGGTACTGCCCTACTATCACACCAGATAATGCTATTGCGCAATGTATTACCATCCTTATCAATCAACACCAAACCATGCATCTGATAGGCAATTCCAATTGCTCCAATTTCTTTGGGATTGTATTTACCACTTGCATTTGATTTTTTGATCGCAGCTTGTACATCTATCCACCATTGCTCGGGAGATTGTTCAGCCCATCCAGTTTGTAAAGAAATGATCTCAGATTCTGTTTCTGGATACTGAGCTGAAGAAAGTGTTGCTTGTGTTTCTGCATCAATTACTGAAACCTTAATCGATGATGTACCTACATCTATACCTAACAATAACATGATTCAATTTTTATTTTCTAGCCAAAACTTTTTTCACTGCTTCTACAATATGAACATCATCTAAACCATACTTTTTCATGAGTTCTTCTGGTGTACCACTCTCTCCGAAACTATCATCCACAGCAATATATTCCATGGGCACGGGATCGTTTTTAATAAGCAGTTGTGCAATGCTATCTCCTAATCCGCCCAACCGAT
>CAIYAG010000009.1 GCA_903924075.1 uncultured Bacteroidota bacterium | reverse complement strand
TTCTCGTGATTGACTAAATAAGGCATTGTAACCAGCAATATAAATTGGAGAGTCTGTCGTCAGATACTTATTGGTAAAGTTATAGAGAGGACTTGCTGTATTTGTTGTTGTGCTATAGGTATCAATAAAAGGTAATGTGTAAAATGAGAATGTAGTTTTAAGATTAAAAAGTCTTAAAGTTTCAGGGAAATCATACAATACGTAGGTATTAATATATTGATCAAGTTGAGCATCGGACAGTTGAGCTGTCGACATGCTTCTCGTGATCAATCTCACTTTATTACGTATAGCTAATAAACTAGTTTGCGCCATAATATCTCCTTAAAGTGCTCCATAAGGGAGGACGTTTTTTGTGGCTAAATAAACGGTATCATTAATCTCACCGATAGGAACAGCTTGTGGATATTGAGTTGTACTACCGGGAGTCACAAAGGGTTGAAATAACGTAGTATCGAGATCTATGGTGAAGTTAAGAGTATCAACTACGGTAATATCGCTAAAAAGTTGATTGGCTTGTTCCATGCCATATCCTAACGGAATAATAAGTCTAACTACAAGTCCTGTGCTATACCCATGAGCAAAGGACGTGGTAATCGTAGAGGGATTACCATTTGTAATATTAGTTATGATTCTCATTGATGGCTTAAATACAGGAAATGGTTGCGCTAGGATAGACATGATTTACTCCATTATCGTGTTATAACATGCTCAACAGTTGTAATTCTGTTAATATTATCGCCCAAACCTTCTATATCCATAAACTCTAAAGACTGGAAAGCCATTCGACTGACGTATTGGCCAATACGTTGCAATGGAGAACCGTCTTCATTGCGACCATATTCATGGATAGGATACTTACGCGTATTGACATGTTTGGCAACACCTAATGGAATGGTATAAACATGACCATCAATAAACTCATACTTTTCAACTGGATCTTCTTCATACTTCTTAAAGCAGAAATCAACACGTCCGCCTGGAACTTCGTAGTATTTGAATACACCCTTAACCATTTCACGATCTTTATCTCGTTCGATTTTCAACTTTTTAGCCATCTCATCGCGAGTTGCATCGCTTGTTCTATTATTACGTTTTTTTGTTAAATTTTTTTGTTCCATGATATTTCCCTTTATAAGAAAGAGGGCCTAGATCACTCTAGACCCAATTGAATTAAAAACCGTTGCTAAATGATTTACCAGCTTGCCAGTAAATAACGTTGCCACTTTGTCCTGCTGGGCTATTAGCACCTGCAGCAAGTTCCATACCAATAAATCCGTTATTAACTGTTGCATCAGTAAGAATACTTACACCAGCATACTCAGCAGCAGCTGTATCTTCACCCATAGGCACAACTTGTGCGAATGTGAATGGATATGCAGCAGCTAGAGGGAATACGAATGCATTAAATGCAGATGAGTTAATATCAAGAGTAATAGTATTAACAGTTGTTGAAGTATTAATAGCAACAATAGTCGCTTGTAAACCGTTCATTTGTGTCATACCAAATGCAGTTGGAACAACCATACGAACTAACTGTCCTATTTGATAACCATGCGTCACCGATAAAGTTACAACCGCTTCAGTCGCCTGAGAGATAGCTGTAATATAACGGCGAGTTGGGTAATACAATGGATCAAAGTTAATTTGCATCCAAGAACCAGTTGTACCAGCAACAGACAATGTCGCCATGTAATCTAAACTGAATGTTGTTGAACTTAATGTGTTGTAACCAACAGTAAAGTCCATACCACCCAATTGAGGAACTCCAGCAACATTTAACAATCTGACAACATTACCTGCTGAAAGACCGTTTGTTCCTGAGTTTGTTACAACTGGAATTGTAGCTGTAGAAACTGCAGTAACGGTTGCATTTACTAAACCAAATCTATTCAAAGATGAATCTACATACGTAAATCCACCAGATGTTAGATATTGGCTTAAGTTAGCAGCAGCTGCAGCATTAGACTTAAGATATTCCCACTGTGCGCCAGAAGGGAAACCTACTTGCCAGTAATATTCAACACCAATCGCTGTAGTTTGGTTAGCTGCAGCAACAGTCGTGTTATATACTCGCATCCAGTCAACACCTGAACGAAGTGAAATTATTTCAGTCGAACCAGTTGATGTGAAAAAACCTTGTTGAATAATCGTGTTATTTGACATGTTATTCCCCTTAACTTAATGTGCAACGTAAGTTGAAGACCCATAAATCGTTTGTGATTCGTGGAACTTCAGCAAATTTATAACCTACAGAAGCGTTAAGCGCTAATGGTCCGTCGTAAATTGGCGGTCTATAGATGAATGATGCAGAGTAACCATCTTGTTCGATACAAGCA
>CAIYAG010000008.1 GCA_903924075.1 uncultured Bacteroidota bacterium | reverse complement strand
TTTGGGCATTTTGTTCAAAGGGCCGATGGAAACACCCAAGGGCAAGGGCGTAAAAAGTGTGAATGTAACTGCTCGTAAAACCTGGAACACTTATGCCAATAAGCGTACTTTCCAAACATTGCACGGAGTGGATACTGTATTTAGTAAAGCTGGTATTCCCATAGATATTACTATTGTTCGTGAAAATATTGAAGATACTTACGGTGGTATTGAGCATATGCTTACACATGATGTGGCATTGGGCAGAAGATTCATTACACGCCCAGGTAGCATGCAGGTGATCAAGTATGCATTTGAAATGGCTAAGAAAAAAGGATGTAAACGCATTACTTGTGGACACAAGGCGAACATCATGAAAATAACAGATGGTTTGTTTTTGGAAGTGTTCTATGAAGTAGCAAAAGACTATCCAGAATTGAATGCAGATGATGTGATCGTGGATGATCTATGTATGAAATTGGTTTCACGTCCAGATCTTTTTGATGTGGTGGTATTGACCAATTTACAAGGAGATATTGTAAGTGATCTTTGCGCTGGATTGGTTGGTGGACTAGGCTTTGCGCCATCCGCCAATGTGGGAGATCATATTTCTATCTTTGAAGCGGTGCATGGTACAGCACCAGATATCGCAGGAAAAAACATTGCTAATCCAACCTCACTTTTATTGAGCGGTATTGGCATGTTGCAGCACTTGGGTATGACAGAAACTTCTGCTATGATCGAAAATGCTTTGTTATATACTTTAGAAAGTGGTGTACATACAGGAGATTTTGGAGATCGATCAACCAAGGCTTTAAATACAACTGAATTCTCTTCAGCCATCATTAGTAATTTTGGAAAGCAGCCTGCACACAATCCAAGACCCATCATCGCCAATCATTATGTAACACCAACCCATTTCAAATTAGAGAAAAATCCAATGATCGAAAGTTTGGAAATGCAACAGGAAGAAATTGTGGGAGTTGATATCATCATTGAATGTAATGAGCAACCAAACGATGTGGCAGCTAAAGCATTAAAACATACCATGGATCTTTTTAAATTGGTGACGATCAGTAACCGAGGTACACAAGTTTGGCCGAAGGGTTCAGTGTTTACCAATTTGGTGAATTCTTATTTCTGCCGTTTTGAAAGTATTGGTGATGTGCCAGTTACGCAAACTGATATATTGGAGTTGTATAAACGCATGACAAAAGATTATAAAGTGAGCTCTATTGAACTCTTGAATATGTGGGGTGGCAAAAAAGCCTATACCTTGGCACAAGGACAATAGATTAACAATTTTACCTTAATTTCACGGCTCATTTAAAAGAGCAATCGAACTACTATGGCTGAAGCGATATTAATGCCCCGACTAAGTGATACAATGACAGAGGGCGTCATTGCTGCCTGGCATAAACAGGTGGGTGATACTGTAAAAAAAGGCGATTTATTAGCTGAAATTGAAACTGATAAAGCCACTATGGAGCTTGAAAGCTACCAAGAAGGTGTTTTATTACATATTGGAACTGCCGCAGGCGGTAAATTACAAGTGAACGATTTATTGGCGATTCTTGGAAAAGCCGGAGAAGATGTAAGTGCTTTAGTGGCACAACATAGTGGTGGTGCAGCTACACCAGCTGCTGCTCCTGCTGCAGCACCTGCACCAGTTGCAAGTGCTCCTGAAGTTGCTCCCGCTCCTGTTGCTCCAGCAAGTGCCGGTTTAGATATCAGCACTTTAGAAGAAGTGGTATTGATGCCTAGATTAAGCGATACTATGACCGAAGGCGTTATTGCTGGCTGGCAGAAACAAGTGGGTGATACCGTTAAAAAAGGTGAAGTGTTAGCAGATATCGAAACCGATAAAGCTACCATGGAATTAGAAAGTTATAAGGATGGCGTTTTATTATATCAAGGTGCAAAAGCTGGCGAAAAGATCCAAGTGAACGATTTGCTTTGCATCATTGGCAAACCTGGTCAGAATATTACAGACATCGTTGCAGCTTCAAAAAATATTGGTTCAGTTGCACCTGTAGCAGCTGCTCCAGCCGCTGCAGCACCTGTTGCTAGTGCACCTTCAGCACCTGTTGCTAGTGCACCTGTTGCTGAAGCGGTTGTAAATGAAGGAAGAATTTTTGCTTCTCCTTTGGCTAAGAAAATTGCCACTGAAAAAGGAATTGATCTGCGCTTTGTAAAAGGTAGCGGCGATAATGGCCGTATTACAAAATCTGATATTGACGGCTATACGCCAGCAGCTGCAGCTACCACTGCTCCTGCTACAACAAGTGCACCTGCCTTGGCCGCCGCAGCTTCTGCGAAGGAGGCCCCTGTTGCTTCAGTACCTGCTGGACAAGTTAGTTTCGTAGATACACCAGTATCTCAAATGCGTAAAGTAATTGCACGCAGATTGAGCGAAAGTTTATTTACTGCGCCGCATTTTTATCTTACTATGAGTATTGATATGGATGCTGCAGTTGCTGCACGTACAAAAATCAACGAAGTTGCTAAGACTAAGATCAGCTTTAACGATATGGTGTTGAAAGCAACTGCCTTATCATTGAAGCAACATCCTAAAGTAAATAGCAGTTGGTTAGGTGATACGATCCGCACCAACTACCATGTAAATATTGGTGTTGCTGTTGCTGTTGAAGATGGTTTATTGGTTCCAGTAGTTCGTTTCGCTGATGGTAAATCATTGAGTCAGATCGGTGCTGAAGTAAAAGACTTTGCACAAAAAGCGAAAGACAAAAAATTGCAACCATCCGATTGGGAAGGAAGCACATTTACAATATCTAATTTAGGAATGTTTGGCATTGAAGAATTCACTGCCATCATCAATCCTCCAGATGCATGTATCCTTGCAGTAGGTGGAATTTCACAGGTGCCGGTTGTTAAAAACGGACAGGTTGTTCCAGGAAACGTCATGAAAGTAACGCTTAGTTGCGATCACCGCGTGGTGGATGGGGCAACGGGATCGGCTTTCTTGCAAACCTTGAAGAGCTTACTAGAAGAGCCTTTGCGTATGTTAGTATAAATTTTCTCTCGAATTGTTTTAGTGAAGAGTGAAGAGATAAGAGTGAAGAGTGAAGAG
>CAIYAG010000007.1 GCA_903924075.1 uncultured Bacteroidota bacterium | reverse complement strand
TCATTTTGATGTCTCCAGTGCATGAATAGCATAAAATGCATGATTCGTCATGTGATCTGTATATGGGTCTAGCCGTAAATTATTGACTAATTTCTTGACTCGCTCTTCCATATCTTTGGAGCCTTGTATATACGCTTTTTGCAAAGTTGTCTCAAGATTATTGTCCATTGCCAATTTTTTAAATTGCTTTTTGGTTAACATCACACGCCTGCCTTTGCTGGGTCATCGGTATACCCTTCAGCTAATCCTAAGACTCGGAAAGCTATGAGTTCGTAATCGCCACCTAGGCTTCTGTACCTACACTCCATCTCACATTGAGTATGGAGTTTTTCTAAAACAGCTTCTTTATCTTTAAAGTTAAAAGCACTAACCCAGCCTTCGTATTCTTTTGGTTCTTTTAGGCGAAGGTTGGGCAACGGCGAATATCTGTCAAAATCACTAACGATAAATGCATTTTTTGATACGATTTTAATTAGTTTTCCATAGTTAGTAATGCAACCAACCATTCCTTCCAGCGACCAATCAATCAGCTTGAGCTTTGTTTCAGGCTCTACGTATTCTTTGATGATTTTGTAGTGAGTGTCTTTAAAATAGCCTCCCCATGCAAATGACCCAGCTTCGATTTCGCAAGATAAATCCCCAGCCGCGTACATCCGCTGGATAACAGTCTTGCGATGCACGGGGCAATCCCCGTCATCGTATTTAATCCAGCCATCAGATTTGCTTTTTTCTGGCACGTATTTGATGCCGTCAATATTCACCTCGAGTTTCATTTTAATTTCTCCTTTAATTAGTTGGCTGAGTTAAGTTCTTGGTTTTACGCCTGAGAACGCCGTAATCGCACTCTGTGCAATACGTGCAATACGTGCAGTTTTTGCAGTGCATGGAATTTTTATTGGTCAAAGCGTTTCCGAGTGCTTGCTCTTGCGATAACTCCCCACTGTAAAAATTACAGTCTCTATCAATCCAAGAATCTTCATGCTTTACAACTTCTCCCTCTGCAAGTGCGTACGCTCTTGCTTCAAGATATTTTTCAAGATACTCAGTTGCATCTGTGTTATAAAAGAATTTAGCAAAATCAGGTAGCAGAAACGCCCCCAACTCCGCTGTACCCTTAATTTCAGTAGGTTCTTCGTTTAACAATTCTGCCCAGCCCGCTAAGCAGTGATTTGTCCCACAGTCTGAGTGCCAAGATTCCATTGTTAAATGCCCCCTAGAAGCCTCTCTGATCTTGTCTAGTAATGCAATTTGCTGCTCTAATGTTCTCATTTTGATTCTCCCGACCACCGACCATGATAAAAAAGACGTTCCCAGTTCTGCATATTCACGAGTGTTTGCTTCCCGCCCGTGCCGCCGAACATAATTATTTTTTCCTCAATCGTGTCGCCTATATGTAGTGGCCGCCCGTCTTTTATGGCTAATGGGGCAAGTCTAAGTCTTGATTCAAGCAGTTGAAAGTCACATCCTCCATATTCCCACCAAGGTTTACCGCTTTGAAGCTGCCGCCAACTGTCCCATACCCAACGTCCGTCAGCTTGACGCAGAAGCCGAATTTCATTACCCGCACGTAGGGCACAAGGGTGACCTTCCTGAGCCAGCCCTAACTTAAATGGGCGCAGATCGTCAAGGTCGTACATCTTGCCTATATTAGTTATCATTTTAAATACTCCTTTGAATCGTTAATTAAATTTTTCATTTTGAACCATCTCCCCTTGTGAAAATTAGCCATCGCGTCTAACTTTTCGTAATCCAGTTGGGGACGCTTTGAGTCCATGACATACACGCATGACTCCCGCGTAATATATTTACCCCGATATAAGTACCTTAGCATCAACTCACATGAGTTTAGGTCGTGTTTGATCTTGTTGTACCGTACCGCTCTACGCCCTCGAAACACCTCAGCCTCTTGCTCCAGCCAGTCGTACATCTGCGCCATATCAGGGTCTTTAGGTCGAACATTGAGGCGGTAAATGTGATACCTGTGCGCCCAGCCACGGTACGTGGTAATGACCGCTTTACGAAACGCACGTTCTGATAACCCTGTGAATATCTCTATCTCATCGGATGTGAACACTGCTGCCTTGTCTCGTGACATGCCCGATAGCTCCAATACAGACTCTGACATGTCGTCTAACTCTCGCCCAACAAGCGCAGTGAACACTTCGGCGAGCATTTGGTAACGTCCTGCTGGTGGGTACATCACGTCCATCGCGCCATCGTGTAAATCCCACATTGGAGGTTTGTACACCACGACCTCTTGTCTCACATCGCGGGTTATTTCCTCGAACTCAGGGTACTGCATCGGACATTC
>CAIYAG010000006.1 GCA_903924075.1 uncultured Bacteroidota bacterium | reverse complement strand
TTCTCAACAGCTCTTCTAATGCCCGTGCTATTACCTGTATAGTTACTTACTAAAACAGAGAAGGTTAATTCATGACCAGATTTAGTAATTAAGTATCCACTGAGTGCTACATTATTACTAAGCGATCCTGTTTTTGCATAAATTTTTCCAGATCCATTTTTATAATAATTTCCCAGTGTACCAGAACCACCTGATGCAAAAATATTAGTGATCCGATTCCAGGCAAACTCTTCTTTCATTTTATTCAGGATGGCTACAAAGTCATCCGGAGTAAATAAATTGTATCTACTCAATCCGCTGCCATCTACCCATTTTGGTTTTTGAGGTAGAAAACTAAAAGTTGTTTTTAAAAGCGAGTCGATGAGTTTTGACGTTGACATTTCTGCTAACAATTCATTACTCACCATCATCAAACTTTGTTCAGCAAAAAAGTTATCGCTTCTGTGCATCATGATCTTGAGCATGCTATCTGTTGCTTGGGTATATACTTTCACCACATCAGGATAACGATCTATTTTAAAATGTACAGGTGTAACTGTTGTTTTCAAAGTGTCTTGCAACAAGCTAATTAAGAGTTCTTGATCGCCCGTGTAAAATGGAATGTCTTCACCTCCGAATCTTTTAGCAGATGGTACAGTACTGAATTTATTGGCGCCTATTTCTCTTCGAATATCATATTGGCCATTATTGATGCTCGCCCCATTGTCTAATAGTTTCTGAAAATAGATTGGTGAAGTGGAAGGTTGATCAAATTTATTGAAGTGCACCACATTACCATAAATGGGCATGATGCTTCGTTGTGCCATATAATCACTTTCATAATCATCCCAAGACCAGCCCATGCCCCATCCTTTTGATTTCCAGTTATTGTCTGTCAGTAAGATGGTTTTTTGTTTTTTTAGAAAATCGTATGCGGGTTGATTTTTAAAATCGGGATGTAAAAAAGTTGGATCTCCATTGGCTTCCACTTCCACTGTGCCATTGCCTTTATCTACATAACGAAGACCTAATAAACTATCACCCAAAAATTTCATGGCCGTATAGCAGGTAACGATTTTAGTATTGCTGGCATGAATAAAATATTTATCACCCTGGTAATTATACAAATAAGATTTGCTTTTCGCATCATACACTGCAAAACCAATATGCGCGCCATTTAAATCTGGAGCCGCAAGAAGGGTATCCTGATTAGCAGCAGCATTGAAGCTGCTCGTCTTTTGAATTTTTTGTTGGGGATGGCAAGAGAGCAATGCAAAACAGATTGCAATACCAGCAAATAAAAGTCTGCGATTCATAGATTGTAATTAGCAACCCGAAGCTAATGAATGATTCTTAATTAACTGCGTTCAACAGCTCTAAACCAACGTTCAGGAATTTCGTTGTTTGAGGCAATGAGGTAATCGAACTGACTGCAAGCAATGAATTTGCCATCAGGCAATTGCATCCACCAGCGACCTGTACGTTTGCTTTGAAGAAATACGGTTTCCACTTCAGCAAATGCCAATGTGAATTCATTGAATTCAGATCTATTGTCTAATTCGGCTTCTTGTTTGCCCTTATAGATTCCATCCATATAATACCAAAGCATATGAGAGATCTGCTTGGCGGTAAGTGCGTGTTCGTCCTGTTCAGCTATATAACCATAGATACCAACCGTGTCACAATTATTACTCATCCCTGCATATTGCATGAGGGTACATGCTTCTTCTCCATTAAACCCGTTAGGAGTTAATCTGTTGGCAGGTGCGTGTGCGTGTTGGATCGCAGCAATATCAAAACTGAATAATTCGCTATTACGAATAGCGGGTTCCATTTCTTCTATCCGCTCTTTTACTTTTCCAACGCGATAGCATTCAAACCCAAGCTTATCAATGGTTTCAAGCATGTCGGGGTGCATATAATAGCTTTGGAATCCGATATGGCTATAGTGCTTTAAATAGTTGGGCATGCCGGTAAGCATTTCCACCAAGAAATTATCAGCTGGTAAAACGCTATCCATATCTAGATCAATTCTTGCATCAACACAAGCCACATCAATGATCTTATTTTTAAAACCGTATGCATTGTATTGAGCAGTAGTGATATCGTGCGTACCTCCTAAAATCAGGACCCTCTTTTTCATATCCATCAGTTCATTGATCACTGATCTTAAAGCAGCATAAGTATCTTCTAAACTTGCACCGCATTTTACGTTGCCAATATCCGCAACAGTAACCTGAGTATGCCAATGAAACAATTTGTAATATTCAGCCCTAATAGCATCTGGAGCTGCATTGCTAATATGGTGAATGCCCGCGCCGCGCATATCGCCACAGCCCACAATTACAAAATCGGCTTTTGAAATATCTGGAAATTCTTCTTCGTAAACAGCAATATGTCTACCGAGTTGATTGTCTTTAAAGCCCTCATCGTTCGAGATCTGAGCAATATTAACTGGATCTAAAAAATCTATGATGGAATCGAGTTGAATAGACATATTAACCATTTAAAACTCTTCAAACGTTTTAAAGGGGCGAATATTGTATTTGAGACAGGTTTAAACGGTGTATTTATAGCCAACACCCCTTACAGAATGGAAATGTTTTGGATTGCGACTATCCTGTTCGAAATATTTTCGAAAGCTCAAAATGAAATTATCAATGGTTCTTGTGGTAGGATACACGTTATAGCCCCAAACAACTTGCAGGATCTTTTCTCTGGTAACCACTTCGCCTTTGTTTTCGATCAATAGTTTCAGCAGCATTGCTTCTTTTTTGCTCAAGGGAAATTGTTGCCCATTCCAATTGGTAGCTTCTTGGGCTTTAAAATCGATCTTATTATTCCCAAATTCGTATTGATCACCAATACTTTCTTTGACCGTGATCTTTTTATTTTTATGAATCAGCTTTGAAACACGCAGTAAAAGTTCCTCCAGATTAAATGGCTTGGTCAGATAATCATCAGCTCCTTTTTTTAAACCAAGCACGCGATCGGAGCTTGAATTTTTAGCACTTAAAATCAGGATCGGCACTTCATTGGCACTCACACGAACCGTTTCGGTAATACTAATTCCATCAATTCCAGGAAGCATGATATCAAGAATGATGAGGTCGAAATACTCGTTCTCAATTGCTTTGAGTGCGGCATTGCCATCATAAGCAGAAGTAATGGAGTAGCCTTCCATTTCTAGGTTCAGTTTCAGTGCCTCGTGTAGGTTTTCTTCATCCTCTACTAATAGAATATTTGCTATAGACTCCTTCATGATGTTTTGAAAATTACATTAAAAATACTACCCTGCGGTTGATTGTCGGTCACAAATATTTTGGCGTTATGTCCGTCTACAATTTTCTTGCAGAGGTATAAACCCAGACCCGTTCCTTTTGTTTTTCTAGTATTCTCTTCCCCAACTCTATAAAATTTTTCGAATACTTTCTTTTTCTCTTGATCTGGCAATCCCTCACCCAGATCTGCCACAGAAAATGCTATTTGATTTCCAGTTTGAACCAACGATACTGTAATTGAGGTTTCTTTCCCCGCGTACTTATTGGCATTGTCGATCAAATTATTCACCATCATTTGCAACAGTAGTGGCTCACCAATGATATAGATCGATTCACCAATACGTTCCTGAATTTCTCTCCAGGGAAATCTGGTTTTAAAACTGTCGATGCAACCCTCCAGTAAATCCGTAAAATTCAGATCCTGTTTATTGGCTTTATAGGCGCCAGCGTCTAACTGTGCTGCAAATAGAATATTATTACAAAGTGTATTTAGTCTGTTTGCTTCCTGCAATGTATTGCTGATCAGCTTCTGTCGCTTGTCTTCTTCAAGTTGTCTTTTTTGAAGCGTTTCCAGATTTAATTGAGCAATGGCAATCGGCGTCTTCAACTCGTGCGTTACCGCCATCATGAAGTTTTGTTGCTGTTGTGATAATTTAATTTGGCGTCTTGTGGCTCTGAATACAAAGACAGCTCCCAATAAAATCAAACCTAGAAAAGTGGAACCTTCTGCAATGTATTGAATCGTTTTCCGATGAGTAGCCAGATCAATATTCAACGCATTCTGATAATATTTTGGGTCATCGTGTTTTAATTCGTTGAGTTGAATATTGCTGATCAGTTGGTTTTGTTTTTCAAGAGCGATGAACCACCAAAGTAGTGCCGCCAACATATATGTCAACAGTATCCAGTAAACTGTAGTTACGAGTTTTAGTTTGCTTTTTTGTAAAGCACTCATGAATGAATTTTTTCAACGCGAATTCCTGCATTGAGCATTGCTGGCAGAGGATCTTCACGCATGATTTGTTGTAAGCTAAATTGATATACTCCTTTCCTTAAATGAATGGGGCTATTGGTGATCCGAATTCTATGATCAAAAACATCGTCCATTCCACTACCTAACCAACCAGTAGAATTATTTGCGAGTTGTAAATTAACTTTTTGTGTGTTAGCCTTTTCGCCCGGGGCAGTAGTGATCACATTTAGCCAAAGGTTATTGTAGTGATAAGCATCTTCATGTCTGATCACCACATAAATATTGTATCGGGCAACTGTGTCTTTGATCTCGAACTGAAAACTAGGTTGATTTTTACTTGTCCATTCGTGTTGGGGGAAGAAAGCGGTTTGTTCAAATGTATCCAAGCGGTTACAAGACCAGAGTGAAGCGATCAAACAAACTGCAACAACTATTTTTTTCACCTACCTAAATTTTTACAAAGATAAAAGGGTTAAGAATCCTTCAGAGTTATAAAACATTTAAAACCTGTTCTTTTGCTTTTTCCAATTCGTCTTTCATGAGGATCACACATTTCTGCATAACAGCATCATAGGCTTTAGAGCCCGTGGTATTGATCTCTCTACCAAATTCTTGCAATATAAAAGAGAGTTTCTTTCCTTTACTGATATCTTTTTCGTTGAGGATATCTCTAAAATATTTGCAATGGTTATTCAAGCGAACCTGCTCTTCACTGATATCAATTTTTTCGATATAGTAAATCAGTTCTTGTTCTAATCTGTTAGGGTCGTAGTTTTCCTTGCCCACATTTTCTTCTAATACTTTCATCAGTCCTTCACGGATCCGCTGGCGGCGAAGTGGTTCTAGTTCAACAATTTGTTTTTGTTGAATTTCAATATTAGTTAGTCGCAAAAGCAAATCTGTTTCAAGCGATTTCCCTTCATTCATTCTATGCGCATTCAACAATGCAACTGCTTCTTTCAACACCACTTCAAATCCCTTCCATTCTTCATCGCTCAGCATTTCTGTAGAAGGAGTGATCACATCTGGAAGTTTTAAAATAGTGCTTAAAATATCACCAGTTTGCAGATTTAATTCTGCAGCTAATTCCGCAACGGGTTGGTAATAAGCTTTCGCTAAATCAGTATTAATAGACACTGGTTTACTGGCACCATTTTGTTTAAGTGTAATGATACATTCTACACTTCCTCTTTGCAAACCTTCGCTAAGGATATTTCGAACATCAAATTCAAAGGGTTTCAATAAAGAAGGAATATTCAAGCGCAAATCGAACTGTTTTCCGTTCAAAGATTTGATCTCCACCAAAAAAGTCTTACCGTTAATGGTCTGTTCGGCTCTTCCATAGCCAGTCATCGAGTAAAGCATAGTTACCAATTATAAGTGCAATGTAAGCAATGTTTTATTAGGTAATTCATCAAAGCATCTGATGAAGCTTTCTTTGAGAATTGTTCTTAAAAAAGAAAGAGCGGTCCCGATAAATCGGAGCCGCTCTTCAAAGAACCACTATTAAACAAAAGAATTAATTATTGTTTAGTAAGCGTATACTGACCAGTTAAGAAGTTCACATCGATCAAATAAGTACCAGTCACCGCAGGTGATGGTGTATTTGAACCAGGAACTGCTCCATCAGCTAATATTGTTCCACCAGTTGCACTAGTACCACCGTATTTATGACCCCAATCTCCGTTAAGCGGTAAGAATACATAACCCTTACCAGCAGTTAAAGGAATAGTTAATTGGAAATCAGTTAAACTAATACGAGTAAACTGTTGTGAAGGAGTTGGCACTGGATTATTCCATCCGCCAGCTGTTGCATCACCAACTATATATAAATTAGTTGGAGGAGGTGCTGGTCCTAGATAAGGAGTTACTGTATAGGTATTAGTTTGGAAATTCACTACTATCAAATATAAACCTGAGGTAGCAGGAGCAGGTGTATTAGAACCTGGAACAGCATTGTCAGCTAATAAGGTTCCACCAGTTGCACTGGTACCACCATATTTATGACCCCAATCTCCGTTTAATGGAAGGAACAAATAGCTCTTTCCAGCTGTCATATTCACTACTGCAGCAAAAGATGCACCATCGATTTTAGTAAATTGTTGAGAAGGAACAGGAACTGGATTATTCCAACCACCATCTGTAGCATCACCTACAATATATAAGTTTGTAGGAATGGTAGAAGTAAATGGTGTTACTGTATAAGTGCCTGTTTGGAAGTTAACAACGATCTGATAAGTACCTGTTGTAGCAGGTGAAGGTGTATTAGATCCAGGAACTGCACCATCAGCTAATAATTGACCACCTGTTGCGCTTGTGCCACCATATTTATGACCCCAATCTCCATTAAGCGGTAAGAATAAATAGCTATCACCAGCTTTTAAGTTTACAACGATACCATAAGAAACAGCGTTAATTCTAGAGAATTGTTGAGATGGTAAAGGAACTGGATTACCCCATCCACCATCTGTTGCACCACCTACAATATACAATGCCGGAGGTACTGGTGTGAAGGTTGTCACTTTAATATTCACAACATTAGAAACAACCATTTTAGTAGTATAGGTTGTACCCATATAACTTACAATTCTAAACACCATTGTTTTGGTAGATCCACCTTGAATTCCAGCAGCAATTGCCAATGAATTCAAATCATTCACTGTGATGCTAGAAGTTAAGGCAGTACCATACTTAATTACTTGTGGGTTAGCAAATGTGCCACCAAGGGTATCCATTTGTAACGCATAGTTAATAGTATTAGTACCATAATTACTAGCATTCCAATTAAATCCAATTGCTTTATTACTTGCATTAGCAACTAATAAAGTTAGATCTGCTGTTGATGATGGAACTAATGTGATAGGAACTAAATAAGAAGTGATCTTAACAGTAACCACATTTGATTTTAACTGCTCATTGTTGTTACCATATGAAGAAGTAACACGCATGTCGAATGTGAAAGTCTGACCTGGTGCGAAACCAAAGGCAGCTAACATATCGTTTAATTGTTGACCAGTAAAAGAAATAAATGGTTTACCAACAACGATGCTGGTGATTTCCTTAGAAAAATTACGACCAGTAGAATCAACCTCTAAAACAAATTTTTGAGTAGTTGAATCTGTTGCATAGTTCGGATTGGTCCAAGAAAATGTTGCAACAACTTTGTTAGAATCACTCGGCGTAGGAGTGATATTGTTTGAGGATGCGGTTAATGTTACCGGAGTACCATTGCCGAATAATTGCAAAGGACTCACCTTGCTACAAGCCGTTAAAATAACGGCGAGAACCAATGTGAGTATACCCGCTTTTAATAAATATTTCATAAGTTTTTTTTTAGTTGAATGAATTAACAGTTGCCTTATCAATTCTTCTTTAAAAAATTATTGTTTGGTTACAGTATATATTCCTTTTTGGAAATCAACATCTATCTTATAAGTTCCATTAGCCGCAGGTCCTGGGAAGTTATCGCTAAAATCATACCCAAAAACACCGCCAGTTTCCCCTGATGGAGGATTAG
>CAIYAG010000005.1 GCA_903924075.1 uncultured Bacteroidota bacterium | reverse complement strand
TATATGTAGAGGTTGATGAAATATATAATCTCGCATGTCCTGCCTCACCAGTACACTACCAGTATGATCCGGTACAGACCACAAAGACATCTGTGCACGGTGCCATCAATATGCTAGGTCTTGCAAAAAGACTTAAAGCAAAAATATTTCAGGCATCTACTTCAGAAGTTTATGGGGATCCTAAAATACATCCACAGACTGAAGAGTATTGGGGAAATGTAAACCCGATAGGGATTCGTTCATGTTATGATGAAGGCAAGCGATGTGCAGAGACTCTTTTTTTTGACTACAGGCGCCAGTACAATCTTCCAATAAAAGTAGGACGCATATTTAATACGTATGGCCCCAGAATGCACCCCAATGATGGCAGGGTTGTTTCAAATTTTATAGTCCAGGCTCTCCTTGATCGACCAATCACCATATTCGGTGAAGGAAATCAAACCCGATCTTTCTGCTATGTTGACGATCTCATTGATGCGTTTATTTGTTTTATGCATACTCCGGAGAGTATGACAGGCCCGTATAATCTCGGTAATCCGGGTGAATTTACTATTCGGGAGCTTGCCGAGATGGTTATAGATTTGACCGGCTCCAGATCAAAATTGCATTTTATGCCTTTGCCCCAGGATGATCCTCAACAGCGGAAGCCTGATTTAACTAAAACAAAAGAGGCGCTCGGATGGGAGCCAAAAACCCCGCTTAAAGATGGCTTGATAAAAACCATTCCATATTTTGATCAGCTATTGAAAAGAGGTATAGAAATTGAAGCATGGTCACCAACATAATGGAAATGAATAGTATGAAGCCTTGTTTTTCGGTAATTATTCCAACATACAACAGATCTCAGGAGTTAAAAAGGGCAGTAGAATCGGTACGATCACAGTCATTGAGTGATTTTGAGATACTGGTAATGGATGATGGATCTACTGATGACACTCGAGAGGTGGTTGAAGCTTTTAACGACCCGAGAATCATTTATGAGTGGGAAAAGAACTTCGGGGGTCCAGCACGGCCAAGAAATCGTGGTATAGCAAAAGCAAAGGGAGACTGGATCTGTTTTTTGGATGCGGATGACGTATGGCTTCCAAATAAGCTTCAAGTCTGTTATCAGTACTTAGATGAGAGTGTGGATCTGATTTATCATGATCTTCAAATTATCGGAGTGCCCAGCTCTTTTTTCAGGCGCAATATCAGGAGGACCAGGCAGTTAAAAAAACCAGTGTTAATGGATTTGCTTGTGAATGATAATGCAATAAGTAATTCTTCATCTGTTGTACGGAAGATACTATTTGACAGGATTGGAAATATTGATGAAAATATAGAGATGATCGCAAGTGAAGACTACAATACATGGCTTCGTATTGCTTCAATAACAGATAAATTTTTATATATCCCGAAAGCGCTTGGTCTATATGCAGTCAATGATACGAATATTTCATCACGTGATATGTGTGGGTCTGTAGAATGCGCAAGAAATAATTTTATCAATTTACTGAGTGATGCTCAAAATAAAAAATTTATGCATAAAATAAAATATCTTACAGGACGCAGAGCATTCAAATCAAATGAGTATAAGAAGGCGCAGAATAAACTTATATATGTATTTAGATATGGTGGAGCAATGATGAAATTGAAATCTTTATATATGCTCACAATAATTAAATTTAAACACTTGTAGTTTAGTTGAAGTGAGTCACCTCTTCACAATTGCCATACTGACTTTTTACAGGAAATATTGATTACCTTTATAATGTTATGTTTAGTGATATAATAAATATTAATCAAATGATAATAATATTTATTGAAAGAAAAAAATATACTGTTGTATGACTAAAAAAAGTGTTGTATTAATTAATCCACCATACTCATGGATGGTGTTTCCTATTCCGGTTATTCTTCCGGGTCTCGGTTATCTTGCGGAAACATTGAGAACTAATGGATTCAATGTTACTATTATAGATGCTCAGTTGGGATATACTCTTGAGGACATTGTCGAGCAGGTCAAAAAGATTAATCCTGATGTTGTTGCATTTTCGTTTATAAGTTTTAAGCCTATTTCACACAAAAAACTTGTCGCTGGTATTCGTGAGGTGATGCCTAAAGCTCTTCTGGTTGCAGGTGGTCCGCATGTTTCGTCTCTTAGAGAGGAT
>CAIYAG010000004.1 GCA_903924075.1 uncultured Bacteroidota bacterium | reverse complement strand
CCGATTTATTGATTTGCTGCGCTTCTACATTATTAAACAGAAATAGGACGAAAAATAGGAATATCGAAATCTTCATGTACATTTTTTAAGCTGGAACGCAAAGAAACCATGCAATTCTGAATCAAATTTGAAGATTCCCATACATTTTAACAATTAATACTCGCATAACATTGGCTTAACAATTCGGTAACATTCGGAGAACACCTTTGCAGTGAATTAAAAAACAAATTTTATGTTAAAGAAGCTGATTGTCTTAGTACAATTTTTAGCTCTGGCTTTGATCGCTGTTCCATCTTTTTCTCAGGAAACAGTTGCCAATTTGAGTGGACACGTGATTGATGCAAAAGGTGCTTTTGTGAGCGGTGCTATTATTACCGTTAACTATCTGCCTACCAATGCATCTACAAGTGCGCAAACTAATAGTAAAGGAATCTTCAATATTACTAACCTTAAACCTGGTGGGCCATATACCATCAAGTTTTCTTATGTTGGATATAAAGACCAAGTATTTAATGATGTTAACCTTGGTTTAGGTAACAACCCAGAAGTAAAAGTTACCTTAATAGAAGCAACAAATCAGTTAACAGAGGTGGTAGTTTCTTCAACTGGTAAGAAAAACATTGCAGGCGCAACAACCATTGGAAGCAGACAATTGTCTACTTTACCAACCTTGGGTAGAAGTTTAAGCGATTTTACGCGTTTAACACCTCAGTCAAATAATAACTCTTTCGCAGGAAGTAACTTCCGTTATAACAACTTAACCATCGATGGTGCAATCAATAATGATGCATTCGGTTTCAGTAACTCTGCTGGTGGTACCAGTGGTGGTGGCCAGTCAGGAGCTGCAGGTTCTGGTACAAGAACCAATCCTTATAGCTTAGACGTGATTCAAGAAGTGCAGGTTCAATTAAGCCCATACGATGTTAAATTAGGAAACTTCACTGGTGGTAGCGTTAACGCTGTTACTAAGAGTGGTACCAACGAAACTCATGGTTCTATTTATTCTTACGGACGTAACTCTATTTTGTTTGGTAAGAGTGTAGATGGAAAAAAATCTTCAATCGGTTCTGATTTTTATGATTACCAATATGGTGCTACTATTAGTGGTGCAATTGTTAAGAATAAAGCGTTTTATATTTTCAACTATGAGCATACTGATCGTCAGGAGCCAACTGCCTATAATGTAGGTGATCCTGGTGCTGCAATGACTGCTGCTGAAGGCGCTTCCATTGTAAATCAAATGAAGACCAAATACAATTACGATCCAGGATCTTATTTAGGTGCTTATAAAATATTCACTAAGAGCGATAAATTCTTTGGACGTTTTGATTTTAATATCAATAGCAAAAACACTTTAACAGTACGTGGTATTTATACCAATGGTTCTGGTAATAACTTAGAGCGTTCATCTACCAACTTCCAGTTTGGATCTACAGATTTTACACAGTATACTAAGAATTTGAATTTAACTGCAGAGTTGAAATCAAGGATTAGTAGTAATGTAAATAACCAAGCTAATGTGAGTTATATTAATGTACATGAGTATAGAGATTTTCCAGGTACTATCGCACCTTATATCGATATCGATAATGGTCGTATCACTTTGGGTACTTGGAGAGAAGCTTCTATTTATAATTTGAAGCAACAAACTATTGAGTTGAGTGATAATTTAACAATCACTAAAGGAACACACAAAATTACTTTAGGTACACACAATGAATTCTATAATCTGAGCTACGGTTTCATTAACTCATACAATGGTAGATGGGAATACAACCGTGGCTTGAGTAGTTTCTTGGCAGACAATCCTAGCCGTATTCGTGGAGCATTCATTACTGATCCTAAATTATCAGGATTAAGAGATGATATTTACAACAACCCACCAAACCCATTCACTGTAGCATTAACAAGTGCATATGCGCAGGATGAAATTGCAGTATCTAACAAATTCAAGATCACTGGTGGTATCCGTTTTGATTATTCATTCGTAGGTACTCAACCAAGTTTAGATCCTGCTTTGAATAGCACTAACTCTGCTGGATATGTTTCTGCTAATCCAACTTATTCTGCTACTGCTTTTAAAGACCTGACTGGTAAATTGCCTTCAAGAGTTGCAGTATCTCCACGTTTCGGATTTAACTACGATGTGAATGGAGACCAATCTATAATGATTCGTGGTGGCTCTGGAATATTTACTGGTAAAATTCCTTTCGCCTGGTATGGTTACGCTTATACTTTAAGTGGATCTACTTATGGCAATATCGACTGGAATGGCCCAGCAGCCGGACAAACAGTTCCACTTGCTATCGATTACCGTGGATTAAAAGATACTGTTACCAAATATGGTGGAGCATCTAGAAGTAGCACAAGAGAGATCGATGTGTTTGATAATAATTTTAAATTACCTACCGTTTGGAGAAGCAGTTTAGCTGTTGATTTCAAATTTGGTAAAGGATACAAATTCTCTGCAGATGTGTTGTATACTAAAACCATCTACGATGTAAAGTATGAGCAAATCAACCTGAAAGATTCAGTTGCTTATTATACATCTGGACCAACTCAAATTCCAGTATATGTGGGCGGTAAATACAATTCTGCATATTCTAACGTGTATATGTTAACGAATACTTCAGAAGGATATCGTTACAACTTAACAGCACAGATCTCTAAAACAACCAATAACATTCCAATGGGTAAGCATACATTCAATATGAACTGGAGTGCAGCCTATACCTATGGAATGAGCAAAGATATCACCAATGGTATCCGTAACTCATGGGAGAGTAGTTACAACGTGAATCCTACAACTGTACCAAGTAATTCTCAGTTAGCTTATTCTAACTTCGATTTACGTAACCGTATTGTAGCAACTTGGAGTGGCAATATTTTGTGGAACAAAACAAATTCTACTAGTGTGTCATTCTTCTACTCAGGAATTTCTGGAAGTCCGTATAGCTTAATCTACCAATCAGCTCCTTTCGGTGCGGGTTCAAATGCAACTATACCATATATTCCAAAGGATCAAGCAGATGCTCACTTGAAAGATAATGGAACATATACTGCAGCACAACAATGGACTGACTTAGATGCGTTCATCAGCAGCGATAAATATTTAAATAGCCGTCGTGGTCAGTATGCAGAAAGAAATGGTATGCGTACACCTTGGGTTCATGAATTAGATGTTAAGATCATGCACGAATTCAAATTAAGCAAAACCAATAGCAAACAAACCTTACAAATTAGCTTAGACATTTTCAATGTGTTGAATTTATTGAACAACAATTGGGGTCATGTTACTTTCGTAACCAACTTGAACAACTACACCGTTAACTTCTTGAAGTTCGTAGCTGATGCAAATGGTAAAGCAGTAGGTGCGCCTGCAACAGGTTACACACCAACATTCAACTTTGTTAAACCAACAGGATTAGATAATCATTACTACACGGTAGACCCAATGAATTCTCGTTGGCAGGGACAGTTAGGGGTGAAGTTTAACTTCTAATTTCATTATCGCATTTTGAAGAGGCTGTTCCATTAAGGGCAGCCTTTTTCATTTGGAGATGTTTTTAGTGAAGAGATAAGAGATAAGAGTGAAGAGTGAAGAGTGAAGAACGGACAGGCATTGTCTAAAATGAATTAACCCTTGGCTTGCCAAGGGTTTCAAATATTTCTTGCATTAATTTTAATTGAAATCTCGCTCCGTTCTTCACTCTTCACTCTTATCTCTTCACTTATTTTACCAGTTATTCATCTGCCCCTCCACAACCCTTTCAGGCTTTTCAATGGGGTTTTCTTCCCATTTGTCTTCGTAGCTTACAAACCAACTTAACCAAAGTGTTCTTGATAAGCGCATTAAGATTGGTTGCATAATGATCAGTAAGAAAATATTGGTTCCCATCCAGTATAAGATCCGGTCATCGTTAATGGAGAATGTCATGCCAATCAATACTTTCCATGCAACAAATGTGGCAACAGAAAATGCAACAGATAAGCCATAACTCACGTATCCCGTACCATAATAAAAACCAACCTCAATTTCTGTAGGTTGTCCGCATGAAGGGCACTCTTTGTGCATCTCCATATTATTTTTAAAATTATATGGATTGACGTATTTGTAAATTTTACCTTCTCTGCAACGAGGACATTTATTGCCGAGTATGCTAAGCAGATAGTTGGGAATAGAATTCTTAGAAGGCATTTTTTACGATTTCGGATTGCAATTTACTTAATTAAAATTTAGCAGCGATCGTTATATCCACATCCTGTTTTTGTAAAAGCTGCGATAATTCCAATAATAATAATCACAGCGCCAAAAGCACCTGGCAACCAATCTTGAAACTGAAAGGCTATCACAATAAAGATCAGACCAAATAATGCTCTGATGAGCAAGGCCCAATCCATCTTGAATCGCCATGTGGTTTTCATTATCTGAGTTTAGATTGCAAAGAATGCCAACCTCCGCCATTCACGGCTTCAATACCAGCATTTTTTAACATCGTTGTAGCCATGCTACTTCTTCCGCCGCTGGCACAACATGCGATCACCGGTTTATTTTTCTTTTTAATATCAGCCAGCTTCTGCTGAATGCTCTGCAAAGGAATATTCTGAGATTGAGGTATATGACCAGATTTAAATTCCTCTGGTGTACGCACATCAATGATCACAGCGCCATCTTGTAGCATTTGTTTGAAGTCTGCTTCTGGTCCGCCGAATAAGTTACTGAAAAAGCCCATAATTTTTCGTTTTGACAAAGATGGCACCTTAATTAGAATGTTTTAGTGACATGAGTTACAAATAAGTGAAGAGATAAGAGATAAGAGTGAAGAGTGAAAAATGAATGGCTTCGCCCTAATTCTAGAAAAGGATAATTACCCTCCGTTCATCACTCTTCACTCTTATCTCTTCACTACTTTTTTAGATCAACTCAATCGCATTGCGGTGAAGTATCACCATATGCCTCTGTTCCATTTTTTTCAACAATCGAGAAATTACTTCTCTCGAAGAATTTAGTTCTTCTGCAATTTGCTGATGCGATAAGGCGATGGTATTGGTGTTATTAATCTTTGCATGACGCTTTAAATAGAAATCTAATCGTTCATCCATATTACGGAAGGCAACTTGGTCTATTAGATTCAGCAATTCGTCGAAGCGATTGCGGTAAGTGCTTAATACAAAATGATACCATGATTTATATTCTAACATCCATTTATCTATCATGCCAAGTGGCACCATCAGTACCGTTGTTTCTTCTACAGTTTTAGCCATGATCTGACTGGCTTCCGACTTTGCTGCGCAGATGATCGAAAGGGCACAGGCTTCACCTGGTTGTAAGTAATACATCAGAAATTCACCACCATCTTCATGTTCTCGAAAAACTTTTACGGAGCCTTCTAAAATGAGCATGGTGCTTTTGATAAACTGACCAGTCCGCATCAGTGTTTCTCCCGCAGGAAAAGTTTTCACAACACCATTGGCGGTGATCTCTTCTAATAATGCAGGTTCTAACTGAGAAAATATATGGTTGATGTTTTCCATGATCATTGAATGATTTTTTCCATTTGCATACTACGCGATCCTTTCACAAGCAAGTATGCATTTTTAAATCCTTGTTGATGATACCAAGCCCTTGCTTCTTCTGAATTATTGAGATAGATAAAATCTGTTTTTAATGTTGCAAAATCGCCACCCACTAATACCACAGCCTCCCATTGAAATGATTTGATCAATGCAACAATCCCTTCGTGTTCTTGCAAACTTTCTGGGCCAAGTTCCATCATTCCGCCCAGCATTAATATTTTATTCGGCACTTGCATTTTCGCGAAGTTTTCAATCGCAGCTTTCATGCTCGTTGGATTGGCATTGTATGCATCCAGAATAATATGATTCGATCCTAGTTGCATTAATTGCGAGCGACTATTCGTTGGCTGATATTTTTCGAGCGATGCCACAATTTTTTCTTCCGGCACTTTGAAATATTTGCCAACAGCCACAGCACACAGAACATTAGGTAAATTGTATTCGCCCACTAATTCGGTTTCTATAGTTGTTGGGGTGAAACCCTTGGTAATAGCCACTGATAAATAAGGCTCACTGCTTTCTATTTTTCCAACAAGATCTCCTTCAGTAGTGCTGTATTGAAAGATCTTTTGAATCCCCATACTCATATCAATCAAGTAATCATAATCATTAAAAAGAAACGCCATGCCCTCATGTGCCCTTAAATAATCATAGAGCTCGCCTTTACCCTTGCGTACGCCTTCCACGCCACCAAATCCTTCTAAATGCGCTTTGCCACAATTGGCAATGATACCATGTGTAGGCTTTGCGTAGCGGCAATAACTTTCAATTTCCTTTTGATGGTTCGCACCCATTTCAATCACTGCAATTTCACAATCGGCTTTGATCTTTAAAATTGTAAGCGGCACGCCAATATGGTTATTCAAATTTCCTTCAGTAGTGGCAGTCTTAAAATGTGTAGCCAACACAGTCGACACCAATTCTTTCGTCGTGGTTTTTCCATTGCTACCCGTGATCGCAATAAAAGGAATATGAAAAGTTTCGCGATGATGGCGCGCCAGTTCTTGCAGTGTAAACAAAACATCCTCTACAAAGATCATTCGCCCTGTTGCATCTTCTTGTGCTTCATCCACCACAGCATAGGCAGCACCTTTAGCAATTGCATCAGCAGCAAAAAGATTGCCATTAAAATTGGGTCCCTTCAGCGCAAAAAAAAGATCTCCTTTTTTTACTTTACGGGTATCGGTTTGAATGCAAGGGGATTGTAAATAAATTTTATATAGGTCGGCTATTTGCACTTACGAATTTTTTTAGTAAAATTAAAGTATTGCGTTGATATATCTCCCTTGAAACAGGTGCTGTTCCTGATTTGTTGAAGGATTTCTGGTTATGTTCTTTTGGAATAACATAAGGTGCGAGATATTTTAGTAAGAATCAAAATATTTTAAAAATAAGTTGTCCTTTCGG
>CAIYAG010000003.1 GCA_903924075.1 uncultured Bacteroidota bacterium | reverse complement strand
TTGTATAGGTAATGCATGAACATCTTGGATCTCAGCGATGAACATGGATGGCTCTAGTGCTTTTCCGTCGTTGCGGAATTTGCTATAGGAGATGGTCAGTTTTAATTCGGCTCTGGTAAGTGCCACATAAAACAATCTGCGCAACTCCTCTTCTTCCGACTGTTTAGGTTGCGATTGAAACAGTGTATCAGGGAAGGTATATCCACCGCCAGGCTTTCGTTTTTTCTCCCAATTGGAAGCATTACATCCTGCAAAAAAAACTTGCTTAAATTCTAAGCCTTTTGAGCCATGGGCTGTTAAAAGATTTACGCCTTTATCGCTTCCGCTAACCTGTACCAACGGAAGAGCAAGGTCTTCTTTTTCCATAAGGCTAAAAATATTAATCAATTGGTCGAGTGTTAAAGCTGGATTACGCCCTGCTTCTTCTTTAACAAATTCAAATAAGCCTGTTAGTACCTGTAAATGCCAGTGTTTATCCTCACTGACCATGATCCAGCTCAGCAATTGTGTATCGCGAATTAAGTTTTCAAATAAATTGATCAATGTACAATTAGAAACGTCGGCGATCAGTTTCTCAACTGCTTTGCTTGCGATGATCAGTCCTGCAGGAGGTGCAGCACTAAAAAGATCTGATGCGGGTAAATTTGCTTTTTCAAAAATCAGTTTTCTTAAACTGGTTTTGTTCTCGCCAAATTTTCTGTCAGCCACCTGCGCACTAAAAGTTGCAATTTGAATGGGAGGAATATTGAACCAGTCAAAGTGTAATATTTCAAACAACATCTCTTCTCCGCCAAAGGAAGTATCCATTTCAGCAGCCAAATATTTTAAGAAAAGAATGATTTTTTTTGCGAGTGGAATCTCTAAAATATTTAGATTTCTTTTACTGTATACCGCAATCGTTCTTTGCTTTAAAAATTGTGTGAGCGCCTCTCCATATTTGTTTTCTTTATAAATGATCCCAATGCTGCCAGGTAGAACGCCATCTTCAAGTAATGCCTGCACCTGTAAACAAATAGCGATCATTTCCTGACGAACAGATTCATATTCATTAATTACTGGAGCTTCTGTGATGGCAATCAGTTCTCTATTAGAAGTTGTAAGTGTTTTGCTCAAACCTTCGATCTGTTTGATGAGCCGTTCTTCGTTTCTATCGATCAATGTTTTTGAAATATCCAAGATTGGTTGAGTGGAACGATAGTTATTGGTGAGCACTATTTTAACCAAATCATCTTGATATCTTTTTGCGAAGCCAATCATATTCTCCACATTGGCACCCTGAAAGCGATAGATACTTTGATCGTCATCACCCACCACAAAAATATTGGGCTGCTCCCAGTAATTGATCAGTAGTTCTACTAAACGATTTTGTGTGCCACTGGTATCTTGGTATTCATCTACCAATATGTACAAAAATTGTTCCTGGTATCGAGATAGGAGGGTTGGATTGTCTTCAAATGCCTTAATGACCCAATTGATCATATCATCAAAATCATAGCGATTTCTTCTGCGCATGAGTTGTTGAAAGGGAGGAAACTGATTTACTGCGGCCAGCAGTTTAGCCATCTTTTCTTGCTCTTCAATGATCTTGTTTTCCTTTAGATCACCAGCCTTAAATTGCTTGTAAGCTCTTTTGTAAACAAAGTCCTCTCTATTAGGTAAGTCGTTCAGATAGGCTTCAATTTTTTCAGCAATGAATGCTGGTGTCCATCCCTCTTTCTTCATAGTGCTGAAGAGTTGTTGGAGGTTGTTGATCTCAAAATAAACATCACCCCGATACCTTTTGAGTGGATTATTTTTTTCGAAACCATCAATCAATTGTTTGAAGAGATCGATCTTTTCTAAATCTGATATTGGGTCGAGCGATGTTTTTTCAAATAGCGTTAGGTTCTCTTGAATGATGTCGTTGCAGAAAGCATGGAAAGTATAGATGTTTACTTTATACGCATCTGGGCCAATAAATCCCAATAATCTTTTGCGCATAGCAACCGCACCGGCATCGGTATAAGTTAGGCAAAGTATATTTTCGGGAGCTGTATCGGTTTCTAGTAAGATCTTACCAATTCTTGCGCTAAGAATTTGGGTTTTGCCTGTACCTGGGCCAGCGATCACCATAACAGGCCCTTCAATAGTGTCAACAGCTACTTTTTGTTGGGTATTCAGTGCAGTATATATTTTATTGAACTGTGCTTTTTGCTGTTCGATGGTTGCCATAGGATAAAGATAAATGAAAGCTTTCAGCTGTACTTATTTCCATAAAGAACAAATTAATTAAACAATACGATCTTTATCCTGTTATAATGGAAACAATAAAGATGTCGAAAGTATATTCTGTTAAGACGATTCAAAAAATGCCCATCAGTATCGATCAGGCCTGGGCGTTTTTCAGCAATCCAAGCAATTTAAAAGAAATCACCCCGTCCAACCTTGGGTTTCATATCATTTCAAAGCATCATGGAGAAAAAATGTATGCTGGCCAGATCATTGAATATATTGTAAAACCCATTTTAGGGATCCCATTATATTGGATGACAGAAATTAGTCAGGTAGTAGACAAGCAGTATTTTATAGATGAGCAAAGATTTGGTCCTTATAGCCTATGGCATCACCAGCACCATTTCAAAGCAATTGAGGGTGGGGTTGAAATGACGGATATCGTACATTACAAAATACCATTCTGGTTCCTGGGTGATTTAGCACAACTTCTTATGGTAAAAAAGCAAGTACAAAAAATCTTTGAATTCCGATTTGCGGCTACCGAAAAAAAATTGGGAATATGGCCTGGCGGAAGCGAGAAAATTATCCAATTCGGGTAGCATTTCCCGTTTAAATATTAAAACCGTGATTCCTCTGATATGGTTTAACTTTGAAATATAAGTTTCTATTATTAATCGTTTGTAGGTCATGGGATTTCAGCAAAACACTTTGAAGAAATTATCAGAGATTTTAGGAATCAGTATTTCTACTGTTTCTAGAGCGCTGAAAGATCATCCAGATATTTCAGCAAAAACAAAGGAGCGGGTAAAAGAACTTGCAGCAACGCTCGATTATGAACCCAATAATTTTGCGGTACAATTAAGAACCCAGCAAAGTAATGTGCTTGGCATTTTGGTTCCAACGATCAGAAATTATTTTTATGACTTTTTTATTTCTGCAGTAGAAGAAGAAGCTGTAAAGCATGGGTATTCTATCATGATCATGCAATCTCTTGATAAGCTTTCTTTAGAAATTTCAAATATCAATGTTTTAAGGAGGAATAAAATCTTAGGTTTATTTGTATCCATTTCAATTGAAACAGAAGATATGACACCGTTCAGAAAATTACAGGAGTCGGGTATTCCTGTCGTATTTTTTGACAGGGTAGCCGAAGTTAGTGGATTTAGAAAGGTTTGTTTAGCCGATGAAAAAGCTGCGCAAATTGCTGCAAAATCAATCATTGAGAAAGGCAAAAAAAACGTACTCGCTCTTTTCGGACATCCCCATTTGAGTATTACAAAATTGAGGTATGCATCTTTTAAAAATTATTTCGATATACACGCAAGGGATTCAAAAGTAACTTACTTTTTTCCTGAGCAAGTTGAAGCATCCCGAGAAGTATGTTTGGATGTATTCAAAACAGAAATTCCAGATGCCGTATTCTGTATGGGTGATATGATCTTAATGGGCGTGATGCATGCGGTACATGAAGCAAAATTAAAAGTGCCAGAAGATATTTCGATTATCGGGATCAGCAATGGATTGATCCCAACCTTATATGATCCCAAGATTACTTATGTTGAAACCAGTGGGTTCAAATTGGGTAAACTTGCATTTAAGCAAATGTATGCCAGCCTAAAAGGGTTCAACGAAATTGAAGAAGTGATTCTCGATTCTGTACTTGTGGAAGGGGGCTCTTTATAAATAAGGCAAACTTTTGTTATTAAATTCAGCTTAAGATTATTTTAATTTTATTTAAATAATCTAAATTTAAGCCCGCTAACGATTTGTAACGGATGATTTCAATCCCCTGACGCAATGCGTTGCTCATTCCTATCATTCAAGGTTACTGCCATCTTATTCGTCGAATTAAAATAGTCGTTAATGGCTTCTCAACAACAGGCTGGTCACAGTCAACTTAGTAAGATTACAGTAGCTGGTTTATTGGTTACTTTAGGTATCATTTATGGCGATATTGGTACTTCTCCACTTTATGTTTTTAGATCCATTATTGGAGAAAGAGTGATCACTGAACAATTGGTGTATGGTGGAATTTCTTGTGTGATCTGGACATTAACCTTGCAAACCACATTCAAATATGTATTTCTCACTTTGAGGGCGGATAACAGAGGTGAGGGGGGTATTTTTTCTTTGTATGCATTAGTGAGACGGTATGCGAAATATTGGTATATACCTGCAATTATAGGTGCAGCAACACTTTTAGCAGATGGCATCATTACACCGCCAATTTCTGTATCCTCGGCAATTGAGGGCCTCGGTGGTATTCCTGGTTTGGAAAAGGCAATTGTACCAGGAAATAATCTTACAGTAGGGATTGTTATAGGCATTATTTCACTGTTGTTTTTCTTTCAAAGATTTGGTACTAAAGTAGTAGGGTTTGCATTTGGTCCGATCATGTTTATCTGGTTCATGATGATCCTTGTGCTGGGTGCAGTTCAAATCAATCATACTCCAGAAATCATCAGAGCCATTAATCCCTATTATGCTTACGATCTCTTGGTGAATTATCCTCAGGGCTTTTGGTTATTAGGAGCTGTATTTCTTTGTACTACTGGAGCAGAAGCATTGTACAGTGATTTGGGACATTGTGGAAGAAAAAACATTCAAGTTAGCTGGGCCTTTGTAAAAACTGCTTTGATTGTAAATTATATGGGACAAGGGGCATGGTTATTAGCGCATCATAGCCCAACGCTGAACGGATTGAATCCATTCTATGAATTAATGCCACATTGGTTTTTATTAAGCGGCGTAATTATTGCAACCCTCGCGACGATTATTGCTAGTCAGGCGTTGATCAGTGGATCATTCACACTGATCAATGAGGCCATTAGTTTGAATTGCTGGCCAAGGGTAACCATTAAATTTCCGACAGATATTAAGGGGCAAATTTATATTCCAAGTTTAAACTGGATCCTTTGGATCGGTTGTGTTGGTATGATGTTTTATTTCAGAGAATCTGCACATATGGAAGCGGCATATGGATTCTCGATTGTGATTGCTATGTTGATGACAACCACTTTGATGTTTGTTTACATGCGCAGAGTTAAGAAATGGAATATCAGTATTGTGAGTTTGATCATGTTGATCTTCTTAACAGTTGAGATCGCTTTTTTCATTGCCAATGTTGCAAAGATCAAACAACGATGGATGTTCTTGTTCTTTGAATTTGGTTTGATATTTATCATGGTGATTTGGTATCGTGCAAGGAAGATCACAAATCGATATTTGCAGTTCGTAAAATTGTCTGACTATGTAAATCGACTTGTAGATCTGAGCTCCGATAAAGACTTTCCTAAATATGCAACTCACTTGGTTTATTTGACCAAGGCAGATTATGAAGGAGAGATCGAAAGAAGGATCATGCATAGCATTTTGCATCGAAAACCTAAGCGGGCGGAAGTCTATTGGTTTGTACATATCAATCGTTCAGATAATCCATATACCATGGAGTATTCAACGAAAGAAATTGTGCCTGGGAAAGTTATCAGAGTAGATTTTAATCTCGGATTCAGGGTGCAATTAAGGATCAATCGCTTGTTTAAAAAAGTGATGCAGGAATTACATATTCACCAAGAAATTAAAGTAGAAAATAAATTTGAAAGTCTTGATATGAATACCTTTCATGCTGATATCACCTATGTCATCATTGAAACTTTCCTATCTGTAGAAAACGAGTTTTCTGTGAAAGAGGGTTTTATAATGGATTCTTATTTTTCTATCAAAAATTATTCTCAATCAGATCAGAAAGCTTTTGGATTAGACACGGCAACAACAGTTGTAGAGTATGTTCCATTTATTATTAGTCCTAAAATGGATCTGCCACTTATTAGAACGAATCATTAATTATTTCAACTCAAATAACTGGCTTACATTATTGTTTCGATCAACCGATGCTACACAAATGCGTTTGCCATTTGTGTCAGGAACTTTTGCAAGATCTAAACGTGCTGATTTATCTGAAACAATTACTTGTACCAGTTGTGCATTTACCAATTTTACTGTTAATCCTTGATCAAGAATAAACACCGCAAATGCTTTGATTTTTTTTGAACCTACATTTGTAAGTTCATACGTATTCAAAACTCTATCCCAGATTCTTATATCTGATAAATAGCCTTTATAATTATAGGAAGAAGCAGAAAACCCCCCAATAAGAAGAGATAGCCCAGAGTCGGTAAGATAAACCCCGCTCCCTACAGTTCCCGCTGTGGCTGTTACAATAATTCCATCCACATATACTAAAATACTCCCAGGCCCCGTTGTAGCAGAAAAAGCAAGAGTAATTCTATGCCACCCAGTAGCAGGGATAGCAATTGTCCAGGTACCATTAGTAGTAGCAAAAGCAGATTTGAAAGTAAGAGTAGCGGTACTTCC
>CAIYAG010000002.1 GCA_903924075.1 uncultured Bacteroidota bacterium | reverse complement strand
CTACTTCCTGATAATTCAAAATGGGTAAACCAAGTATCATTGCAAAAGGCTTATCTAAGCAGTATAACCGATCTAATACGGCAAGCTTCATTGAGAACGGCGGGTTGGAAATAATGCAATCATACTTCTCCGGTTCATAATCAAAGAAGTCCTTCCCTTCCCATATATGTGAGTGTTCGACCTCATGACCAGCCTGTTTTAACTGGATTACGAATTCGCTTGATTCCAAATCAAAGGGACACCATACTTTGCTATTGGGTATTACGTACTGGAGTATTGGCTGCACCAAAATAGCAGGGGTATAATATTCGTCTTTGAGATTAAAGCTTTTGGACGAGAGCCAGTTGCTCATTTCTATTTGCTTTTTCATATTCTTTATTTTAAGGCAATAACATTTTGCTAAGTGGATTGACCACTATGGATTTTGTTGTTTGAAAAAATGCTTTGTTGATTGTTAACTATGCAGCTCGCTGTGATTATGGGAACTGACGAACCATTAGATCCGCTGGTATTTCCTTGACCTTATCAATTTGCTTGAAGAAGTATGGCGTATTTGTCGCTTTACATTCATCACGCATTTTCCTTGCCCAGTCCGTATTAAACGGTCTTTTTTTGGGACCTGATTCGCCACCCTGAATAACCCAGTGTATAGATTTATTCTGTAACCACGGAGTCAGCGTAATCTCATCCAGTTGCGGCTCCACTGATAAAAATCGTTTGCCTTTGACTTGAAGAAGGTGTGCAATCAGATTGTTAGCAGTAGCTTGATCTACTGGTGAAGTACCAAACGCTACATTCGCAGGTGGACACAGCTTCCATGCATCGGGTATGTATTTATTGATGTTACTTGGTCGCTTTGTCAACAGCAAGAACATAAGATTTGGATACATACCATTACTGATATTTTCAAAGAATTTCCGACGCAGATCACCAGTGGTAATGTCTAGGTTTTTCCCCTTGTGATCAATAAGCGGCATGGGCTTTTCAAAAATGTCCTGCATTGAACCAACAAATACCGGGTGCCTTTTGCACGCTGCCTTTGCTTCCTTTTGATACTTGAGCAGGTTAGCCCAAACAGAAATTACTTGTTTTCTGGGCTTGTCACTCCCCCAAATATCATTACCCCATCTCTTTGCTAACGCTGCCGCATAACAGTTATCACATCCTTTATGCACTTTGCAACATCCCAGCGAAAGGTTTGCAGTGTGCTTAGTCCATTCAATTGGAGAATCTTTTGCCATTGTTTTAGTTTTTAAACAGTAATAAATTAATTGATAGGGTTTATAGGTTATGTGGGTATTGAAACTTTCGAACTAGAAATCCGCAAAAAAGTTGTCCGTTGAGATCAATGTCAGCGAGACGTCATTATAACATGAAGGAAGGTTCCAGTCACCATTTGGCAGTTTTTTCAATTTGTTTGTGTTTCTTAAAATTTCTCCGTCAACCTCTATTTTAATATCACCAACCAATTCAATTTGACTACCATCACTCAGAATCACTAATACTTTTTGAGCAAAAGCCTTTGTAGTCAATTCTTCGTCAGGTGTTGAATCATCCTTTTCATATTGTTGGAGATGTTCTTTGTATTCGTCCTCGTCAGTATAATCATAATCGGAGGATGGTTCACTGGAGGTAGATTGGTCAGCATTTTCAACATCAGCCGAATCATCGTCTGGCGCAATGTCTGAGGTAGATTCAGAACCTTCCTCTTTACTCGTACCCGGTGCTTTACATTTGTTGGTTCCTCCTGGGTGACCTTTATCCGATGCGTTGTCATCATTGACATTAGGCTTTTTTTCTTCCGCAAGACAATCACTATATGCTTTGCTTGGTCTGTAGTTTTTATCCGCAGCCAACATATCCAGATATTTTTCATTGCCGGGCAGTATCAATTTCAGGTAGCATTTAACAGCATGTTTGCTGATACCGAAAAGTTCAGAATATTGCTCCTCCTTGTCTTCACTTTTAGTGATGGTCTTCAGCCATTTTCCACCTTCAAGTGTGGCGGTGTACTCCTGAGTAACCTTAATTAGTTCCGC
The DNA here is from genome assembly GCA_903924075.1 of uncultured Bacteroidota bacterium. Taxonomy (GTDB): domain Bacteria; phylum Bacteroidota; class Bacteroidia; order Chitinophagales; family Chitinophagaceae; genus Sediminibacterium. Next base: position 734 of record CAIYAG010000002.1, on the reverse strand, counting down.
CAAACACCTTGTTTCTTTGTGTTCGTGATATTGAAATGAAAGCAGGAACTCAATAACATCATTTTGGTGGAGGTCAATGATGTCGAGGTTAATTTCATCCTGTCCTAGTTCAAGAAGAGCTTCCAGCGAACCGAAATTATTAACGATGTGGTAAGTCCCTTCCAATTCATATGCAGCGGGATTTGTGTAGTGCTTATTTTTATCAACCCCATTGATAAAGAATTTGGGATTGATTGCATGTTTCCTGACACGCAAATAAATGCGGTCGTACTTAGCTTGGTCCATATTGACCGTTTTACTTATAGATAGTTTGAACATTTTTTTAATTTTGATTAGTTATAAAATTGACAGAGCTTTCCCAGTCGCATAGATGCGTTATTTTTAATTGCAATGTGTTTGGATAAGTTTGCCTTTACCTTTTTTCCCTTACTGATCGATTGCGGCGCCACAATCGAACGAATAAAGTATCCCGAGTCGCATAATAATTGCGTTATTTTAAATTATTATGCGTTGGGATTTTTTGCCTTACTTTTTTCTCCTTTCTACCTTATTGACATTTTATCATTTTTTTCAGAGTTTATTTCCAACTCAATTTCACCAGATAAAGACAATCCAAATTCGCCAGGCAAGCAAATAATTACACCAGAACTTGCAAAGGCAATTAAGAGTTTAATAAACTTAAAGGATGTTAGGCAAGAAGTTATTGAAAAAGGCAAGACAATAACTAAGACAAT
>CAIYAG010000001.1 GCA_903924075.1 uncultured Bacteroidota bacterium | reverse complement strand
ACAGTCCATGCCTTTTGCGAAACCTGGAGAAAAATGGCTACTTATGAATCAAATTTTTGCATTATAAGCTTAATCTAATGGATGGTATCATTGATGCACATCAACATTTCTGGGAATATAATCCACAAAAACATGATTGGATCGATGATGATATGGCCTTGATTAGAAAAGATTTTTTGCCATCAGATCTTTTGCCCGTTTTAAAAGAAAACAACATTGTAGGCACCGTTGCCGTACAGGCCGATCAAACAGAAAGGGAAACTAATTTTCTGCTTAGTCTTGCTGCAGAAAATCCTTTCATTAAAGGAATTGTTGGATGGGTAGATCTTCGGGCAGTAAATATCAAAGATAGGTTAGCCTATTTTGCACAATTCAATTCTATCAAGGGATTCAGGCAGGTTTTACAAGGTGAGGAGCCAGCATTTATGTTACAGCCTGATTTTTTCAGGGGAATTGACGCTTTAAATGAATTTAATTTCACGTATGATATCCTCATCTTTCCCAAACATTTAATTGCAGCCTTTCAATTAGTGAAACAATTCCCAAATCAATTATTTGTAATTGATCATATCGCGAAACCCTATATTAAAGCAGGGTTGGTTGAAGAGTGGAAAAGGGATATCAAAATGATTGCGCAATTTGATAACCTGTATTGTAAAGTAAGCGGGATGGTGACTGAAGCAAATTATCAACAATGGAAACAAGAAGAATTTAGACCTTATCTTGATGCAATAGTGGATGCTTTTGGAATCAATAGAATTATGTTTGGGAGTGATTGGCCTGTTTGTCAGGTTGCAGCTTCCTACGAACAAACTATTGGGATAGTACAAGAATATTTTTCTTGTTTTACATTAAATGAAAAGGCATTATTCTTTAGGGAAAATGCCAAACAATTTTATCATTTATAATTTGAAATTGCTAATGGCTATCAATGCAATAAATAAGTTTCAATTACCCCAAGTTATTTTTGGAACAAGCAGTTTAGGTAATTTATATCAGGCAATTCCTTATGAAACTAAATTGGCAATTGTAAAGGAATGTATTGATCATTCTCCTGGAATTCCCATGTTTGATAGTGCTGGGAAATATGGAGCTGGATTGGCCTTGGAGACATTAGGGAAGTGCCTAAAAGACCTTGGTGTAAAATCGGAAGAAGTTTTGATCAGTAATAAACTTAGGTGGTATCGAACACCGTTAACAACTACAGAGCCTACTTTTGAAAAGGATGTTAGCGTAATCAATTCTGCCGTATTCAATGGAGGTTTTTTAATTGGCAGTGACTTTTATAATTATAAAGAAGTTAATAGGGCACTCGCTGAAGGTCAGGTACTCTTTAAATGGCGGGATGCATTCTTTGCCCTATGTAAACAATATGAAATTCAACCAGCTGAAGCATGTTTTAATTATGGTTTCAATATTCCTGGAGTAAAAAGTGTTGCTTTGAATACTTCAAAGCCTGAAAATGTGAAAAAGAATATCACAATGGCTACAAAGCGTGTTCCTGAAAACTTTTGGGCTGCGATGGTTGAAGAAGGACTACTTGAAACATGAAAATGGTTGGAACCCAATTCTAAGATTTATGAAATCATTGATCTGTAATACACCTGGAGAATTAGAGTATCAGGAAATAAGTATGCCTGCTTTGCCTGAAGGTTATTCCCTTTTAAAAATTAAGAGAATAGGAATCTGTGGGACCGATCTACATGCTTATGAGGGAACCCAGCCCTTTTTTACGTATCCAAGAATACTCGGGCATGAAATTGCAGCAGAAATTGTTGCAACACAGGCTGATAATGATTTTTCTGTTGGAGAATTGGTAACCATTAGTCCATACTTTTATTGCGGTACATGTATCACATGTAGAAATGGATTGAATAACTGTTGTGCATCCATACAAGTTTGTGGTGTTCATGTAGATGGCGGAATGCGAGAATATTTAGCGGTGCCTACTTTTTCTTTAATTCATGGAGAAGGTTTAAGCGAAGATGAATTGGCATTGGTAGAGCCACTCGCAATAGGTGCTCATGGAATTAGAAGAGCTGCCGTAAAGCCTAACGAATATGTATTAGTGATCGGAGCAGGGCCTATTGGATTAGGTACTATGGAATTTGCAAGGATTGCTGGTGCGCATGTAATTGCATTGGATATCAATGAACAGAGACTACAATTTTGTAAAGATAAATTGAAAGTTGAATTTACAGTGAATGCCTTGTTGCCAGATGTAGAGGCACAAATAAGGTCCATTACGAATGGCGATATGCCAACAGTAGTAATTGATTGTACAGGCAATCTTAAAGCGATTAATCATGCATTTAGATATATGTCTCATGGCGCAAGGTTTGTGCTGATCGGATTGCAGAGAAACGAGATCTCATTGAGTCATCCTGAATTTCATAAACGGGAAGCAACACTGATGAGTAGTAGAAATGCAACAAGCGAAGATTTTATTCATGTGATTGATTCTATGAAAAAAGGTTTAGTAATACCAACCAATTATATCACTCATCGTGTAAGTTTTGATGAAGTCAAAGACAATTTTGCAAGTTGGCTTGATCCTGCAAATGGGGTTATTAAAGCAATGGTCAATATGTGAGCCTTCTTTAGTATTATTTAGAAAAGACATAAGGTATGAGAACAATTAAACTTAATGCATTTGTAGTATTACTCCTTGTAGGGTTGATTTTAAATTCGGCCTTAGTAAAAGCACAACTTAGAGCAGGTATTGATTATCCTGCTGAAATTGAAAATCCCGAGTTATTAGGAATTAATAAAGAAGTATATCATGCAACATTAATGCCTTATGCCAATTTGCAGGAAGCATTGAAAGCAAATCGAAGAGCTTCTACTTATGCATTAAGTTTAAATGGTCAATGGAAATTTAATTGGGTGCCTAGCCCTGAGAAAAGACCGGTTGATTTTTATAAAACTTCTTATGATGTGTCTTCGTGGAAAGAAATTCCTGTTCCATCTAATTGGGAAGTACAGGGATATGGTACGCCCTTTTATAGAAATAATGGATATACCATCAAAAAAGATTTTCCTCATGTAATGAGTGAGCCAGATTCAAAATATACGGCTTTTTCTGAACGTAACCCGGTTGGTAGTTATAGAAGGGACTTTGAAGTTCCTGTAGGATGGAATGGACGCCGTGTATTCATAACTTTCGATGGTGTTGATTGTGCTTTCTTTATCTGGGTGAATGGAGAAAAAGTTGGCTTTAGTGTGAACAGCCGCAATGCAGCTGAATTTGATCTTACAAAATATATCAAATCAGGAAAAAATACGTTAGCTGTAGAAGTCTATGAATATAGTTCAGGTACCTGGCTAGAAGATCAAGATATGTGGCGATTACATGGCATCTTCCGAAATGTAACACTATGGAGTTCGCCGCAGGTTCATATCAGAGATTTTTTTGTAAAACAAGATTTAGATAATGAGTATAAGAATGCAACTGTTGAAATTGTAACTAAAATTAAAAACTACGGCGATACGTTAAGTAAAGCTCAGAATTTTACTGCAACATTATATGATAGAACAGGTAAAGAAATTGTCCATGCAATGGTTGCAGGAAAAGCGTTACACATCAACGAGGAAGAGCAATTAACCATAAAATTCCCAGTAATCAATCCCGCTAAATGGACAGCAGAAACCCCTAATTTATATACCGTTGTTATAACTGCATCTGGTGGGGAGATTTTATCATCTAAAATTGGGTTCAGAAAAATTGAGATTAAAGGAAGAATATTTTTAGTGAATGGTGTACCTATTAAACTAAAAGGTGTTAATCGTCATGAACATTGGACTGATGTGGGTCATGCCATCACTGAAGCGCAAATGATTCGTGATCTGCAAGTTATTAAGCAAGGTAATTGTAATCATATTCGCACCTGCCATTATTCTGATGATCCGCGATGGTATGAGTTATGTGATGAGTATGGAATTTGGCTGGTTGCAGAAGCAAATGTGGAAGACCATGGTTATGGAGATAGATTTGATAATGAACCAACAATGAGGGCCGCTTTTATTGATCGAAATGTGGCCAATGTAGAGAATTTTAAAAACCATCCATCAGTAATTATATGGTCATTAGGTAACGAAACTGGGCATCTTGGCTCAAATATGATTGCATCGTTGCAAGCGATTAAAACAATTGATTCAAGTAGACCTGTGCATTACGAACGTTTTGGTATCGGTAAAAAAAATCCGGCAGATTTGGATGGTAAAATGTATGGAGTACCGGAAGACTTTGTAAAAGTTGCTCAGAACAAAGAATTAACTAAGCCATTTTATATTTGTGAATTTGCCCATGCGATGTTTAATTCAATGGGCTCATTAGCTGAATATTCGGAAGTGTTTGACAATAATCCTGAGATAGTTGGTGGAGCCATTTGGGAATATCAAGACCAAGCTTTATGGAACAAAAGAGATCCGAAACACCCAATACTTGCATATGGAGGTGGATTTGGAGAATTTCCAAACGATCATTATTTCATTCATAAAGGGGTAGTTTCCTTTGACCGAACAACAGAAGGTACGCAAGTGAAACCTCATTATCCTGAAATGAAAAAAGCGTTCCAATGGATTTCAACAGAATTAATTGAACCTGCCAGCGGCACTATAAAAATTAGAAATAAATTCCAGTTTATTTCTCTTGAAGGCTTCCATGTTAGTTGGATTGTTACTGAAAACGGAAAAGAAATAGACAAAGGCGATTTGGATATTCCTCGAATTGCTGCATTAAAAGAAGCACGAATTGCTGTGCCTTTTAAAATTGCAAATCCTAAAGATGGTGCCGAGTATTATTTGCGTATTTCTTATTCACAAAAAGTAAATACTTTGTGGGCTGATAAAGGTTTTGAAGTGGCATCAGAACAATTCAAATTACCTATAAATACTTCTTCTATTCAAAAGGTTACAACAACAACAAAAGATGTTAAGTTAATAGAGGATTTAAAAACCGTGAAAGTAGAGGGTTCCGGCTTTGCACTAACATTCGATAAACAAACTGGATTATTGGTTCAAATGAGTAAAGGAAATGTACAACTTTTAACCTCTAATGGTTCTCCCCAACTAATCCTCTGGCGTGCAGCTCACCGTAATGATGATATGTGGGGAAACAATAATTGGTTACGATTTGGATTAAATGATTTGAAATATTCTTTAATTGAATTTAAAGCTGAAACAGTTAATAAGTCATCCGTTAAAATCATTTCAACTATTAAAGCAGCAGGTAAAGAAGGATTCTCGGCTTTACATACTGCAACCTATTTAATACATGCAGATGGAACTGTTACTGTAGATAATAAAATACAATTTTTAGGATTGAGAATTAACCTTGCTCGTATTGGAGTGAGATTCCTATTCAATAAAAAGTGGGATGAGGTTTCTTATTTTGGTCGTGGCCCTTGGGAAAATTATTCCGATCGTAAATCATCAGCTGATGTTGGTTTATATACTTTACAGGTAAATGATCAATATGAATATGAAAAGCCAATGGATCAGGGAAACCATGAAGAAGTTAGATGGGTAAAGCTTTCAAGTAAAGGTGTTTCATCTGTAATGATTCAGGCAGATAAAAACTTGATGCAGTTTTCAGCATTAAAACATACTGATGAAGAAATGTTCCCAGTTGAATACAAGATCGACTTGCCAGAAAGCAAAGCAACTGTATTTACCCTTTCTACAAAAACATTAGGTGTGGGTTCTGCATCCTGCGGACCAAAACCCTTGGAAAAATATTTGATTTGGTCGGATAATGTAGACTTTTCATACACCATTAAATTGCTTGAATTCAAATAAATGAGCTGATTGTTTTATTAGGAAGACACATTATTCAATTTGCTAGATTTTATGATAGAATAAAAGCTTATAGTGATTGGTGGGTATTTGCGAAGATTACTTAAACTAATATCCTTTGTTAATCCAGCACCATTTATAAAATGTATAAAAACTTTGCTCAAATCCGGGTTCAAGATTTAATATTTCTTGCGTTGTTTCCAGTTTTTTAATTCGGTTAACTTTTAGTTTGTCGATGATTAATAATTTT